>CAUDQR010000017.1 GCA_958451615.1 uncultured Collinsella sp. | reverse complement strand
CCTGCGCAAGACGAAGGCCACATTAAGTGGCCTTCTTTGCGTGCGGAACTCGCGACAAACCAAAACCATCTCGTCAGCCCGGCGACCATGGGGTCCCAAGGTTTTCAAAAAAGCGGTCGGCGCGCAGGTGCGCCGACCGCCGATATATGGGGTCTGATATTTTCTACCAGCTAGGGCCTCTTACTCGTCTAGGAGATCCTCTGGCATGTCGTTGCCGTCGCCTAGGTCGACTGGGGCCTCTTCGGCGTCGGTTGCGGCCTCGGCGCCTTCACCTTCGGGCTTCTCCTTGGCGGCCGTCATGCGGGCTACGGCGCAGATGCGGTCGTTGTCGTCAACGGTCATCATCTTGACGCCCTGGGTAGCGCGGCCAGTCTGGCTAATCTCATCGGTCTTGACGCGAATGACCGTCGCGCCCTCCGTCACGATGAACAACTCGTGCTGCGGGCCCACCGTCTTCATGGCCGCGAGGTTGCCCTTACGCTCGGTCATTTGGATGGTGTAGACGCCCTGGCCGCCGCGATTCTGCTCCGGGTAGTCCGCGACCGGCGTGCGCTTGCCGTAGCCGCGCTCGGTGATGACGAATAGATCGCCGTTGCCGTTAGTGACTTCCATGCCCAGAACGCTCACGCCGTCCTTCATACCGATACCGCGAACGCCGCTAGTATCGCGGCCGGTGGCGCGCACCTGCTCCTCGGAGAACATGATCGCCTTGCCCGCGGTGGTGGCCAGGATAATCTTGTCGCCCTCGCGCACGCGGCGCACGTTCAGCAGCGCGTCGTCGTCACGCAGGTTGATAGCGATCAGGCCGTCGCGGCGGCTGCGGTCATATGCGCTCATTACGGTCTTCTTGACCATGCCGCTCTTGGTGGCAAACATCAGGTACTCGTCGGCAGGGAACTCGCGGCAGCTGATGACGCTCGCGATCTTCTCGCCCTCCTCGAAGGGCAGCAGGTTGACGATTGCGGTACCGCGCGCCTGGCGCGTACCCACCGGCAGCTCGTGCACCTTCAGGCGATAGACCTTACCCTTGCTCGAGAAGAACAGCACGTACTCGTGCGTGGACGCGATGAACATCTCGTCGATGACGTCGTCCTCTTTGAGGTTGACGCCCGACACGCCCTTGCCGCCGCGCTTCTGGGCGCGGTAGGCGGCCACCGGGATGCGCTTGACATAGCCGGTGTGGGTGATGGTCACGACCATGTCCTCATCGGCAATGAGGTCCTCGACGTCCAGGTCCTTCTCGACATGGCTGATCTCGGTGCGGCGCTTATCGCCGAACTTCTTGGAGATCTCGCGCATCTCTTCCTTAATGACGCCCAGGATCTTCTCCTCGTGCGCCAGCAGGTCCTCGTAGTAGGCGATGGCGCGGCGCAGGCCGTCCAGCTCTTCCTGGATCTTGTCGCGCTCCAGGCCGGTCAGGCGGCGCAGCTTCATCTCGAGAATGGCCGTGGTCTGCTCGGGCGTAAAGCCAAAGCGCTCGATCAGGCGGCTACTGGCCTCGGAGTCGGTCTGCGAGGAGCGGATAATGCTAATGACCTCGTCGATATGGTCGAGAGCCATCAGGTAACCCTCAAGGATATGCGCGCGAGCCTGGGCCTTCTTAAGGTCGAAGCGGGTGCGGCGGGTGACGACGTCGACCTGGTGGTCGATATAGTGCTGCAGCATCTCACGCAGGCTCAGGCATTTGGGCACGCCGTTGACGAGCGCCAAGTTGTTGGCGCCAAAGGTCGTCTGCAGCGAGGTGTACTTGTACAGATTGTTGAGCACAACCTGTGGGATAACACCCTTCTTGAGCTCGATGACCAGGCGGATGCCCTTCTGGTTGGACTCATCGCGCATGTCCGAGATGCCCTCGATGCGCTTGTCGTTGACGAGTTGGGCGATCTTCTCCTGCAGGGTGCCCTTGTTGACCATGTAGGGGATCTCGGTAAAGACCAAGCGGCTGCGGCCGGTCTTGGTGGACTCCACATGAGCCTTGGCGCGCACGGTGATGGAGCCGCGTCCGGTCTCGTAACTCTGTTTGATGCCGGCGCTGCCCATGATGATAGCGCCGGTGGGGAAGTCCGGACCGGGCATGATCTGCATGAGCTCGTCGACAGTGGCGTCGGGATTATCGATCAGGTAGCAGGTTGCCTCGATCGCCTCGGTGAGGTTATGCGGGGCGATATTGGTGGCCATGCCGACGGCGATGCCCTGGCTGCCGTTGACCAGCAGGTTGGGGAAGCGCGCAGGCAGCGCCACGGGTTCGGCGAGCGATTCGTCGTAGTTGGGCTGCCAGTCGACGGTATCCTTCTGCAGGTCACGCAGCAGCTCCATGGCGGGCTTTGCCAGGCGGCTCTCGGTGTAACGCATGGCAGCGGCGCCGTCGCCGTCGATGTTGCCGAAGTTGCCGTGGCCGTCGATGAGCGGCGTGCGCATGGAGAACCACTGCGCCAGGCGGACCATGGCCTCATAGACCGCGAAGTCGCCATGCGGATGGTACTTACCGATAACTTCGCCGACCGTCCAAGCGGACTTCTTGTGCGGACGGTTGGGGTAGATGCCGCTCTCGTTCATCGCGTACAGGATGCGGCGGTGCACCGGCTTTAAGCCGTCGCGCACGTCCGGCAGGGCGCGCGCCGTGATGACCGACATCGAATACTCGATAAATGACTGCTTCATCTCGCGGCCAAACTCCGAAATCTGGAGCTGGCCGCCGTTTATATCCTCGCCGGCCGAGGCGCCACGATCGACTTCGCCAAAGCTCTCCTCGAGCTCACCGTCGTCGTCCTCTTCCTCATCATCATCGGCATCGGGGTTATAGGCGTCAGGATCGCCGTCCTCGCCCTGCTCAGCACGGGCGAGCAGGCGCTTCAGATCGTCGGGCATACCGGCGTCGCCGGCCTCGTCCATACCCTCGTTATTGTTGATATCGTCTGCCACGTTACCTCCTCATGGTTTGCGTGGTCCATTAGTTCCCTACCACGGAGACGGATTACCGGGAATGCCGGATAACCCTCCTAGGTTTTCCAGGTGCCCCAGGTTGCCCTGAAGGATGAGGGCGCACGCCTTGCGTGCGGCGCCCGAAATCCTGAAGGGCAAGATGGGGTGCCTGGGAAAGCTAGGCGTCTAGGAAGCGTGCGTCATGGGCGTGCTTCTCGATGTACTCGCGGCGATAGCCGACCTCGGAGCCCATCAGCTCGCGCACGGCGCGGTCTGCCACCACGGCATCCTCGATCGACACGCGCTGCAGGATGCGGGTCTTGGGATCCATCGTCGTCGAGGCGAGCTGCTTGGGGTCCATCTCGCCCAGACCCTTGTAGCGCTGGACGGTATAGCCCTTGCGCTTCTTGGTGATCTTGCCATCCTTGGCCTTGCCGTCTTCGTCGTTATCGTCGGGGTTCAGGCCCAGACTCTGGATGGTGTCGCGCAAGATCTCGTCTTCGGGCTGGCGGCCGTTGGGATACACGTAGTGGATCTTGTTGCGCACCTTAATGCCAAAGATGGGCGGACAGGCAACATAGACGTAGCCGGCATCGATCAGCGGACGCATGTACTTGTAGAAAAACGTCAGCAGCAGGATGCGGATGTGCGCACCGTCGACGTCTGCATCGGTCATGATGATGATCTTGTGGTAGCGCGCCTTGGTGATATCGAAGTCGCCGCCGTCGCCGGCACTCGTCGTGACGCCGCAGCCGATCGCGGTAATCAGCGACTGGATGGTGTCACTCGAGAACGCGCGATGGTCACCAACGCGCTCGACGTTCAGAATCTTGCCGCGCAGGGGCAGAATCGCCTGGATGTCTCGGCGACGGCCGTCCTTGGCCGAACCGCCTGCCGAGTCGCCCTCTACGATGAAGAGCTCGGTCAGCTCGGCATCGCGTACCGAGCAGTCAGCGAGCTTACCGGGCAGGGACGCCGTCTCGAGCAGGCTCTTGCGACGGGTCGCCTCGCGCGCCTTGCGGGCAGCGTTTCGCGCCTTGCAGGCCTGTTGCGCCTTCTTGACGATCTCGCGAGCGGGCTTGGGATGCTCCTCGAGGTAATCGGCGAGTCCGTCGGTCACGATCTTGAGCGTGAGCGCGCGCATATAGGAGCTACCGAGCTTGGCCTTGGTCTGGCCCTCAAACTGCGGATCGGGCAGCTTGACCGAGATAACGGCCGAAAGGCCCTCGCGCACATCGTCGCCGGTCAGGTTGGCGTCTTTTTCCTTGAGCAGGTTCTGTTTGCGCGCGTAGTCGTTGATCACGCGGGTGAGCGCGGTGCGGAAGCCCTCAAGGTGCATGCCGCCCTCGGGAGTGTAGATGTCGTTGGCAAACGACATGACGTTCTCGCCGTAGCCGCTATTCCACTGCAGGGAAACCTCGACCTCGCCCATCTTGGCCACGGGAGCGTCCGGGTCCGATTTGCCCTCGATGTAGATGGGCTCCTTAAAGGCCTCGGGGACGTCCTTGCCCTCGTTGAGGAACTTGACGAAGTCGATGATGCCGCCCTCGTAGCAAAACTCCTCCACGTGGGGAGTCGCCTCGCGCTCGTCGGTCAGCACGATCTTGAGGTTCTTATTGAGGAACGCCGTCTCCTGCAGACGGTTGTGCAGCGTATCGAAATCGTAGATGCAGGTCTCGAAGATCTCGTCGTCGGGCCAGAAGGTGACGGTGGTGCCCGTCGAATCCGAGGTGCCCACGACCTCCATCTTCTTGACGGTCTTGCCGCGCGAGAACTCCATCTCGTAGGTGTTGCCATCGCGACGAACTTGAACGACCACGCGCTTGGACAGCGCGTTGACGACGGAGATGCCCACGCCGTGCAGGCCGCCCGAGACCTTATAGGCCGAGTTATCGAACTTACCGCCGGCGTGCAAGATCGTCATGACGACCTCGAGCGTCGGGATCTTTTTAACAGGGTGCTCGTCGACGGGGATGCCGCGCCCGTTGTCGACGACCGTGATGGAGTTGTCGGCGTGGACCGTCACCTGGATCTCGGTGCAGAAACCGGCCATGGCCTCGTCGACGGAGTTGTCAACGATCTCCCACACCAGGTGATGCAGACCGCTGGCGCTCGTCGAGCCGATATACATGCCCGGGCGCTTACGAACGGCCTCGAGACCTTCGAGAATCTTAATCTCGCCGCCATCGTAATCGTTTTCGTTTGCCACACGTCCTCCTTCAGTCAAGAAAATGTGTACAGCCTTACTAGTTTATCGTAAAAAAATACCCTCGGGAACGAGGGTATTTGGCTCTACAAGGCCACCAGATGCGATTTAAGGCTCTTTTTTGCTTTGCACGCCCTTGGCCCACTCGGCACTGGCTCTCATGGCATTCTCGAGGGCCTCGCGCAGTTTTTGGTCTTCGATGGGCGCCACTTGGCACTCGATCTCGGTACGCTCGGACTCGCTGAGGTCGGCGTGCGGGGCCGGCGGTCGCTCGATCTCAGCCGGGCGCAGGCGTTCCTTGGCGGCGGGCAGCGTGTGACCGGGCGCGGTAGTTTTGAACACCAGGCCGTCCACATGCGCACCGGCGCGCTCCATGCGCGCGCGGATGATCTCGCGCAACAGCGTCATTTCCTGCGTCCACGAGGGCGAGTCGAGATACACCAGCAGCTCATTGGACTCGGGCAGGTAGCGCAGTCCCGTCACATGCCGTCCCTCGCGCGTGCCCGAGCACACCGCGTTCCATGCGCGATAGACCGTGCGCGACTCCTCGGCAGCCTCCATCTGCGCACGGCGCTCGGGGGTCGCGGACGCCAGGATGCGCTGGCGCTCTGCGTTCAAAAATCCACTGAAGGCGACTGTCTCGCTCTCGCGCTCGTAATTAGCACGTCTCACCCATGCTCACCACCTTGGCTCGATCAAGCAGGTCATCGGTAAAGTACCCCAGGTTGGTCGTAGTTATGACCGTCTGGATATCATCGCCGATCAGCCGCAGGAAAGCGCCGCGACGCTCGCCGTCGAGCTCGCTCATCACGTCGTCCAAAAGCAGCAGTGGGGCGGTGCCCAGGACATCGCGAGCCACGGCAACCTCGGCCACCTTCCAGGACAGCACCAGCGTGCGCTGCTGTCCTTGGCTGGCAAATGAACGGGCGGAGCGACCAGCCACGGTGAACTCGATCTCGTCGCGATGCGGTCCCACCAACGTCACGCCGCGGCGAATTTCCTCGTCGGCATGCTCGTCAAGGGCAGCCAGCATGCGCTCGTACGCCCAACCCTTCAGCTCTTCGCGATCCTCGACCTGGGGCAAATCCCCCAGCGTGGACGCATAGGTCACGTTGGCAGCCTCGCCGGACGCCACTTGCCCGTAGGCAGTGTGCACATGGCCCGCCAGCCGGTCGAGTAGGGCCAACCGGTGCACGAGCAGGGCCGAGCCCGCGCGAGCAATCGAATCGTTCCACGCGCCGAGCATCTCGCGACAGTACCAGGTCTCCTTGAGCAGGGCGTTACGCTGGGTCACGCAGCGCCCATAGGTGCTCGCAAGATCGGCATAACGCGCGCTCAGCTGCATGCCAAAGTCATCGAGGGCGGCGCGGCGCACACTGGCGCCTCGCTTAACCATGTCCAGATGGTCGGGGCAAAACAGCACGCTCGGCAGAATCCCGCGCACACCGGCGGCAGAGCATCTCTTGCCGTTGCGACTAAACGAGCGCTTACCGTCCTCCGCGCTCAATCCCATATCAAGCACGCGGCCGTCGCCCTCGAGCCTCAGCTCGATCTTGCACGAGCCCACGCCGTCATGGACGAGCTCGGCTGCGGTCGGATGCCTAAACGAGGCGCCACTCGTCAGCAGCTGCAGCGCCTCTATGAGATTGGTCTTTCCCGCCGCGTTGGGTCCCGCAAGTATCGTCACGCCCTCGTCCAGGGCAAGGCGATAGCTATCGAAGCTGCGGTAGTGCGCGACGGAAAGATCGCGGGCGAACATGGTCATGGCGCAGCGCTAGATGCGGACCGGCATGACCAGGTACAGGTAGTTGATCTTGTCGTAGGACTTGAAGATGCCCGCCTGCGAGTAGCTCTTGAGCTCCAGCGTGATCTCCTTCTCCTTGGACAGGGCATTGAGGCAGCCGAAGATGTAGTGGTAGTTGAAGGCGATGGTACCCGACTCGCCCTCAGCCTCGACATCGATCGTCTCCTGCGCAAGGTCCTGGTCATTGGAAATGGAGGACAGGCCCATCTGCCCGTTCTCGACATCGATCTCGAACTTGACGGCGGGGTTGGCGCTCGCGATAACGGCCACGCGCTTGAGGGCGGCGTTAAAGGCGGCGACATCGATCTTGACGCTCGTTACGCACGAATCGGGGATGAGCTGCTTGTAGTTGGGGTACACGCCCTCGATGCGACGCGACACGTAGGTGGTGTTGCCGGCCTCGAAGACGACCTGGGTGTCGGTAGCCCCGATCATGATGGTCGCCTGGCTGGCCATGATGTTCAGCGCGTCGTTAAAGGCGTCAGCCGGAACGTTGAGCTCAAAGGAGCCCTCGAGGGTCGAGGTCTCGACCTGCGTATCGCACACGGCCAAGCGGAAGGAATCGGTCGCCACCAGGCGTACGGTGTTGTTCTCGACCTTCATGTGCACGCCGCCCAGGATGGGGCGAGCCTTGTCGGTCGAGGTGACGCGCCACACGCGGCCGACCATTTCGGACAAGACATCGGTCGGCAGCTCCACGGCACTCTCGATGGCATAGGCCGGAAACTCGGGGAAGTCATTGGCATCGAGCGTGTTCAGCCTAAAAGAGCTCTTCTCGCAACCAATCAGCACCTGGCGCTCGGACAGCTCAAAGGTGACCGGGGCATCGGGGAGGGTCTTGGTGATATTGGAGAGCATCTTACAGGGGATAACCATCTCGCCCTCTTCTTCGACATGCGCCGCGATGCGATGACGGATCGAGATGGTGTAGTTAGAGGTCTGGAATTCCAAGATGCCGTCTTGGGCCTTAACGAGCACGCCCGACAGGATGGGGAGGGTGGATGCCGAAGCGACACCCTTCATAACGACGCCGATGGCTTGTGTAAGCGAGCTCTGGCTGACGGTGAACTTCATCTTTTAATACCTTTCTATAGATATAAATATCTTAATAATAGTAATAGCACTGACGAAACTGTTGATTACTCCCAAAGACACAGGTCGGACCCAGAAAGAGAATCGACAGCAACCTGTGTGCAACAGGGGTGGTTTTCCACGTTCAAAACCTGCGCAAAACTTTTCATCACCGCGGGTTGGGTTTTAGACACCTTATGCCCGTGGTTTCGACAAGTTTTCAACAGCTGTGTCCATTTACCTACGAGCGCAGTGTAATTTTATCGCGCAGCGACTTGAGGTCTTCGGTAACAGTCCGGTCTTCCTGGATCATCTTCTGGACCTTTTTGTAACTCGTGCTGACGGTCGAGTGGTTGCGGTTGCCAAATTCGGCGCCCACCGCCGTGGTCGTCATCTCGCACATCTCGATGGCCAGGTAGATAGCGATATGGCGTGCTTTGGCGATATTGGCGTTGCGACGCGGGCCGATGAGCTCCTCGTGCGTCACGCCGTACTGCTCTTCGATGACGGACTGAACCGTCTGGACGTTGATCTTTTTGGCCGATGTGTCAAAGTACTGGCTGGCGATGGCGTCGATATCGTCAAAGGTGAGCTCCCCGCCCTCGCGCTCGCGGTCGCCCGCCTCGCCGGCGCAGCGCTCGCAGAAGCTCTCGAGTTCGCGGATGTTGGTGCCCGAGACCTCGGCCATGTGTTTAAAGTGCTCGTCGGTCAGGTGCCCGCCGTCGCCCCCATAGGCCGCCAGCAGCGAGTCGTCGCCTGCCTCGGGAGCGGCGACGATGGTGTTCTCGTAATAGCGCTGCAAGATCTTGTATTTCATCTCGTAGCTGGGCTCTGCGACCAAGCAGAGCATGCCGGCGTTGAAGCGGCTGGTCAGACGCTCGTCCATGCTCAGGTCCTTGGGGGCGCGGTCTGCCGCGATGACGACCTTCTTGTTGTTGCGGATGAACTCGTCCATGAGCTGGAAAAAGTAGTCCACGCTCGCGCGCTTGCCGATGATGTTTTGGATGTCATCGATGATGAGCACGTCCACGCCGTGGTATGCCTGCATGATAGGGGCGTTGCTCTTCTTTTGGCGGTCGAACTCGGTCATCAGGTCGTCCAGATATGCCTGGGAGTTGGCATACTTGACCTTGATCTCGGGCGACTTCTCGGCGAGCTCGTTTTTGATGGCAAGCAGCAGGTGCGTCTTGCCCAGGCCCGATTTGCCGTAGATGAACAGTGATGTGCACGTGCCGCGCTCGTCCGCGAGGGCGGCAAACTTGAGTGCCGAGCGATAGGCATGGCTGTTCTCGGGGCCGTAGACAAAGTTCTCAAAGGTAAATTTTGAGTTCGCGGCGAGCGGGGCTCCATCCGCATTCTGCTCGGCCGGTACGGTCGGTGCCGGCATGGGTGAAGCGGGGGTCGCAGCTTGCGTGGATTTAGTTGGCGCTCCGCCCTTCATCTGGTTCATCATGCGGCGAAAATCATCGGCCGAGAGCGTGTTCTTGATTGCAATGCCCGAATCCGCGCCCGTCGTTGCGTCGTGAGCGATGGGCATGTGCGTGACGGGTGCGTTCGTTGACGTCGCCGCCGCGGTCGGCAACGGTGCCATGGTTTCACGGGAAACATCGCTGTGCTGGTGCTCGATTGTCGGCACGTCGCCTGCGGAGGCCGGCACCGCCGGGGAAGCAGCGGGAGCCGTGGCAGGCGCCGTCGCGGCAGCGGATTCCGTCGCGGCGCCTTGCGGTGCCACGATGTCGAGCGCGATCGGTGCAAAGGCGATTTCTTCCAGATAGGCCTCAATGGTCGGCTGATGCTTTTTGAGCTGCGCGATGGCAAAGCGCGAGGGGGCCTCGATCGTGAGCGTATCTTCGGTCAGGCTTATGGCGCGCGATTGCCCCAGCATGTTGATGAGGCGTGCATCTCGGCCGTCGCGCTGGCAAAAGGCGATGGCATCCCCCAGGATGATGCTTGCTTCCTCGTCCACTGTCTCTCCCGTTCTTTAGCTCTGAGCTCGCACGCGAGCGGCGCCGAGTTCGGTCAGATGGTATTTCTGGCCATGCTTGATGACCAAGCCGGCCTGCGCCAAGTCATTGAGCGTGCGTGACCAAGTGGGGGCCGAGTTTCCAAACGCCCTCGCCAGATCGGTAGCACCGCACGCTTGATTTTGCGCCAGATAGCCCAGCGCGGCGTTGCCGCGATCGCTTACGAACACGTCCGGTTGTGGCTGCGCATACTGATTTGCTGCATTAGGATACATCATTTGAGCTGCTGGTTGTTGAGAACTCTGCATCGGCGGCATTTGCTGTTGAAAACTTTGAGGCCACTGGTGGTAAGGCTGCGGAGGCATCTGCTGGGCCCAGGGGTTGTACTGCTGCTGCGTCATCTGCTGGTACGGCTGCTGATATCCCTGCTGGTACTGCTGCGGGAACTGCTGGCCATATCCCAGTGGCGGCATCTGCTGATATGGATATCCCTGTTGGTACGGCTGATAGCCCATTTGCTGGCCACCCGGTGCCCCCGTCGCCTGCTGCATTGCTGCTGTATCCTGATCCGCCAGCGGCATGGCCTCTGGCACGTTTGGCGGCATCGACATCGACGCCGCCTGGGGCTCTTGTGTAGGAAGCATTCCGGGCTGCTGCATCTGTCCCACGCGGGGCTGCATCTGTTGCGTTGCCATGGGCTGCTGCGCAAAAGCTCCCGGCAGGGGATATGCGGGCTGCTCCGTCTCGGGCCGCACGGCAGCACCGCGCCCGCCGGCGCGTTCGATTTCCTGCACGCGTTTAGGGTCCAGGCTTACCGTAACCACGGTGCCGTTGCCCATGTTGTCCTCGATGGACACGGCCCCGCCGGCGTTTTCCAAATACTCCTGCACCATGGGAAACCCTGCTCCGGTTCCACGGATATAGCGCTTCATCTTGCTGTTTGCGCTGGTAACGCCAAAGTCGAAAGCGCGCTCCTTGTCGTCGATGCCGGGTCCTTGATCAGCAAAGCGGATGGTGTCTCCGCCGTCCAGAATCGAGATGATGGGCTCGGCAAAGTGTGCGTGGATAAAGTTTTCGACAATCTCGCGGATGACCATGAGCGAGATGTGGCCACCTTGCTCTTTCATACACTGGTAGACGGTGTTGGTCGTCTCTTCCAAATACGTGCGGACATCTTGCGGATCAATGACGATCACACGCGGTGTCGACAGCATGTCGTCATAGACGGCGATGCGCGCGGCGTACATGGCTTTTGGCGCCTGCGTGGTCGTCTGCTCGCCTTCCTTACGCTCTTCGCGCACGCCGGTGATGTGCTCGTTGTCGGGTGCCGGGTCTCCGGAATCGACCATGGTGTAAAAGTCGTCAGACATGCCGCTCGCAATCTTTCAAAAGGTTTCGAACAAATAGTAGCTCACCGTGCAATGTTTCTCATCTTTCGACAACTTTTCAAAACCTGTTGAAAACTTTGGAAAACGGACGAAAAGTTCTCAACATTGCCAACATGACCTGTTGAAAACTCGATGAAATATCGTGAAAAGTTGCCATGCACCGCTAAATCGAGCTCGGCTTATGGGGGAACCGTGTGAACTGCGCAACCTTTTACCTTTGATTTCTTGACATTTGAACATTGATTTCCCTACAATCTTCAAGCTCACGTGTCTATATCTGCGTCCGCGCCCCCGCGGACACTCGAAATGCAGCAGGAGGAACTTAAGATGAAGCGTACGTATCAGCCTAATAAGCGTAAGCGTGCCAAGACCCATGGCTTCCGTGCCCGTATGGCCACCAAGGGTGGTCGTGCCGTGCTCGCCCGTCGTCGCGCCAAGGGCCGCAAGCGTCTCACTGTCTAGCAGCGATACACACATCTCGCATGAAGACTATTAAGTCTCGGCAAGATTTCGAGCATGTGTTCAGTCAGGGGCGTCGTTTCAATCACCCTCTGATTCGAATGACCATATGTGAATCGGTTGGCGAAGGCGACTCCGGAAGGGTCGCCTTCGTTGGTGCTAAACGGCTCGGTTGTGCTGTCGTGCGCAACCGTTCTAAGCGTGTGATGCGCGAGGCCGCCCGCAGCTGTGGATTTCCCGTTGCGGGTTATGACATCATCTTGTTCGCAACTCCCAAGACGAGGGTTTCCTCGCCGCAGGAGATGGACAATGCATTGCGTTCGCTTATGAAACGCGCCGGCGTTGCCGGGGAGGAGCGATGAGCAATCACGTTTTGCGACGTGTTGCCATCGCTCCTATTCGCATATATCAACAGGTTATTTCGCCCTTATTGCCTGACGCCTGCATTTATTACCCAACGTGCTCGCAATACGCCGTCCAGGCGATTGAGAAGTACGGTGTTTTGAGAGGCTGCTGGCTTGCCGTGAGGCGCATCGCTCGCTGCAATCCCCTGCACGTCGGCGGTTATGACCCTGTGCCCTAGCGGGCACTCGCTATCGGAGGAAAACTTACATGTGGGATTGGATCGTTAACATCCTTTTCGAGCTGCTCAAGCTCATCCAGACCTTTGCGGTCGACTGGGGCCTGTCCATTATCATCCTGGTGGTCATCATCCGTCTGCTGCTGACGCCGCTTATGCTCAAGTCGACTAAGTCGACGGCACGCATGCAGGTGCTGCAGCCCAAGATGCTCGAGATCCAGGAGCGCTATGCCGACGATCCCCAGCGTCAGGCCGAGGAAATGCAGAAGTTCTACAGCGAGAACAAGTTCAACCCGATGGCTGGTTGTCTGCCGCTGTTGATTCAGATGCCTGTCCTGTTCGCCCTATTTACGCTGCTGCGTAACCTGCCGGACTACTTTAACGACGGCACGTTCTCGTTCTTTAATATTCTGCCCGACCTGACCACCACGCCGAGTGCCTCCTTTGCCGATGGCTTTATGGTCGCGCTGCCTGCGCTGGTCTGCCTGATCCTGTTCGCTGTCCTGACCCTGATTCCGCAGCTCTATATGTCGCGCAACCAGACCGGCCAGCAGGCTCAGAGCATGCGTATGATGGCCGTTGTCATGACGGTCATGATGCTTTGGATGGGCTGGAGCCTTCCCGTTGGTGTTCTGCTGTACTACGACGTCTCGTCTGCTTGGCAGGTTATCCAGCAGATTTTTGTGACGCAGAAGGTCATCGACAAGGCGAAGGCCGATGAGGAGGAGCGCCTTAAGAACGCGCCGCTGCAGGTTGAGGTCACTCGTCGCGAGAAGAAGCCGCGCCCGCACAAGAAGAAGTAGTGGGATATCAATCTTATTTAGGTACCTAACTTTTGGAGTACGTTATGTCTGAAGAGATCATCGAGGATATGCTTGAGGAGGTTGCCCCGCAGGTCGCGGGCGATTATCCCGAGATTGCACAGCGCTACAAGGCTGGTGAAGAGCTGACCGACGAGGAGCTCGACACCATTGCCGATGTCGCGATTTCCATCCTGCGTTCCATCCTTTCGCACTTCGATGCCGCCAACTCTCCTATCGATGAGTATGAGGGCGACGAGGGTGAGCTGATTCTGGATGTAACGGCTCCCGACCTTGCTGTTCTCATTGGCCGTCATGGTCGCACCCTTGATGCCCTTCAGGTTATGTTCTCATTGCTGGTGAGCCGCAAGCTCGGCTTTAGGTATCCGGTTGTAGTGGACGTCGAGGGATACAAGAGCCGCCGTCAGGACAAGGTTGCCTCCATGGCTCAGTCTGCTGCCGAGCGTGCCATCCGCACTCATAAGAGTGTTTCGCTTCCGCCCATGAATGCCTACGAGCGCCGACTGGTTCACATTGCACTTCGTGGCAATGACGCCGTCGATACTCATTCTGAGGGTTCTGACCCCGATCGCCATGTGGTGATTGTTGCTCGATAATCTACTCGAGCTTATGCTAAGGGGACGTGGTTTCCACGTCCCCTTTTTTTGTCAAAAGTTCTCGATACACTGATTTTTGTCAGAAAGGAGCTTTCGTTGTTAGTACTTACTGATCAGCAGGCTGACGAGATGTTGAGTCGTCTAACTTCCTATTGCAAAGAGTATTCCTTGAGCGTAACTGATACTGAGCTGAGGAAATGTATTCAACATTTGGATTTGGTTCTGGAAACAAATAAGACAACCAATCTCACCCGTATTCTTAACATAGAAGATGCTGCGGTACTTCATATCCTCGACTCACTTGTTTTGCTCCCCTATATCAATAAGGCTCCTGAGGGAGCTTTGCTCGATATGGGAACAGGTGCGGGCTTCCCTGGTATTCCGTTAACCATAACCACGCATCGTAAAGCTACTTATATTGACTCTGTTGGTAAGAAGGTTGATGCTGTCAATTCTTTTGTTGATGTTCTTGGATTGAAACATGCTCATGCGGTTCATGATCGCCTTGAAGAATATGCTCGAAGCCATAAGAAGCAGTTTTCTGTCGTAACCGCCCGCGCACTTGCCCCTCTACCGATTCTTGTTGAGTATGCTGCTCCGTTCCTCAAAGACGGAGGGCTATTTGTTATCACCAAGGGTAATCCTTCGGATGAGGAGCTTGCTTCCGGCATGTCAGCAGCTAAGATTTGCGGCTTCACTTTGCTTCTGAATGACGCAATCGATTTGCCTGAGGGCTTGGGCCACAGGGAGTTCATTGTTCTTAAAAGGAGTCATCCGGCATCCGTTTCATTGCCTCGTGCAAATGGCATGGCAAAGAAGAATCCGCTTGCCTAGATGTTTCACGTGAAACATAATGGATACTAACAACTTGCAGTGTTTCACGTGAAACATGGCGGTTGATATCGAATCGGAATGTTTCACGTGAAACATCCTCCGTTTGACAGCTTTAATACACACCAGGAGGGACCGTGGGATTTCGCGACGTTAAGCGTTCTAAGAGCGCAAAAGACACGCGTATCATTGCAATCATCAATCAAAAAGGCGGCGTCGGTAAGTCAACGACGGCTGTGAACCTTGCAGCAGCACTGGGTGAGCAGGGTCGTAAGACACTGATTGTCGATTTTGATCCGCAGGGAAACAGCACCAGTGGATTTGGAATTGAAAAAGAAGACCTTGATCGCTGCATCTATGATGCATTGTTGAATGATGTGCCGGCAGAATCGCTTGTTCTTGATACAAATTGCAAAAAGGTATTCGTAATTCCAGCTACGATTCAGCTAGCAGGTGCCGAAATTGAGCTCGTAAGCGCAATTGCTCGTGAAACCCGCCTCAAAGATTTGCTTGAGCCGATTCAGGACGAGTTCGATTTTATTTTCATTGACTGTCCTCCTTCGCTCGGCCTGCTTACTATCAATGCCTTGACCGCAGCAGACAGCGTTTTGATTCCAATCCAGTGTGAGTATTACGCGCTTGAGGGCGTTACGAAGCTGCTTGAGTCAATGAAGATGGTCAAATCGCGTCTGAACAAGGGCTTGGACACCTATGGCGTGCTTATGACCATGTATGACTCACGTACTTCTTTATCGAATCAGGTTGTTGAGGAAGTTCAATCGTACTTTGGTGATAAGGCGTTTAAGACGCTGATTCCCCGTACGGTTAAAATCTCTGAAGCTCCGTCTTTTGGAGAACCGGTAATTACCTATGCACCTCAAAATAAGGGTGCAAAAGCGTATATGAACCTTGCAAAAGAGGTGATCAAGCGTGCCTAGTGCAAAGAAACGTGGTGGATTGGGACGCGGGCTCAATGCTTTGGTCTCAGAGGCTGAGTATGAGACCGGTGGTTCTGCTGCATCTGCTTCAAATGCCGTATCTGAAACAAAACTACCTATTGAGGATATCGTTCCCAACCCTAATCAACCGCGAATTCACTTTAATGAAACTGAACTTCGCGAGTTGAGCGAGTCAATCCAAGAACATGGCGTTTTGCAGCCGCTCTTGGTTCGCAAGCATGGAAATGGTTATGAGATCATCGCTGGTGAGCGTCGTTACCAGGCGTCAAAGCTTGCTGGTCTTGAGGAACTGCCTGTCATCATTAAAGATGTTAATGATGAAGAGATGCTGGCTCTTGCTCTTATCGAAAATCTTCAGCGTTCTGATCTGAATCCCGTCGAAGAGGCTAAGGGCTATCGCCAGCTCATCGATGCTAGCGGTATGACCCAGGAGGCGTTGTCGAAGGCCGTAAGCAAGTCACGCTCTGCAATTACAAACTCGCTGCGCCTTCTCGATCTCCCCGAAGTAGTTCAGCAGATGATTTTTGAGGGTAAACTTACTGCTGGTCACGCACGTGCGATTCTTGCAGTTCCCTATGAGGATGCTCGAATTCGACTTGCAGAGAAGGTTGTTGCGGAGGGCCTTTCCGTAAGAGCGACAGAAAATCTTGCTCCATTGTTTTCTGCCGGAGAGACACCTAAGACGCCGCGGCCTGCAACGCCTCAGTCTTTTAAAAAGGCTGCGCGTGTACTTCGTCAGGTATTTAATACCAACGTGCGTGTGAAGAGCTCGCGTGGAAAGAATAAGATTGAGATTGAGTTTAAAGACGAGGAAGAGCTCTCTCGTATTCTTGGTGAAATGATTCAGTTTGATCAAGGAGGCCAAGATGAGGAATAAGATTTTTACTGCGATTGCATTGGCGACGACTGTCGCGGCTGGTGCCTTTGCTGGCTATAAGATCGCGACAGACGATGAACTTCGAGGTCGTTTGCTTCGTGGCGCGCAGGATATTGTCGATACTTCCAAGAAGAAAATGGATGTTATGACTGAAGATGTTGCCATGCGCACTGCTCAGGTAACGAAAAATCCTAAGATTAATCAAGGTTGGGTTAGCAACCAATGGGAAAATGTAGGCTATTAGGTACCTAACAATTACCCTGCATATTTTGAGGGCCCTTGTCTGATTCATGAGACAAGTGCCCCTTATTTTGTCCGTAAAAAATGGGAAAGCTAGCAGCGGTCCAAAATTGAGGTCAATAAATGAAACGGCCCCTGTTGCATATCCTGCAACAGGGGCCGTTCGATGTTTCACATGAAACGTTTTGGAGTGCGACTCCCCTATGCGTTCTTCTGAACTTTGAAACGCTGTTTCAGCTGTCCGCAAGCGGCGTCAATATCGTTACCACGGGAGTTACGAATCGTGGTCTCGATGCCACGGGACTCAAGACGACGCTGAAGATCCTCAACCTTATGAATCGGCGACGGCTTGAGCGGGCTGCCCTCGATGTCGTTAAGTTGAATCAGGTTAACGTGGCACAGCGTTCCCTCGCAGAAGTCGCAGAGTGCCTGCATCTCGGGATTCGTATCGTTGACGCCTTCGATCATGGCATACTCATAGGTCGGGCGGCGGCCAGTCTTCTCGGTGTAGAGCTGAAGCGCTTCGTGAAGGCGAAGCAGCGTGTACTTCTTAACACCGGGCATGAGCTTATTGCGCGTCGACTGGATGGCGGAATGCAGGGAAACGGCAAGCGTGAACTGCTCGGGGATGTCGGCGAATTTGCGAATACCGGGAATAACGCCGCTGGTAGAGACGGTGAGGTGACGAGCGCCGATACCGATACCATCGGGGTCGTTGAGGATACGCAATGCCTTGAGAACCTCGTCGTAGTTGGCAAACGGCTCGCCCTGGCCCATGAAGACAACGCTTGTGGCACGCTCGCCAAAGTCGTTGGATACATGAAGCACCTGGTCGACGATCTCTTGAGCGGTCAGAGAGCGCTTGAGGCCGTTGAGACCGGTAGCGCAAAAGGCGCAGCCCATGCCGCAGCCTGCCTGGGTGGAAACGCAGACGGAAAGTTTGTTACGACGGGGCATGCCGACAGTCTCGACGGAAATGCCATCGTGGTACTCGAGCAGATACTTGCGCGAGCCATCTTTGGAAACCTGCTTGGTGAGTTCAGTCGGCGTATCAAAGGCAAAAGCCTCTTTAAGCTGCTCACGGAAAGCCTTGGGAAGGTTGGTCATATCGTCAAACGAACAAACGTTCTTCTCAAAGACCCATTCGATGAGCTGCTTCGCGCGGAAGGCGGGCTGGCCAAGTTCGGCCACGAGCTCGCGAATATCGTTTTGGCTCAAGTCGCGAATGTCCTGAGATTTAGTCCTGGGATTCATGGAAGCCTTTCGATTTTGGGGAAACGTAGCGGGTATCGCTACAATATGGTATCAGCTGCAGAAATTATAGAGGAGGAGTCTGCCCATGCCGGGTAAAAGCCTAGAGAACATGCACGTAGCGGTCTTGGCGGGCGGTCATTCCGCCGAGCGCGAGATCTCGCTCGATTCGGGAAAGAACGTTGTGGTGGCACTGAAGGAAGCCGGCTACACCTCGGTGGAGCTGCTTGACACGGCTGCTGATGACTTTATGGTAACCATGGCGACCGGCGGATTCGATGTGGCATTTATCGCCATGCACGGCGCCGGCGGTGAGGATGGCGCCATGCAGGGTGCCATGGAGACCCTGGGTATCCCCTACACGGCCTCAGGCGTACTTGCCAGCGCCTGCGGTGCCGACAAGGAGGTCTCTAAGCTCCTATACGCCAAGGCGGGCATTCCCATTGCCCCCGGCCTTGCGCTCGAGGTGGGCGATGAAGTCGATATCGATCATATCGTCGAGGTTTGTGGCGAGCGCTGCTTTGTGAAGCCGGCCGTCAACGGTTCCAGCTATGGCATTTCCCTGGTCCATGAGCCCTCCGAGCTGCCCGCGGCAATCGCCAAGGCGTTTGAGTACGGCGACAAAGTGCTGGTCGAGAAGTGCATCGAGGGTACCGAGATCACCGTCGGCGTATACGGCGAAGATGACGTACGCGCCCTGCCGATTGTCGAGATTCGTAAGCCCGAGGACTGCGAGTTCTACGATCTGGACGTGAAGTATGTCGACCCTACGGATATCCATCGCATTCCGGCGCAGATTTCACCCGAGAATTACGTTCGCGCTCAGGAACTTGCCTGTGCCGCTCACAAGGCCCTCGGTTGCCTGGGTGTCTCGCGCAGCGACTTTATTGTGAGCGAGGACGGCCCCGTTATCCTCGAGACCAATACCATTCCCGGCATGACCGATACGTCGCTGTATCCGGATGAGATCCGCCACACCGACGACATGACGTTCCCGCAGGTCTGTGACAGCCTGATCCGTATGGGCCTTCGTCGAGCGGGCATTGCATGCTAATCGAGGACGCGGTTTCGTCAGGAACGCCGCAGTTTGTCATCGACTCCTATGCCACGCTTGCCGACCGCGCCAAAACGCAGTCCTTCGGCCTTATCGAGGAAGATGTGATTGTCCTCGATACCGAGACCACGGGTCTTTCGGTGCAGGACAACGAGCTGATCGAGATCTCGGCGGCCCGTCTTTCGGGCCGCGAGGTCATCGACCGCTTCGATACCTTCGTGCATCCCAAACAGCTGATTCCCGCCGAGATTACCGAGCTCACGAGCATTACAAATGCCGATGTGGCAGATGCCCCGTCGGCGGTTGAGGCCGTCGCCGCTCTCGCCGATTTTGTCGGTGGCTGCCCGGTGATCGCACACAACGCCACGTTCGACCGCTCGTTTATCGAGTCGGTCAAAGGCGGCGTCAACGTGAGCGATATTTGGATCGATTCGCTGGCGCTGTCGCGCATCGCGCTTCCGCGCCTGGCCTCGCACAAGCTGTCTTTTATGGCCGATCTGTTTGGCTGTGACTCGGTGTCACACCGTGCCAATGCCGACGTCGACGCCCTGTGTGGCGTATGGCGCGTGTTGCTCGTGGCGCTCACCGACTTGCCCCAGGGCCTCATGGCGCGCCTAGCCGACATGCATCCAGACGTGCCTTGGTCCTATCGCCCTATCTTCTCGTTCTTGGCAGGGCAGAACCCTGGTTCCATCTTCTCCCTCAGCGCCGCTCGTGCTGACGTTCTCAAGGCCGATCGCGCCGACGATCGGGTGGACGCCGACGAACTGCCGGTCCTCAAGATGCCGAGTCGTGAGGAGATTGAGGCGGACTATGCGCCAGGTGGCCTGGTCAATCGCATGTATCCCACCTACGAGCCGCGTGATGAGCAGATCGCGATGGCGCTCGAGGTCCGCGATGCGCTGGTCACGGGCACTCATCGTGTAATTGAGGCGGGCACAGGCGTCGGCAAATCGATGGCCTATCTGGTGCCTTTTGCCGAGGCAGCACGCCGTAACAACATCACGGTTGGTATTGCGACCAAATCGAACAATCTTGCCGACCAGCTCATGTACCATGAGCTGCCAAAACTTGCCGAGCAACTGAACGGTGGTCTGTCATTTTGCGCTCTCAAGGGGTATGACCACTATCCGTGCCTGCGCAAGCTCGAGCGCATGAGCCGCGGCCAGGTCGAGATCACCACCAAGCGCGATCCGGCGGACACGCTCACGGCGGTCGCGGTCATTATGGCGTACGTCTGCCAATCAGCCGATGGCGACCTCGACTCGCTCGGCATTCGGTGGCGCAGCGTCAACCGTCCCGACTTTACGACGGCCTCGCGCGAGTGTGCTCGTCGCCTCTGCCCGTTTTTCCCTGATAAATGTTTGGTCCACGGTGCTCGCCGTCGTGCGGCGCATGCCGATGTGGTGGTCACCAACCATTCCCTGCTGTTCCGTAACGTCGCGGCCGAGGGCAGGATTTTGCCTCCGATTCGTCATTGGGTAATCGACGAGGCCCATTCCATCGAGCGCGAGGCGCGCCGTCAGTGGGCGCGCGTGGTGTCGGCGGACGAATCACGCGTCCTGTTCGAGCGCCTGGGTGGCTCGAGCACCGGCGCACTAAGCCAGGTTTCCCGTGATTTGGCAACCTCCGAGGGCTCTACGCTCTATCTGGGCCTTACTGCCAAGGCGACGTCGACGGTTGCCCGCGCGAGCATGGCGATCGCCGACGTGTTCGATGGAGTACGCGAGCTCGGCCGCCGTGCCCGTGGGGGCTATGACAATGCCAATCTGTGGATTGGCCCCGAGCTGCGCGAATCTGACGACTGGCATGATTTCTTACAGTCGGCCTACACTGCCATCGCCGCATTGGAACAAGCTGACAAGAGCGTCGACGCGCTGGTGCAGGCCGTCGCCGCCGACAAGCCCGAGGTTGTTGTCGACCTGGGTGATATCTCGCGCCGCCTGCACGAGCTGGCCGAGAACCTCAAACTCATCATTGATGGCACCGATGAACACTACGTGTATTCGCTGCAGGTCAATCGCAGACTTCGTGCCGGCGGAGAGTCGATGACCGCAGAGCGCATCGACATTGGCGAGGCTTTGGCAACCGAGTGGCTACCCGAGGTTCACACGGCTATCTTTGCCTCGGCGACCATGACGGTGTCCAAAAGCTTTGAGCACTTTAACCATGCGGTCGGCCTTGATCGCATCGGTGCTTCAACGTCGTCATCGCTGCACTTGGACTCGAGCTACGACTTCGATTCGAATATGGCCGTGGTTGTGGCTGGGGATATTCCCGACCCGCGCGACCGCGAAGGCTATCTTTCGGCGCTCGAGCGTGTGCTGGTCGACGCCCATCTTGCCATGGGCGGCTCGGTGCTCACGCTGTTCACCAACAGGCGTGATATGGAGGAGCTGTACGCTCGCGTCGAGCCCAAGATGGCCCGTGCGGGTCTGGAGCTCAACTGCCAGCAGCGCAACTCATCTCCTCGTCGCCTACGCGACCGGTTTATCAACGAGCCGACCTCGTCGCTTTTTGCGCTCAAGGCCTTCTGGGAGGGGTTTGACGCCAGCGGCGAGACGCTGCGCTGCGTCATCATTCCCAAGCTGCCGTTCTCGAGCCCCACGGACCCGCTCTCGTGCGAGCGCAACCTGCGCGAAGACCGCGCTTGGGCGCGCTATTCGCTGCCCGAGGCGGTGCTCGAGGTCAAGCAGGCGGCCGGCCGCCTTATCCGCTCGTCGACTGATTGCGGCGTGCTGATTCTGGCCGACCCTCGCCTGGTGACGAAGGGCTACGGAAAGAAGTTCTTAACGTCGCTGCCCACGAGCTCCTACCAGCGCATCGAATCGGCACAGATCGGTCACTATCTGCAACTGTGGCGTGCACGCCACGAGCGGCGGCGCTAAAGCGGACAGACGAGGGTTTTTGCCATATCGCACAGACGCTTTGACAGGGCGGGGTCATCCAAGATGCGGATGGCTCCGCCCGCTGCGATTATCTGGCTCAGCAGCCAACGCTCGGAGCCGTAATGTACGGTTACCGTTGCCATGTCTGTCCCGCTGCGCTCGATGAGGGTGATGCCGGCCCAGTCCAGATGCTCCGCCATATCGAATGGCATCAAGAGCTTTGCGCTACGCTGCGTCCGGGCAAGGGAATCGTGGAGGGATGCAACGTCCGGTACGTGAGGCACGACGGAGTCTTCCGTCAAGGCGAGTCCCTCGATTTTATCCATGCGATAGGTGCGCTGCTCATCGACCGCGATGTCCCAGGCAATCAGATATGTTTGGTCGCCGTTTGCTGTAATGCGCAAGGGGTCGACCAGACGCTCGCGTGGCCGCGCATCGTCCATCGAGCGATACGAGATACGACAGCGAACGCCGTCCTGAATGGCGCAGCTCAGCTGCTGCCAGTGCGACCCGTGGTTGACGGTGTCAGAGACGTGCTGGTTATAGCCGAGCTCTTCGGGTAGAAGAGCATGTCGAATTCGAGCCGCCGCCTGGGGCTCGATCCCCAACGATTCAAGTTCGTGGTTGAGCACAGCGCCCTCGGCGGCACTCAGGCGCAGCGGTAGTACACGCCCGGCGTCACCGGTGAGGACCACGCGCTCGCCGTGACATTCGCAGATGATGCGCGCACCCGATTCTCGGTCCGCGAGCGTCGAGACGATCTCGAGAATCTCGTCGAGCGACGCCCCCGTGATGTCAAAGCGACTGCAAATCTCGTTTCGAGTCATGCCGTTCTCGCCGGCGGCGTAGAGGGCCTCCATGATGTCGATGGCGCGCGAGAGCCTCTGCTCGCTGGTGAGTTTACGCACGGGCATGCTCGTGCACCGTCCTTTCAATGAGGCGGTTCCACGCCTGCTTGAGCGATTTGGGGGTCATGGGCCTCATGCCGTCCATGGCGTGGGCCATGCAAAATGATGCGGCGGCTTCAAGATCGCGCACGTCAACGGTCCAAGTCCATCCCGAATCGGTGTGTGCGAGCTCACCTCGCCCGCGCGTGAGGCCGTTGATCATATCGATCTGCGTCTGCGGGGCGAACGAGAACGTAGCCGCAACGGGCGGGCGGTCGGCAAAATCGAATTCAAAGAACAGGTAGTCGCTGAGGTTGAAGTCCGCAGGGATAGCGTAGGCCTTTGAGGGGCGCCAAGCGCGAACGATACGGTCGCAGCGGAATGTCCTGATGTCGTCGGTGGCATTGTCGAGGCCGCAGAAGTACGCAACGCCCTCGCGCTCGAACATGCCGTAGACGCAGACGGTACGCTCTTTCTGCTCACCGCGTCCGTTCTGATATAAAAATCGCAGCGCGCATCGCTCGGCAAAGGCGCTCCATACCGCATCGACGGTGGGAGAGCGGCGGATCAGTGCTTCGTCTACCGCCGACACGCCGGTGAGGTAGGCAATCTTGGAACGAATATCGGCAAGCGGCGCGGCAAAAGTGGATGAGCCGGCCGCTATTGTCTGGTCGATAGCGTTGAGCAGAATATCGGCGTCGTCTGCGGTGATGAGGCCGCCTGCCGCAAACGTGTGCTCGCGGTCGATTGTCCATGAGCTTTCCTCGGTCTCCTGCGCGCCGGCGGGGCGAACCTCCTTGATTAAGATGCCACGCTCGAGCAGTTTGTCACGATCGCGCCGAAGCTTGCGCTTATCCGAGTCGATGTTGCCCGAGCCATATCCCAGGTCAGAATCCAAGACGATCTGCTCGGTCGTCAGCGGTTCGGGGGAGCTGTTGAGCACAAAGAAAAGATTGAGGATACGCTGAGCCGTTTTATCGAAACTGGGCTCCGAATTCCCCTTTTTAATTGTCGCGGTCGCGTCGCTTGCCGTCATAGAGTCCTCGCATGAGAAGGTGGTTTGCTGCCATGATTTTAGTCCGATATGGAGATTAGGCTATATCCTTGTCCGCTCGGGGCGTTAAGGTGGCCCGAATTCGGTCGTTTGCGCTCGCTCGGGGTATACTTTCGACTATATACGGTTCTAATGTGCATGCATTGGGCCTATTTGTCGGATTATGGATGTGGAGCGCACATGGCGAACACCCAGAACTATATTAACCACCTGCTGCAGAACACCGGCATCACGCCGGCATGCAGCGAAGAAGAGCGCTTGGCTGCCGAGGATATCGCTCAGATCTTCCGCAACCACGGCTTTGATCCCGAGGTTCAGGAGTTCAATGCCCCGGCGCCCAGCAGGTTGGCATTTGCCGTTACCGGTATTCTTGCGTTTGCCGGCGCCCTGCTGATGGGCATCGGCGGCGGCATCGGCTTGGTCGGCACCTTGCTGGCCATTGTCGGTGCCGTTCTTTACGTGCTCGAGCGCACGGGCCACCCCGTGGTTTCGCACCTGGGCAAGACGGGCGTGAGCCAAAATGTCATCGCCTACCACAAGGCCTCGGGCCCGCTCGCGTCTCCGCGCAACCGCCCGGTGGTCGTTGTCGCACACTACGACTCTCCCCGTGCTGAGCTGCTCGCCCGCGAGCCCTATGCTTCGTATCGTGCGCTCATCGCCAAGCTGTTGCCCGTTGCCACGGTTGCCCCTGCTGCCGTTGCCATCTTGCGTATCCTGCCGCTCCCCGGCGCGCTCAAGGTTCTGCTGTGGATTGTCGCGATCCTCGCTTCCCTCGTTGCGCTCGCCAACGCGGCAAACATCATTTCTAACCGTTTTGTGCTTCCCTATACGTCCGGCGCAGTGTGCAACAAGTCTTCTGTCGCCGCTATGCTCGGCGTTATGGACAACGTTGCTCCCTTCCAGGGCGAAAACGAGTTTCCCGACGATGTTCCGTTCGATACCTATTTTGGGGAGCAGAAGCGTCGTGCCGAGGAGATGGCGCGCGCAGCAGCGGAGTATGCCGCGGCCCAACAGCAAAACGACTACGGCAACACCATCGAGTATGAAGAGCCTACCTACGCCGAGGACGAGTTCGGTCAGCCGATTGCTCCCGACGCTCAGACCGAGCCCGAACAGGGCGAGGCTTTCGACGAGCAGATCGAGGGCTTTGAGGGTGCGTCTGCCGACGAGACGCTGATTGGCGCCATCGTGCCCGAGGATCAGAATCAGGCTGTCCAGGCCGAAGAGTTCAATGACGAGGTTCCCACTGCCGAGCCGGCGGAGGAGCCTGTCGCGGCCGAGCCCGAGCCCAGGCTCTATCGCAATGCCGCCGGCAACATCCGCTTTGGTTCGGATGCCATCCGTGCGCTCGGAATGCTTCCCGAGTCCTGCACGCTCGATTACGAGGAAGGCGAGGAGCCGACGTTTGAGCCCGAGCCTGCCCCCGTCGTGACTGCATCTGCGCCCGTTGTCGCCGTGGATGATGAGTCTGCCGCGGTTGCCGCTGCCGTTGCCGAGCCCGAGGCGGTGTCCGCGATCGATCCCGCGGCAGGACTGGACATTTTGGCTCCCGCCGCGCCGGCGCAAGACGTTACGGACGAGCCTGACGACGATTACGCTGAACAGCCGAGGCGCGTGTCTTACGAGAGCGATACTGATTTCTCGGCCGAGATTCCCGCGGCAACGCCCCATGCCGATATTGCATCCGCGTTCTCTTCGATTGGCGCCAGCGCTTCCAACTTCTTTAAGGGTGCGCTTGCAAAGGGCAGGAAATTTGTCGACGATTTCGAGGGGAAGCGCGCTGCCGCACGCGAGGCTGCCGAGCAGGAGGCTATCGCTCAGCAGCAGGCAGCCGAGGCGGCACGTGAGCGCGCGGCGCAAGAGTTCGAGCAGAACGAGGCTATGCAGTCCGTGCCTGTCGACGCTGCCGAAGCTACGACGTCCTTTGAGTCCCAGCAGCCGGCGTCCGCGGATGTTGCTGAGGCGACGACGTCTTTCGGGGCTCAGCAGCATGTCGATAGCACCATGTCGTTTGATGCCGCGCAGTTCGATTCCACGATAACGTTTGAAAAGCAAGGCACCGCGATTGCCGAGCCCCTTCCTGTTTCCGATGAGCAGGGCGACGCGGCAGACGATGACGAGCCCATTGATGCTGCCGAAATTCAAGATGCTGCCAAGGACGAGTCCGTCGAGGCCAACTCTGACGAAGAGCAATACGCGGCAGCCGATCAAGGTGATTCAACCGAGGTCGAGCAGGAGGAAGTGCCTGCGGTTTCCGAGGCTCCCGAGACAGATGGGTCGAGGCCTTACTCCACGCAGATTTTCACCATGCCGATCCCGAGTGGTTCCGGTGCCACGGTTGCCGATGTCGCTCCCACTCAGGACGAAACGGTCGATTCCCTTATGGCCCAGATTTCCTCCCAAGCATCGCCGCGTCCGCAGATGAATGTTCCCGATCCGGCGTCGGCACCGTCGCCTGCACCCTCCTCGTCTCCGCTGGCTTCGGTCCCCGATCCGTCGCTGCCGTCGATGAAGCAGACAAACGTTGCGTCTCGCACGTCGCTGTTCGACCTTCCCGATCCCTCCGCACAGGTCAACGACCCCTTTGCTACCGCTCAGGGTCCCGAACCCACATCGGCACCCGTTGCGCCTCCTATGCCCGTTGCGTCGGGCGCACAGCCGATCGAGACCATTTCGGCTCCCGCCCCTGCGGCACCTAAGTCTCGCAAGCGCGGCCTGGGCGGCCTGTTCGGTCGTAAAAAGAAAAACGAACAGGACAGCATGAGTGACTGGCTGGGCGTCGAAGACGATTACGATGCCAAGAAGTCCGGTCGCGGCATCGGTTCGTGGGATAATTTCGAGGACGATAACGATGGCTGGAAGGGCGGCGCTACGTCTTCCGACGGCGCTTCTTCCGAAGATATGCTCTCGGCTGTCGCTTCTATGGGCGACGATGAGCTGCTCGGTCACGATATCTGGTTTGTGGCAACGGGCGCCTCGGATTGTGATGGCGCCGGTATGAAGGCCTTCTTGGCTTCGCATCGCGATAAGCTCCGCGGCGTCTTCTTCATCAATCTTGAATCCGTCGGCGCCGGTAGGCTTTCGGTGGTGACGGTTGAGGGCGAACAGCAGCTGCTCAAGGGCGATCGCCGCATCATGAACCTGGTCAGCAAGGTGTGCAAGTCGTTCCATGTCGATTGTGGCGCGCTCGAGATGCCCTATGCCAAGACCGATGCCTACGCCGCCCTCGAGGCGAGCCGCCGAGCCCTCACCATCGCCGGCGTGGACGGCACGCGTCTGGCTTGCGCTCGTACCGAGGACGACCTGCCCCACAATGTCAACCCGACGAACATTGCCACGGTATCCGAGGTCGTGACCGAGGTTATCCGCCGTTCGTAGACGGAGCTCTAAGGAGTCAACGTGTTTTCGTATATTAAGCGCCATTGGCCTGTCTACGTGATTTTGACCTTGATTGCCATTGCGTTAGGGTTTGGAGCTGCCTACATCGTGGGCGCGAAGGGCTCGACCCCCGCCTCCGCAATCAGCGAAGAGGTGGAGCAAGAACAGAGCACGGGTGCCGATGGGATTCCTGAGTCCGAGCAAGCAATCGTTGATGGTGGATCTTCGTCTGCAGAGTAGATGCGGCGATTTAAATGATTGAAAGCGGGCGAGCCGGGGGACTGGCTCGCCCGCTTTTTCATCGCGCTAGCGCTTCTTTGGGATTGACCTAAGGCGAGCGAACCATAGGGCTGCGGCACCCGAGGTCAGGAGCGCGGTGATGCAAGCGACGATGGAAGCTGATCCTGTTGCCGGTAGGTCCTGCGGTAGGGTACAGCGTTGAATGACACTGTCCTCGTCATGTGACTCAAGTTTATCGCCGCCGCCGTTGCGGCAAAGATCGACGCGTGCGCTGTTGGTGAGTGCAGTTTGGGGTGTGTAAGCCGACGTTGCCTGCATGTGCACGACTGCGCCCCGAGCATCTGTGCCAAGGATTGCTTTGGCATCGTCAAGGTCGTCGTGCTCATCTTTGAGATCATCACGGGTCCAAGAATCCGTATCGCTTCGAGTCGTAAAGTCGGCGGCTACCGCACCGTATTCAATGCGAATGCCCGTCACGACGGTATTGGATGCAAGGTCGAGTTCTTTCGCCTCGAGTGTGGCGGATTCCGTGGTCGAGACATCCGCCTTCCAGAGGTGCCAGCCGTCGTAATCGACGAGGCGACAGTCCTCACCAAGGCTCTCTTTTACTTCGTCGGACTCAAGCCAAGGATTTTCGTGCCCATCGTCAAGCGTCGCGTTTGCCGGCTCATCGGCTTCTGTCGAGTCCAACGGCGTTGTGCGATACCACACGTTGCACAGACCGTTGAGGTCGCCGATGGCGACGGGGATTTCGATTGAGACGAATCTCGCCGTGCCGTCTTTGGCGCACTCAAGATTATCGGTAATCGTAAACTCATCAACCCAAGTAGCGGAATCGTTTCGAGCATCGATGGTATAGGAGAAAAGCCCATCACTATTGGTTTGCGTCGCGGCGCGATTTTTACCATCGCCGTTGGCCAACAGGCCCTTTTCGATAGGTTGGACAAGCTCCTGACGCTTGTCGACCTGTCCTTTGATCTCGATGGGCGCATCCTTCATCGAGACGGATTGGACTTCTCCCGTGTCCTTTATTTCAAACGTTATCTCCTCGGCAAGGTCATAGGTCCGCGGAGACAT
This sequence comes from uncultured Collinsella sp., assembly GCA_958451615.1. GTDB lineage: Bacteria > Actinomycetota > Coriobacteriia > Coriobacteriales > Coriobacteriaceae > Collinsella. The sequence continues at coordinate 20,058 of CAUDQR010000017.1, read as the reverse complement.
CATTTCGCGCAACGAGTAGGTGCCGGGTGCAAGATGTTCGACGCGGTGCGGCTTGTCGGATGAGGTCCAGGAGTCTATTTCGGTTTTATCGGGACCATATAAGGTGAGTTGTGCGCCTTTCACTTCCTGCTCTCCGCTTGCATCGACCTTGGAGATATCAACCTTGGTGTAATTGTCGGATACGTTAAGCCGTGCTTCTACAACGGGTGTTTTCTGGTCGGCATAAGCGAGGTCTACGATATGGGGCGTCCGGTCGAGTAAGAAGCCTGCCGGCGCTTGAGTCTCGACAACCTCGTAGCGTGCGGTGCCAGATCCCAGCGGGAGGTCGTCCGCGCGTGCTTCTCCAGTTTCATCCGTTGTGACGGTAGCGACAGTCTCACCGTCGAGCGCGGCAATGCTACCGTCGGGGCGCACGATATCACCCGAGGCACGGATCTCAAAGATGGCGCCCGCGAGGCTGCTGCCGTCTACGACATCGGTTTTAACGATCCTGATGTTTCCGGTCGCGGCGTGGTCATAATACGAGGCGATTGCAACGGGCGTTAGGTTCATGTCGGCGGGTATGTTTACCTCGATCTCTTCGCCGACAAGATAGGGCTCTTTGGCCGAGGTTTCGCGTACATAATAGGTGCCCGGCACGAGCGATTCGGGCAGTGTGACGGTCCCGGTCGCGTCAGTCGTAAAGGTGTCCATTACGTTATGTGCTGGATGCCAGCAAGTTTGTGAGACAGGTTTGTGATTGCTGTCGAGGAGTTGGAAGGTGAATCCGGCTAGGGGAACAGAAGCGCCTGTTTGGGCATCGCGTTTTACAATCTGGAGATGCGTCGACAGAGCGTGGTTGTCCACGATATATTGAAGCTCGGCGCCGTCGGAAATCTGATTGGCCTCGACGGTCCATTCCCCTGCACGTTTAAAACCCTCTGGGACGGTTTCCGGAACCTCACGAACGGTGTAGCCGGCGCGGTCGTATGGGATGGCTCCGTGGACACCGGCGGGTCGCTTGCCTGCGCCAAACCATGCTTCGGGCTGATCTTTGGTGGAGGTAAAGCCATAGATGTTTGTGGTCAGTGTGCCAACAACCTGCTGAGAGCTGTTACTGACAACCTCAAAGACAACATCTCCTGCCGGCTGCTCCAGGCCGGATTGATCGCTATTGCCGTAGTCCTTGAATTTTGAAATCTCAAGGTCAAACGCAATGGGGATATCGGAAACGCGAGATTCGATCTCGACCACGCCTGAATCGCCGAGTTGGTCGGCTCCAACGGTGTAAGACCAACTGTCACCGGAGGGCAAATAGCCCTCGGGCGCCTTCGATTCATAGATGGTAAAGGTTCCCAGGGGGACATCGGCGAGGGTGGCCCGACCGCTTTCGTCGGTCGTGAGGATTTGCGCCCATCCAGGGGTTGATTGCGACACACACGTGAACTCTGCTCCCGCGAGTGAAGATCCCACCTGGGGGCCGGCATTCGTCGCGGCATCGAGTTTTACGATACGCAGGTTGATGGTGCCGGGCTGTTCTTCAATGTCGACCTGTCCACCGTCATTCCCCGTGGTAAAGGCGATGCGATCACGACGAGGGACATAGCCGGCCGGCGCCTTCGTTTCAACTAGGTAGTATGCCGTATTGGGCAGAAGTGTTGCCTGTGCTCGACCGTTGCCGTCCATCTGGATGGTGCCGACACGTGCGTCGCTGGCGCTCTCAAAAACATCGAATGTTGCCCCGTCAAACTGATAGGTATTGTTTCCGCTGGTAATAACGGTGTTCGCAGACTGCTTTTGGAAGGAAACAGAGACCGCCGGCAGTACATAGAGCATGTCTTGACGTTTGCTGCCGCCCGATACGGTTCCTAAATAGCGCCGCGCGCGGTGCGGAGCGGCTTTGATGCTTCCTGATTTTGCGTTGTCGTGGAGCCACCGCGCAGCCGCCACGACTTCATTGTCGGCGGTAAAGTGCCCACTCTTGGTTTTGCCCTGAGCGGTCGTGTAGGAGTATCTGCCGTCGACATGGGTAGTGCCGTTGAGCATCCATACGGCGAGTTGGGTGGCGGCGCGGGCGCGATCGGGTGAAAGATGGTAACCGCCAAACGACGTGGCGGTAGGATATCCGTGACAAACGATTGCTGCGAACTCATCGTCGAGCCACACCCAGCCTTGATCAAAGTTGAGCCATGGGCCGCCCGGCTTGGTGGGGCCGGGACGCTCCTGGTTCATGCAGTAGGCAATCGAGGCGTCTTGAGCTTCATACTTGCCGATAAAGAAGGGCCCACAATCATTGCTGATAGTGCGGAAGCCGAGCTGGTCGTAGCCATCGACGGCAAATGCGGCTCCCGGTGCCAGGCAGCCGAAAAGCGTGAAGAGGAGCAGGAGCAGCGGACCTGTTGCGATTGCGCTGTGGACAGAGTGCGTGGGTGCGTTGGACATGGCTGCTCCTTATCCCTCGTGCGCCGCACGGGGAGGCTGCGACGCGTAGGATGAGGCTACCCCCGAGCTTCATGCGGGTAAGTACCGGAGCCTGACCAAAAGCTTGCCCAATTCCTGACAAATTGAGCTCAAATACAACAATCAAGCAAAAGCGCAGGTAGAAGATAAGGTGAACAGGAAGTCAAAGGTCCTCGTCTCCACAATTGACGCGATTTTCAAACGAATCTCCACAGCTAAAACAAGCATCGCCACCCTTGTATCGAACAAGACAACCGCGTTATACTATCCCCCACATATGCGGGCATCGCCAAGTGGTAAGGCATCAGCTTCCCAAGCTGACACTCGCGGGTTCGAGTCCCGTTGCCCGCTCCAAAAAAGTAAAAGCACGACACCGTTTCGGTGCCGTGCTTTTTTCAACAAAGCGCCGGGACTCGAACCCGACAGGGTGCGAGCGTTAAATAAACGCGAAGCGTTTATAGCGAGCAGGCAAGGGCGCCGATAGGCGACCGCAGCCGGTGCGGATTTGCGAAGCAAATACGCGGACGTCCCGTTGCCCGCTCCATCGAGCGCGGGAGACCTTGGGACGGCCAATTCAACAAAGACTCCCCCATCGTCTCCGTGAATCCGAGGAGATCGACCGCAGCCGGTGCGGATTTGCGAAGCAAATACGCGGACGTCCCGCTGCCCGCTCCATCGAGCGCGGGAGACCTTGGGACGGCCAATTCAACAAAGACTCCCCCATCGTCTCCGTGAATCCGAGGAGATCGACCGCAGCCGGTGCGGATTTGCGAAGCAAATACGCGGATGTCCCCATGCCCGCTCCAATTCCAAAATGTTAGGTTAATGCCTGCTGCCCATACTCGCACCCGCGCACGGTACAATGGTTGAGTTACGACCAACGTGCCAATAACCAAAAAGGAGCCGCTATGATCGATCGCTATACCCGCCCGGAGATGGGACATATCTTCTCCCTCGAGAACAAGTATGCCATTTGGCAGGAGATCGAGGTTCTGGCCTGCGAGGCCCAGGCGGAGCTCGGCAAGATCGGCATTTCTAAAGACGAAGCCCAGTGGATCCGCGACCATGCCAACTTTGAGAAGGCGAAGGTCGATGAGATCGAGGAGGTCACGCGCCACGATGTCATCGCCTTCCTGACCAACATGAAGGAATATATCGACGCCGATGTTCCCGAGGGCGAGCCCAAGCCTAGTCGCTGGGTTCACTACGGTATGACCAGCTCCGACCTGGGTGATACTGCTCTGTGCTATCAGCTTACTCAGGCGTGTGACCTGATTATCGAGGACGTCAAGAAGCTCGGCGTGATCTGCAAGCGCCGCGCCTTCGAGGAGCGCAATACGCTCTGCGCCGGACGCACCCATGGCATCCATGCTGAGCCGATGACCTTCGGCATGAAGTTTGGTTCTTGGGCATGGGAACTCAAGCGCGACCTTGATCGTCTTGAGGATGCTCGCAAGAACGTTGCCTTCGGTGCCATCTCCGGTGCCGTCGGCACCTACAGCTCCATCGAGCCGTTCGTCGAGGAGTACGTCTGTGAGCACCTGGGTCTGGTTCACGACCCGCTGTCCACGCAGGTCATCAGCCGCGATCACCACGCCTATCTTGCCGGCGTGCTTGCCACTACAGCGGCCACCTGCGAGCGCATCGCGACCGAGGTCCGCAACCTGCAGAAGACCGATACACTCGAGGCCGAGGAGCCCTTCCGCAAGGGCCAAAAGGGCAGCTCCGCCATGCCGCACAAGCGCAACCCCATCACCATGGAGAAGGTCTGCGGTCTGTCGCGCGTCGTGAAGTCCAACGCCCAGGTCGCCTTCGACAACGTCGCCCTGTGGCACGAGCGCGACATTTCGCACTCTTCCGCCGAGCGTGTCGCCCAGGCCGATAGCTTCATCGCGCTTGACCATATGTTCCAGTGCCTCATTCGCGTTATCGACGGCCTGCAGCTGTATCCGGCCCGCATGATGGCCAATCTCAACAAGACCCGCGGCCTCATCTTCTCCTCCAAGGTCCTGCTTGCCCTCGTCGATACGGGTATCACCCGCGAGGATGCGTACGCCATTGTGCAGGAGAACGCCATGGCCACCTGGCACGAGGTGCAGGATTGTGTCTCTGGCCCCACCTTTAAGGAGCGTCTCGAGGCCGATCCGCGCTGCACCGTCAGTCAGGAGAAGCTCGACGAGATTTTTGATCCGTGGGACTTCCTCACCCGCATCGATACGGTCTTCGATCGCCTGGAGCAGCTGAGCTTCGAGTAGGGTTAACCTAATTCGACCGCTTGCGGATGCATTTCAACCTTTGGCGCCTTGCCCGTCTTGGGCGAGGCGCTTTTTTTACTGTCGCATATGCGCCCGGGTAATAAAATGAACTCCGACTGCTGTTTCGATGAAAGGGGGCACGTGCCCAGACGCATCAAGCGGGCCACCATCGTCTCGTTTACGCTCATACTCCTTGTTGCCGTCTGTGCGGGCACCCTGACGTATACCGTTCGAAGCAGTTCTTCCTCCTCGAATGAAGCCGATAGAGATCTCCCGGTGCTCAAAATCGGCGTTACGGATAACGACCCCTATGTGTATGTCGATACCACGGGCGATTACGCCGGTATCGATATCGACATCGCCCGCGAGGCCTGCAAGCGTGCGGGGCTCAAGCCACAGTTTGTCGATATTGACTGGAACGATCGCGACCGGCTGCTCAAAAACGGTGATATCGATTGCCTGTGGTGTGACTATTCTCCCTGTTATCGCGAGGATAAGTATTACTGGACCGAGCCGTATCTAACCGTGACGGTCTCGGTTGCCGCCAAGAAAACGAGTGGCATCAAGTCCTTGGCACATCTCGATGGAAGTAAGACCATTGCGGTGATTGCGGGTTCGGTGAGTGAACGCCGATTGCTTGCGGGGGATCTGGGGGTCTCGTCGGACGTTCAAATCAAATCATATGGCTCTGCCGAACTCTGCAAAGCCGCTCTAGTCAAAGGGTACGTTGACTGCTGGATGGCGGATGTCCAGTCGCTTGACCGACTCGTTGCTCAGTATCCCGGCGTTTACCGTGTGTTTGCCGACAATGTTATGACGGTTGACCTGGGCGTCGCGTTTGATGACAGCTATGAAGGATCGGTCGTAAAGGATCTCAATACCGCGCTGTTCGACATGGATCGAGATGGCACGATTGACCGTATTGTGGGCAATTACAAGACAGGAGCGACGACGGGCGGGCAAGGAGGAAATTCATGACAACTGATGAGCACCGCTTGAGTCGAAAGACTCTGAACGTCATAGCTGCCAGCGTTATTGTCAGCGCCGTCTTGTTAGGCCTGTTGTATACGGTTGGAACCCATCGCTGCCTCGAAAAAACGCTTGGGTTTGGCCAAGAAACCATGGTGTTTTTGGAGAACGCTTGCGAAAAATATGACCGCTACGAACAGGGGAGAAAAACCGAGGCGACGCACGATTTGCTCGCCGCGGTCGAATCGTTTGTGACGTTCCTGTCCTCTGATCGCGTTGAGGTTAACGACGATCTTATCGAGCAATTTGTCCATGCCGAGAACCTTTCGGGGCTGATGGTCATGGACTCCGATGGCCATATGGCTGCCCACTACGACATCGATGGTCGCGATCCGCTCATGTTGTGGCGAGATGAGTTGGCCTGTTCGCCGGTCGCATCGATGTATCAAGGTTCCAAAGTGACCTACTCAACTGTCGATGAGCGCCGTGGTGTCGTTTTTGCCGTCTGTGCTGTTCCGTATGGCGACGGCGTTGCCCTGGCATACCGCTCACTTGTTTCCGATACGGCGGACGACTATTCATATGCCATAGCCGACGTGCTTTCGAACAGTACCTTCCACCAGGGTCCCACGGTGCTTGTTATGGAGGATGCGGAGATTGTCTCATCCAACAGTGCCGATGCTGACGTGTCGCTCGCCCGACTCCTCACCAGCGTAGGAGTTGAGTGGAAAGACGACGGCCTGACGCGCATCGAATATCGAGGAGACGAATGGTATGCCGTGCGTGCGGCATATAAGGACTACCGCCTGTTTGCGCTATATCCCAAATCTGAGGTCATGTCTGACAGGATTTCATTTGTCGCCGTCGGCGTCTTGGTGTGTCTTGCGTTTTGGGTCGTGGTGCTGTTGGCTCGAAATATCGTTGACCACCGCAATTTGGTCGAAAAGGATAAACAGCTCGGCATTATCAATGCCATAAGCGCCATCTACGATTCGACCTTCCTTTTGCATCTCGACACCCTCGAGATCGAGGGGATCAATATGTCGCCGGCGATAGCGAAGATATTTGCCGAGCACAGCGAGGCATATGACTTTATGGACACGGTCTGCCGGGATATCGTGAGCCCCGAAAGCCGCGAAGCGGTTTTGGGACTCGTAGATATAAGTTCGATTCGTGAACGTATGGAGGGCGTACCGTACTTGGCTGCCGAGGTGCGAGATTGTCGAGGCGCTTGGTACTCGCTACAGGTTGTCCCCCAGCATCGCGATGAGCAAGGCCGGCTGGAGTCGGTCGTCGTGGCGACGCACAACATATCGATGGTCAAGCATGCCGAGGAGCTGTCATATCAAGACAAACTGACGGGGCTTCGCAACCGCAACTATCTTGAATCGCGCGGAGATAGCCTGGTAAACGAGGACTTGCCCGTGAGCGTGATTATGTTGGACTGCAATTATCTCAAGCGGACCAACGACATCTATGGTCACGAGATGGGGGATGAACTGCTGCGACGGACGGCGTCCGTGCTGCGGCGGGTGGCTGGTGCGGATTATCTGCCGATGCGCCTTGGCGGCGACGAGTTTTTGCTGGTTTGCCCCCATACTGACAACGAGTCTGCGCTCGGGCTGGAACAGGATCTTCGTCTCGGTCTTGCCGCGGTAAGCGATGAGGCCCTGACGGTCAGCGCATCGATTGGCGTGGCGACCGTCGAGACGGCTGGAAATACGCTGGCCGATACATATCGTGTCGCCGACCACAATATGTATCGGGAGAAGCGCACGGTCCACGCGCAGGGTGCGGACTGCTAATCTTGCCCCCGCGAGTCCATGCATCGTAGGATGTTGAATCGGTGCTTGCGATAATAAGTCGGCCCAGGCGGGGATAATAGACGTCTGAAATTTCTTTCTGAGAGGGGATCTCAATGATTAGTTTTGACTACAAGCCGCAGGGTGTATGCTCTCGCAATATTCACCTCAATCTCTCTGACGATGGCAGCAAGGTGCTGGGCGTTGAGTTTACCGGCGGCTGTGACGGCAATCTCAAGGCAATCTCCAAGTTAGTCGAGGGTGCTCCTGCCGATCGCGTAATCGAGGTTCTCGCCGGTAATACCTGCGGTATGAAAAAGACCTCTTGCGCCGATCAGCTTACGCGCGCTATCGAGGCCGCTCGCGCCGAGATCGCCTAATGGGTATCGCCGACCACATCAAGAATGGAATATCGCGCCGTGGCTTTGTGCTCGGCGGTGCTGCCGCGGGCGCTGCCACGGTGCTTGCCGGTTGCTCGAAAAAAACGGGCACCAGCGACGATGCCGCCGGCGAGCCGCAGGTTATCAAGGACGATTCGAAGATTGTCTCGATCACTGATGAGTACGAAGCTGTTGATATCGATCTTGGGCCGGCGGCGTCGTGGACGCTGCCGCTGGGCACGCTGCTGTACTACTGCGATGGCGACTACGCCGCCGCGATGATGGCGCCTGCTTCTGCTCTGCATGCCAATACGCTTGGTGTGCTCAACCTGGGCGATGGCTCGCTTACCACATTAATCGAGGATCCTATCGAGGGCACGGGATATGCTTTTTACGATGTCCGTGCCGGCGATGGCGTGTTTGCGTGGGTTGAGATGAACTTTGCCAATTCATCGTGGAAGCTCTACGCTCAAAATCTGTCGGGCGCTTCGCTCTCTGGCGACGTGGCTGAGCTCGATCGAGGTGGCAAGGACTATGATCCGCCCCTGTTTACGGCGTTCGGGTCATCGGTCATCTGGTATAAAATGCCTTCGGCAGGCGGCAATAAAACGAGTAGTGATTCGTTTTGCTATCGTCGCTCGCTTGATGAATCCAAGGCCGAGGTAATTTGGAAATCGATGGGCCGCTTTGCATCGGCCCCGCGCGCGAGCGACGGCATTTTGACCATCTCGCCGCGTGTCCGCAACGACGAAGGCGTCTACTATGGCATAACGGCAATCGATCTGACCGATGGCAACAACACCAAACGTGCCCAGCTAGTCCTTCCCTCGTCAGTCTCGCCTTTCGAGGCCGTATATATGGGCGATACCTTCGTGTTTTCTATCGAGGCGACCTATAGTGACGTGGGCAGCCTGGGCAACATGGGCACGTATATCGGTAATGAGGGAGGGCCATACCTCTTTCTGTCCCGCGAGCCGCTCGCATGTGCTGCCGGCAAGAAGAATAAATATCTCGTTAAGGTACAGGCATCGCATTTTCTCATCGACACCTCTGCCAAGACCTATGGCTCGCTGTTGTCGCCCGACCGCGCTTTGGAATATGGCGATTATCCAGCTACGGCGGGAAAATCGGACTCATTCCTTACGTACGCCACGGTGCGCAACAGCCAGGGTATACCCGAGACGGTCACCGCACGCCTATTCTCTCTTTAAGCTTAGAGGGGTTAAAAAGGCGCCAACAGGGGAATAAACGCGTTGTAATTGTGAGTACCGCCCGCCGAGCTGCCGCGTCATAGTGGCATCCGGCGGGCTCAGGTGCGTTAAAATGGGCTTGTTCTTAGCTGATTGAGACAGGGGGGGCCGTGTTATGGCTTCAGATGCAAAAAAGATTCTGCTGGTCGAGGATGAGAAGGCAATCCGTGACGCCGTCGCTGCCTATCTCGAGCGCGAAGGCTACTGGGTTGTGGGTGTCGGCGACGGCCAGTCCGCGATCGAGGAGTTCGAGAAGCATCAGTTTGACCTGGTCGTGCTCGACCTTATGCTCCCCAAGATCCCCGGCGAGCGCGTTTGCCGCACCATTCGCGATACCTCGGATGTCCCCATCATCATGCTGACTGCCAAGGGCGAGATCGAGGACCGTATTATCGGTCTTGAGCTCGGCGCCGACGACTATCTGATTAAGCCGTTCTCGCCGCGCGAGCTTGTCGCGCGCGTACGCGCCTTGTTCCGCCGTGCCCATCAGGCCGACGAGCCAGCCGTCGAGGTACTCGACTTCGGCGATCTGGTCATCGATATCTCGGGCCACAAGATTTTGGTCGAGGGCAAGGAAGTCGACCTGACGGCTTCCGAGTTTAAGCTGCTCACCACGCTTGCCCGTCACCCCGGTCGCGTCTACAACCGCATGGAGCTGGTCGAGAAGGTGCTCGGCTACGACTTTGAGGGCTATGAGCGCACCATCGATAGCCACGTGAAGAACCTTCGCGCCAAGCTGGGCGATGATCCCAAGAAGCCCAAGTGGCTCTACACCGTCCACGGTGTCGGCTATCGCTTCGAGGCTCCGGCCAAGACCGATAAGTCGGACGAGAAATAGGGAAATCACATATGACACCTGCGCGCTTTGAAATCGGACAAAAGCACAAGCAGGAGAGCGAGGCGGGTTCCAAGGCTAGTTGGAACACGCCTCGTTCCGATTCACGGCCAACGATGAGCTATCCCTCGCGCATGGCACTTGCTTTTGCTCTGACATCGCTCATGACGGTATTGGTGCTGGTGGGCGTGGTCTCTGTTGTGTGGGGCACGGTCTTTTCGGATTACACGCGCTCCAATATCGTCGAGATCGCCAATTCTGCTGCCGAAAAGCTTGCGACGTCGTATGAGGAAAACGGCAACTGGACTGCGGGCGAGCTGCGCACGGTCGCGACATCGAGTTTGGTATCCGACGATTTGGGTATGCAGGTCGTCAACAAGAAAGGCGTTGTCGTTTATGACGACTCATGGCCTTCGGCAAGCGCGACCGCCGATGTGCGCGAGAGCGAATCAGCGTCGAGCGGCTCGAGCGGGAAAAAAGCATCGCATAGTCCGGTCTCGTCGGTTCCCACCGGCTCCGATAGCGTTGCAAACGTCGAAATCATAACGTCTTCCGGCGAGCATGTCGGACAAGTAAAGCTGTGGGCCATCGGCTCCGATGCCTTGCTCACCAAGGCAGATTCTGCGTTTAGGGAGAAGACCTTTAACGCCATGGCCCTTGCTGCGGTTGTTGCAGTTTGCATTTCGGTCGTTATCGGATCACTCGTGTCGCGCATGCTCACCAAGCCGATTCACCGTATTACCAGCACGGCCAAGCAAATTCGCGATGGCGATCTGTCTGCTCGTACGGGCTTGCGCGGCGATGACGAGATCGATCAACTGGGCGAGACATTCGATGAGATGGCCACATCGCTCGAGAAGGATATGAAACACGAGAAACGTTTGACCTCGGACGTGGCTCACGAACTTCGCACTCCGCTTATGGCCATGCTCGCAACGGTCGAGGCCATGCAGGATGGCGTATATCCTACCGACGATGAGCACTTGGAGACTGTTGCTTCCGAGACGCGTCGCCTGGCTCGTCTGGTGCAGCAGATGCTCGATCTATCGCGCATGGAAAACAGCACGGCTCCGCTCAACCTTGAGCCGGTGGACATGGTTCCTTTCGTGCGTTCCATCGTCAATGCCCAGGAGCGCCTGTTTGTCGACCGCGATCTGCGCTTGCGCTTTGCTGACGAGACCCAAGGTCACGACGATGTCGTCGAAGCCGATCCCGACATGATCACACAATGCGTCATCAATCTCATGAGCAACGCCATGCGCTACACCCCCGAGGGCGGTTGGGTCGTGGTGTCGGTGCTCAGTGACCGCAAACACGTCAGCATCGCCGTTTCTGATACCGGCATCGGTATTGCCAAGGATGACTTGTCGCGCATCTTCGGCCGTTTTTGGCGCGCCGATGCCAGCCGTGCCCGTGAGGCGGGCGGTCTGGGCGTGGGCCTCGCCGTGACTAAACAGATCGTCGAGCGCCATCACGGCTACATATCCGTGGAGTCGGAGCTTGGAAAGGGTACGACTTTTACGATTCATCTGCCTCGCGAGCACACGGCGGACGCGGCATCTACTACAATGGAGCACTAGCTTTTCGCTATTCGGTGAAGGAGGGGTTTCGTCCCTGCCGCTCCGAGTTTGCGAAAACGTGCGGGAAAGAACCCGCATTACTGTCGTATTTTGGTAAGGAGTGACTCACGTGACAACGATGGAGCGTCGTCCAGATTCCCGTGGCAAGGTTCGTGATATCTACGATGCCGGTGAAAACCTGCTGATGGTCGCCACCGACCGCATTTCTGCGTTCGACTTCATTCTTCCCGACGAGATTCCGTTTAAGGGAGAGGTGCTCAACCGCATCTCGGCATTCTGGTTCGATAAGTTTGCCGACATCGTTCCCAACCACCTCGTTTCCATCGACCCGGCGGATTTCCCTGAGGAGTTTGCTGAGTATCGTGACTACCTCGCCGGCCGCGCCATGCTGGTTAAGAAGGCCCAGACGATTCCTATCGAGTGCATCGTCCGCGGCTATCTGACCGGTTCGGGCAAGAAGACCTACGACGAGAACGGCACCGTCTGCGGCATCCAGCTGCCTGAGGGCCTGACCGAGGCTTCCAAGCTTCCTGAGCCGCTGTTCACGCCGTCCACGAAGGCCGAGATCGGTGACCACGACGAGAACATCTCGTTCGAGCGTTGCTGCGAGATCGTGGGCGAGGACATCGCCACGCAGATTCGCGACCTTTCCCTCAAGATCTACAAGGCCGCTGCCGAGTACGCCGCGACCCGTGGCATCATCATTGCCGACACCAAGTTCGAGTTTGGTGTCATCGATGGCAAGGTCACGCTGATCGACGAGTGCCTCACGCCCGATTCCAGCCGTTTCTGGCCTGCTGCCAGCTACGAGGAGGGCAAGATCCAGCCCAGCTACGACAAACAATTCGTCCGCAATTGGCTCAAGGCCAACTGGGATATGACGGGGGAGACCCCGCACCTGCCCGCCGAGGTCATCGATGGCACGTCCGAGCGCTATCGCGAGGCCTTCCAGATCATCACGGGCTCCCAGTTCACAAGCATGAAGGAGAACGCATAAGTGAGTACCCGTAGCGCCACGAACAAGCGCACGCAATCCCACGAGGTTACCGGGGTTGCGCGCAAGTCCGCCGCATCTGCTAAGCCTGCCCGTCAGGCAGCGAGCTCTGTCCGCGTCGTGCCGGCTTCGTCTAAGGCACGCCGCAAAGAGCTCGAGAAGGGCGAGAACCTCGAGGGCCTCTCTAAAGAGGAGAAGCGCGCCCGCAAGGCCAAGCAGCGCGCCCGCGAGGATCGCATCTACACGGTATCGAATATCCTTCTCAAGCAGGATGAGGACTACACCAAGCGCCGCCGTATTTGGTGGGCTGTGCTCGCTATCGGCATGGTGCTCGTCGTGGCAATCGGGGCTTCGCTCTACTTCGCTCCCGGCGGCACGGTGTCCAGTCCTGTTCAGATGGTCGGCATCGTTTTGTCCTATGTCATCATCCTGGGTGACTTTATCTACGACTTCGTTCGTATTCGTCCCTTGCGCAACATGTACCGCACGCAGGCCGAGGGCATGTCCGAGAACAAGCTCAACGCCCTTATCGAGCGCTCGGCTGCCGAGGAGGACAAGAAGGACTCCAAGAAGAAGTAGCGTTTGCATGCATACTTATCGCTAAGATATAAGGCGCGTCGTTTTTGCGGCGCGCCTTTTTACTGTTCTATAGATAGATGGAGTGGCACATGATTCGAGCTGCCCTGACGGTCGAAGAGGCTCTGGAGGGCATGAAGGCCCTAGAGCCCAAGATTAAAAACTATGCGCGCCTGGTTGTCCGCAAGGGCGTAAACGTCAAGCCCGGTCAGGAGGTTGTCGTTCAGTCTCCGGTCGAGTGCGCGCCGTTTGCGCGCGTGGTGGTCGCGGAGGCCTATGCCTCCGGTGCCGGTCACGTGACGGTTATTTGGGCCGATGACGCCGTGACGAGGCTCACGTACGAGCATGTCGAGAAAAGCTATTTTGAGCAGACGCCCGAGTGGAAGCGCCTGCAGCTTGATTCACTGGCCCAGGATGGTGCCTGCTTTATCTTTATCGAGGGTGCGGACCCTGCCGCTCTTAAGGGCATCGATCCCGCTAAGCCTGCTGCAGCTTCTAAGGCAAGGAACACGCAGTGCAAGGTCTTCCGCCGCGGACTGGACTACAACATCAACCCGTGGTGCATCGCCGGCGCGCCGGTCGTTGCCTGGGCGCGCGAGGTGTTCCCGGGAGACGCCGATGAGGTTGCAATCTATAAGCTGTGGAATGCGATTCTGCATACCGCTCGCGCCGATGGCCAGGACCCGGAGAGCGACTGGGAACTCCATGACGCCGCATTCGAAAAGAACCTGCGTTTCCTGAACGACAATCGTTTCGACTACCTGCATTACACCTCGGCAAATGGAACCGATCTGACGATTGGCATGACGAAAGGTCACGAGTGGGCCGGCGGCAAGGGCAAGACGCCCGATGGGCACCCCTTCTTCCCCAACATTCCCACCGAGGAAGTCTTCACCTCGCCTGATCGTATGCGTGCCGACGGTATCGTGTATTCGGCTATGCCGCTCATTCACCACGGTAACAAGGTTGACGATTTTTGGATTAAGTTCGAGGCGGGCCGCGTAGTGGACTACGATGCCCGCGTGGGTAAGGCGACGCTTGCGAGCATTATTGACACCGATGAAGGTGCCGCTCATCTGGGTGAGGTCGCGCTTATCTCCAAGAACACGCCGATCCGTGAAAGTGGCGTTCTATTCTATGACACGCTCTATGATGAGAACGCTAGCTGCCATCTCGCGCTGGGTGTCGGTTTCCCCGAATGCATCGAGGGTGGGTATGACATGTCCAAGGAGGAGCTCCTGGAGCATGGCGTTAACGTCTCGAGCACGCACGTCGATTTTATGATCGGCACGGACGATATCGATATTACGGGCATTACGCCTGATGGACGTGAAGTTGTGATTTTCCAGAACGGCCAATGGAGTTGGGAATAGCCCCAGACCGTGGTACAATGCCACCCGCGGGCCGTTAGCTCAGCTGGCAGAGCAGGGGACTTTTAATCCCAAGGTCCAGGGTTCGAACCCCTGACGGCCCACCATAGTTTACGCAGGTCAGAGACGGTGTCGTCTCTGACCTTTTTCTTTTTGTACCCCGCGAGTACCAAAAACGGTACCCCTCAAATCACGTGGATTCCATAATTCTGACCTGTCCGTAGAGGGACATAGCGTCCCGATGGTCGGACGGATGGATCGTTGTTGATGCGTCCGTCCATCCATCCGAAGGAGCAGGGGGACGGCCCGAATGAGTGCGAGCGTTCTGCGCGCTTTCAACAGCCGTAGGGGCTCCATACCTAGCCCCAGGCTGTCGGAAGGGCGTTGAACGCGAGCTTCGGGCGCGGGTTGAAGGACCAACTGAATGGTGCTGTGGTGGGGCGGCCTTTTTGACGCTTCAGCAGACCACACCTATTTCTATAACTTATATATCTATATAAAAGGGGAATTGACATGAAGTCTATTTTGCAATTTGTCTACCTGCGAATATCCAGGATTGGATGCCCCCTTTTGAGGGTGGGTTTAAATTGACATGAAGTCAACCGAAATTGACATGAAGTCAATTTTTATCGACGTGAAGTCAATCCTTTCTAGGGTTAGAAATTGACATGAGGTCAATTTCTAACCCTGTTTTTTTGGAAGGAAAAAAGCCCTTGCGTCCATATTGTCTGTGCCGTTGGTGCAGTCGCATCAAGCAGGAGCTCGCAACATGTCGCAAATGCGGCTGAGCAGAAAGCGCAAGCAGACGGCGGCGCGTCTCTAAAAGATGAGAACCCGGACTATGCCGGTTGGCTTACGGTCGAAGGGACCTCGATTTCAACTCCAGTTGTCTCATGCCGCCAGGGTGACCCTAACGGTTTCTACCTCAATCACGGTTTCGATCGCTTGCCGTCATTCTCCGGGTGTCCGTTTTTAGCTGAAGGCTCATCGCCATCAAGTACGAATATGCTCGTGTACGCCCATAACATGGGATATGGAAACCTTGGCTTTACCGAGCTCCAGAATTGTTATCGGACGGATTGTTTTGCAAATATCGGAGCCGTGACATTCACGAGCGCAAATGGGAATACCACTCGCTATAGGCCGTTGCTTGGCTTGAGAGTGCCTAAAAAATTTGATTTGCTTCTACGATTTGACTTTGCTGGAGAGTCAGACTTCAATGCCTGGCTTAATTCTTTGTCCGAGCACGCTAGCGCGAAGTCAGATTCCGCTGGGTCTGACTCTGTTATCACTTTGGTGACATGCTCTTCCGCGATTGGCGGTGATCGATACCGCAGCGTTTTAGTTTGCAGGAGAGCATTTTGATTAAGGCAGATGTCCTTCCTAGAATATAGTCATGATTTCTTGAACTCAGGAATAGGCCCTAATGATTCAATATAATGCGAATCATTAGGGCCTACATGCTGTCTTTTTAGTCCTCGGGAAGCTCGATTGGGTAGTGGGCGGTCAGGCTGCGGTACTTGCGGTAGAACCCGGACAGCAGGTCGGTCACGCGGTGGCGCTGCCTGTCCCTCGCCTCGGCCTTCGCGCCGAAGCGCGAGCCGGGCGGCATGACCCTCGTCACCGCCGTTCCCTCCTGAGGCACGCCGCCGACCTCGAACGCCTCGTGCATGAGGTCGCGTGTGGGCTCCGCCTTCAGCCTCTCGGCCTCGATGATGCCCGCCATCTCGTCCTCCATGGAGTCGGCCACGAACTTGCGCCAGTTGCGCTCGACGGCGTCGTGGCGCTCGGACTCGGGCGCGGCAGGGTCGATGTCGAACTGGGCGTCCGCCTCCCCGAAGCCTGCGATCTCGAGGAACCGCTCGATGAGCTCGGACTTGTCGCGCAGCTCGGGCGACGCCGCCACCGAGGACATGATCCGCGCCGCGATCTCCCTGTCCTTCACGTGGTCGCCGTGGCGCTGCTCGACGAGTATGAGGATGTAGTCGATGTTGATCTCCACCTGGCGGACGAGCTCCATCTCGAAGACGAGGTCCTCGGCGATGGACTCCTTCTCGGAGCGCTCGCGGTCGCGCATCTCGTCGCGCACGGCGAGGTACTCGCTCTGGTAGTCCTGAAGCTCGCGGGCGCTCGCGGGGTCGTCGTCCTCGAAGGCGTCGAAGCTCGCGAGGATGTTGCGCACGCGCAGCACCGCCGAGAAGGCGTTCACGAAGTCGCGCTTCTGCTCGTCGGTCATGAGGACGTCGATGCCGTCGAGCGGGTAGTGCAGGCGGATGTAGGCGAGCTTCTCGGCATACTCCCGGAAGTACTCGTCGTAGGCCTTGAGGATGACGATGCCGCCCGCCTCGGGGTCGCCGAACAGGCTGATCGCCTCGTCGACCCGCTCGGCGAGGTTGCGGAAGCACACGATGTTGCCGAACGACTTGACGGAGTTGAGGATGCGGTTCGTGCGCGAGAACGCCTGGATGAGGCCGTGCATCTTCAGGTTCTTGTCGACCCACAGGGTGTTGAGCGTCTTGGCGTCGAAGCCGGTGAGGAACATGTTGACGACGATGAGCATATCGAGGCACTCCGCCGCGGGCAGCGGCTTGCCGTCCACGTCCTCGCCCTTCATGCGGCGCGAGACGTCCTTGTAGTAGCCGTCGAAGCCCTCCGCGTCGGTGGAAAACGATGTCTTGAACATGGCGTTGTAGTCGGCGATGGCCCCGTCAAGGAACTCGCGGTCGGCCTGCGGCATCTCGGAGGCGTCGATGTCCTCGTCGTCGATGAAGCCGTTCGGGTCGTCGTCGGCCCCGTTTGGCGCGAAGCTGAAGATGGTCGCGACCTTGAGATTACAGCCCTCGCGCTGGCCTATCATCTCCCGCAGGATGCGGTAGTAGCTCTCGGCGCTCTTGATGGAGTCGCACGCGAGGATCGAGTTGAAGCCGCGGCGCACGCGGTCGCCGACGGTGTAGGCCGCGCCGTCCCGCTTGGTCTTCTGGTCGAAGTGCTCGAGGATGTAGGTGGCGACGTTGTGCATGCGCACGGGGTTCTGCCAGGCGGTGTCGGTGTCGATGGCCTCCACCTTCACGTCCTCGCCGGTATCCTTGCGCCTGAAGGTCGAGACGTAGTCGATCTTGAAGGGAAGGACGTTGCCGTCAGAGATCGCCCCCACGACCGTATAGGTGTGCAGGCGGTCGCCGAAGGCCTGCGCGGTCGTGCGCAGGTCGGGGTCGGTGCCGCTGCCCGCGTTCTCGGCGAAGATGGGCGTGCCGGTGAAGCCGAACAGGTGGTAGTTCCTGAACGACTTGGTGATGGCGGTGTGCATCTTGCCGAACTGGCTTCGGTGGCACTCGTCGAAGATGAAGACGGTGTGCCTGTCGAGCACCTTGCGCGAAAGGTCCGGGTGCTTGAGGTAGCTCGAGAGCTTCTGGATGGTGGTCACGCAGATGCGCCTGTCCGGCGCGTCCGAGGCGAGGTTGGCGGCCAGCGCCCGGGTGTTCCTGGAGCCGTTGACGGCGCCCTTCTGGAACTTATCGTACTCCTTCATAGTCTGGTAGTCGAGGTCCTTGCGGTCCACGACGAACAGCACCTTCTCGACGCCCTCCATCTTGGACGCCAGCTGCGCGGTCTTGAAGCTGGTGAGCGTCTTGCCCGAGCCGGTCGTGTGCCAGATGTAGCCGCCGGCTGCGAGCGTGCCCAGGCGCGAGCGGTCGTACTCGGAGACGAGGATGCGGTTGAGGATGCACTCGCAGGCGCAGATCTGGTAGGGCCTCATCACGAGCAGCGTGTCGGTGACGTCGAGCACGCAGTAGTGCGTGAGCACCATGAGCAGCGTTCCCTTGGCCAAGAACGTTGCGGCGAACGGCACCAGGTCGGCGATGCGGCGGTTTGAGGCGTCGGTCCACCAGCTCGTGAACTGGTAGGAGGCCGAGGACTTCTTCTTGGATCCGCCCTCGCGGGTCTTCTGCCAGCGCGTGGTGTTGGAGTAGTACTTGGTGTGCCGCCCGTTCGAGATGACGAAGACCTGCACGTACTCGAAAAGCCCGGTGCCGGACCAGAAGCTCTCGCGCTGGTAGCGCTCGATCTGGTCGAACGCCTGGCGGAGCTCGACGCCACGGCGCTTGAGCTCGATATGCACGAGCGGAAGGCCGTTGACGAGGATCGTGACGTCGTATCGGTTGTCGTGGGCGCCGGCGCTGGTGGCGTACTGGTTCAGGACCTGCAAGGAGTTCCGGTAGATGTGGTCGCGGTCGAGCAGCATGACGTTGCGGATCGTGCCGTCGTCGAGCGTGAAGTCGATGACCGGCGCCTGCTGGATGCGGCGCGTCTTCTCCACGATGCCGTCGGTCTCGGCGGCGACGTGGGTGCGGAAGAAGCGCTCCCAGTCCGGGTCGGTGAAGGCGAAGCCGTTCAGCCGCTCGATGCGCGCTCGCAGGTTCGCGATGAGCGCGGCCTCGTCGGTGATGTCGGCGTACTCGTAGCCCTGCTCGACCAGCTGCGCGATCAGCTCGTCCTCGAGCTCGGCCTCGGACTGGTAGGCGGTCGAGTCATGCGCCGCGATCGGAGCCTCGGCGCAGACCGTGGACTCGGGGCCCTCGAGCAGCACCGAATAGGACGGCGCGGTCGCGCCGCCGATGGAATCGATTATCGTCACGAGGACTCCTCTTGGTAGTCGATGATGAAGTAGGGGGACATGCTCCTGCGGGATGCAAGCGACAGCGGCTTGCCGGAAGACGCCACTACGCACTTCGACATGACCTTCGAATCGGCTTTCTCGAAACGACGGACATGGAGCCAACACCCCATCCTATCGGCCAGTTCGCCATAGTACTCAGGATAAGACCCGTACGGCGGAAGCTCCCTGCTTATGGCGTCGATATGGAGCCACCAGCGGTCAGTGCCGCCGCTATGGATCAAGAGGATTCTCGGGTCGTAACCACCCAGGATGGAGTCGCAGACGGCTTTCGACATAGAGCTTCCCAGCTTGCCATACCAGACGGAGCCGAGGCTATCGAGGACCTGCTTATGCGCGGCGATCGTCCCGCATTCGGGAGCGAAGTTCTCCGCGAATCTCAATGCAACTGTTTTCACACAGCAACACTTCCTTTGTGCGGAAAATCAAGTAGGCGGTCGCGATAGTACTCATATTGCGACCGGCGCGCCTCGATCTCGGCGGGGAGGCCGTCGGTGAGCGAGGTCGTGAGGGCGTCGAAGCGGTCGAGGATATCAACGGCCTTCCGCTGGGTCTCGAGGGAAGGAACGGGGATCTCAATCGTGTTAAAACCCGCCAAACTAAGATTCGGCACGTTTGAGTGGTTGGCCTTTTTCCATAAGACGCTTTGAAACCATGTTGAACAGCAATAATGGAAAACAAATCTACTGTTCATATCTTCCGTAGGAGGAATGACGTTGATTTGTTGGTTGCATGCGCCCTCCTTTTGCGCGAATGCAATTTTTCCAAGAGAGGCTATGCAAGTTACAAGTGTTGAACCCGGCTTGACATGCTTGCTCTCCGCAAAACCTGTTTCGGAAAGCATGTCCTCCGTTTCAAGTGTCGTGAACCCATGTTCGAATGCTCATGTACGGTAAGGAAGCAAGCAACCGAAAACAAGAGATAGACCGCCAG
>CAUDQR010000016.1 GCA_958451615.1 uncultured Collinsella sp. | reverse complement strand
GTGCCCTACCGGGAGTAGCCCCGACGGTTGACAAAACTATAGGAACACCCAATGAGTACCCGCAGGGGACAGACAGACCGGACTCCCTATACGACAACTGTTGACATCATATACTATGTGTCATATAGTATGTGTTACACAGTATACTACGAAAGGAGGTGTGCGGATGGAGGCACAGATGAAGCGCGGCTTCCTCGAGGCCTGCGTGCTCGCGGCCGTCTCGGGCGAGGAATCCTACGGCTATCAGATCGTGAAGGACGTGCCCGCGAGTATGGGGCTCACGGAATCCACGCTCTATCCGTTGCTCAAGCGCCTGGAGAAGGCGGGCTGCATCACAGCGCGCTCCGCCGAGCACAACGGGCGGCTGCGGAGGTACTACCGCATCACGGACGCCGGGCGCGAGCGTATCGCCGAGTTCCTCGCCGAATGGCCATCCGTGCAGGAGATCTACCGTTACGTGGAGGGGGCGCACCATGACGCGCGATGAGTTCTTGAACCGGCTGGGCGAGCTTCTGGCCTGCCTGCCGGCAGATCAGGTAAAGGAAACGCAGGAGTTCTACGCGGAGGCCATCGCCGACCGTATGGAGGACGGCATGACGGAGGCCGAGGCTGTGGCCGCCATGGGCACGCCCGGTGAGGTCGCCGAGGCAACGCTCGACGAACTGCCCGCCGTGCCGCGCGCGATCGCGAGGACCAAGCGCAAGAGCACGGCACTTCTATGGGCGCTCGCCATCGTGGGCTCTCCGGTATGGATTCCGCTGCTGCTCGCGTTCGTCGCCGTTGCCGCTGCAGTCTACATCTGTATTTGGGTTCTTGCGCTCTGCGTGTGGATCGTGGCCGCGGCATTCGGGGGCGCGGGCCTGGTAGGGCTCCTGTTCGCCGTGGACGGCATCATTATCGGGCATGTTCCGTACGTTTTGGCCTCGATGGGAATGGGATTCGCTTCCATCGGTGTGGCGCTCCTCACGGGAGCCGGCGCCTGGACGGCGTCCAAGCAGATCGCGCGCCTC
The DNA here is from genome assembly GCA_958451615.1 of uncultured Collinsella sp. Taxonomy (GTDB): domain Bacteria; phylum Actinomycetota; class Coriobacteriia; order Coriobacteriales; family Coriobacteriaceae; genus Collinsella. Next base: position 54,859 of record CAUDQR010000016.1, on the reverse strand, counting down.
TCTGCCCTTTGGGCGAAGAAAGCCGTTTCGCCCTTCTGGAAAGATCGAGGCAATAAGAGCCGCATGGGCGCCGAAGCGGCGCCGCTCACGGCATAGGAAGGAGTGCAAACATGTCCAGCGTAAAAAGGATTTACCTTGCCGTAGCGGGTGGGCTTGTTGCCACGGGGCTCGTCCTGGCTGCTATCGGATTTGTGGCCTCCGGCTTTAACCTCGCTGTGCTCAACACGCAGATCGACCTGCGCGATGACACCATCATTCTGGGTGGTGTTGAAATAGACGACCCGACAGGGCTTCCACTCATCGAGCAGCTTGCCGAGGTCGGCGAGATCCATATTGGATCTGCAACGACTGGTTCGTCTTCTCCTCGCAAATGATCGAGCTCGTAGCAGCCGTCCCCCCCCCTTCGGGCGCACCACGACGGGCATGAGCACGCCGCGCTCGGAGCCTTTTTGCGAGACCTTCCGTCACGCTCTTCCTGCGTGGTGAACCGGTCATCGACCGACGAGAGGCTGATGGGAATCTCTCGACTTCGGGCCAATCCCGCTCACCGATCTGGTCTTCCTTCGTGATGCGCACATAAGCGAGCAGACACCGCGCAGTGCTTCAGCGCGGCCGCACTTCCACGTCTATGACGGAGGTGCCCGGCGGCGTCTTGGCAATCCCCTTGTTTGCAGGCGTTAGCGCGTGGGGATCGCCCACTCGGGGGTCGAGGCCGCCGAGGACGGCGGCGAACCTCGCGGTGTCATTCGACATCGCGAGGTTCCCGGACCATGACCACCTGGCCTCGTACCGCGGCATAGCCCCAAGGGTGAGGAGCTTCGGCACGTCGATCAGGGCGCCCGCGCAGCGTCGGCCGGTCCGCCGTTCGGCAGAACGGCGGAAGTCCCTAGCCGCCCAGGTAAGCCTTGCGGACGTTGTCGTCGTGCAGGAGCTCTTGGCCGGTGCCGGTCATGGTGATCTTGCCGGTCTCGAGCACGTAGCCGCGCGTGGCGATTGAAAGCGCCATCTGGGCGTTCTGCTCGACCAGAAGCACCGTGGTACCGGCCTTGTGCAGGTCCTCGACAATCTGGAAGATCTGCTCAATCAGAATCGGCGCCAGACCCATGGAAGGCTCATCGAGCATGAGCAGCTTGGGGTTGCTCATAAGGGCGCGCCCCATAACGAGCATCTGCTGTTCGCCGCCCGAAAGGGTGCCGGCGACCTGGCGACGGCGCTCCTTAAGGCGCGGGAACTGCTCGTAGACGCGCTCAAGGCCCGGAGCCACCGTGGACTTGGGCTGCGTGTAGGCGCCCATCTCCAGGTTCTCCTCGACCGTCATCTGCAAAAAGGCGCGACGGCCCTCGGGAACCTGGGCCAGGCCCTTGCCCACCAGTTTATCGGCAGGCGTATGGGTAATGTCCTCGCCCATAAACTTGATGGAGCCGGTCTTGGAACGCAGCAGGCCCGAGACGGTTTTAAGCGTCGTGGACTTACCGGCGCCGTTCGCGCCGATCAGGGCCACGATCTCGCCCTCGTTGACGTTAAAGGAGATGTCCTTGATGGCGTGGATAGCGCCGTACCAGACGTTGATGTTGTAGACGGAAAGCATCGGCTCTGCCATTTAGTTCTCCCCCTTATCCTGCTTGCCCAGATATGCCTCAATTACGGCATCGTTGTTCTGGATCTCCTCGGCCGTGCCCTTGGCGATGACCTTACCAAAGTTGAGCACGCAGATGCCCTCGCAGATGTTCATGACGAGCGACATATCATGCTCGATAAGCATAATGGCGATGCCAAAGGTGTCGCGGATCTTGACGATGTTCTCCATGAGCTCCGCGGTCTCGGACGGGTTCATGCCGGCGGCAGGCTCGTCGAGCAGCAGCAGTTTGGGGTTGGTGGCAAGCGCGCGGACGATCTCCAGACGACGCTGGGCGCCGTAAGGCAGCGAGCCGGCCTGCTCGTTTGCCAGGTGCTCCATATCAAAGATGGACAGCAGCTCCATGGCGCGCTCGTGGGCGGCCTTCTCGTGCTTCCAGTACGTCGGCAGACGCAGCACGCCCTCAAAACCAGAGTAGCGCTCCTGGTTGTGCAGGCCGACCTTAACGTTGTCCTCCACCGTCATGGTGTTGAACAGGCGAATGTTCTGGAACGTACGGGCGATACCCATACGGTTGACCTGATAGACCGACTTGCCCGAGGTGTCCTCGCCGTCGAGCAGGATAGTACCGTGCGTGGGCTGGTACACCTTGGTGAGCAGGTTGAAGACCGTGGTCTTACCGGCACCGTTGGGACCGATCAGACCGGCGATCTCGGTCTTACCGATGGTCAGGCTAAAGTCGTCGACTGCCTTAAGGCCGCCAAATTCAATGCCCAAGTGGATGCACTCGAGTGCCGGGCGCTGGCCCAGGTCGCGGTCGGGAACGATGGCGCCAGAAGGATACGGGACCATCTTGCCCTTGTTGAACTCAAACTTACTGGGCATCGGCTGCCACCTCCTTCTTGGAAGCAAAGCGGTCCTTAATGCGTGCGAAGAGCGCCTTGAGCTGCGGGTTGTTGGTAAAGATCATGACCAGGATCAGCACGATGGCGTAGATGAGCATGCGGTAGTCCGAGAACTGGCGGAGCAGCTCGGGAAGCACCGTGAGCAACGCCGCCGCGATGACGGAACCGCGCATGTTGCCCAGACCGCCCAGGACCACGAACACCAGGATGAGGATCGACGTGTTGAAGTCGAACTTGGTGGCGGAGAGCTGCGAGAAGTTACCGCCGAAGAGAGCTCCGGCAGCACCGGCGAGGGCAGCGGAAACCACGAAGGCGATCATGCGGTACTCGGTGACGGAGATGCCTACGGACTCGGCTGCAATCTTGTTATCGCGCACGGCCATGATGGCACGGCCGGTACGGCTGCGTACCAGGTTGAGTACAATCACGAGCGCGACCATAACCAGGATGGCGCCGGCAAGGAAAGTCGAATAGGTCGACACGCCCGATGCGCCCTGGGCACCCTTGATGATGGCGGTGCCGTCCTCGAGCAGGTGCAGGTCGTCGATCGTGGAGTTACCCGTGATGTTAAAGATAACATGCAGGCCGCGGGAGTCGACGCCCACGATAAGACAGGTGACGATCTCTTTGATGATCTCGCCAAAAGCCAGGGTCACGATGGCCAGGTAGTCACCGCTCAGGCGCAGAACCGGGATGCCAATCAGGAAGCCCAAGATGGCAGCGGCGATAGCGCCGACCACAATGCTGATGATCAGGCGCATCGGATCGGACGGAACGGCGCTCTCCAGCGCAACGGCGGTAACGATGCCCGTATAGGCGCCGACACTCATAAAGCCCGCGTGGCCCAGCGACAAGTCGCCCGCGATGCCGACAACGAGGTTGAGCGAGATGGCCATAACGATGTAGGCCGTGATGGGAACCAGCTGACCGGCGATCATGCGCGGGATCATATGGTTGGACTGCATAAAGAACACGATGGCGAATGCCACGATGCACATGGCGTACGTGACAAAGTCGTGACGCGTCTGCTTGTCTTTAAGGAACTTCATAACGCTCACCTACACCTTCTCGGGGACGTACTTGCCCAAGAGGCCGGCAGGCTTGACGAGCAGGACGATGATCAAAACACCAAAGACGATGGAGTTGGCAAGGCTCGTGGAAATATAAGCCTGTGCCATCGCCTCGATGATGCCGATGAGAATGCCACCGACAAAGGCGCCGGGGATGGAGCCGATGCCACCGAAGACGGCTGCATCGAAGGCCTTGATGCCAGGCATGGCACCCGTCGTGGGCTGCAGCACCGGCGAGTAGGAGCACAGGAGCACGCCGGCGATGGCGGCAAGCGCAGAGCCGATGGCAAACGTCATCGAGATGGTGCGGTTGACGTTGATGCCCATGAGCTGAGCGGCGGCCTTGTCCTCGGACACGGCGCGCATGGCTTTGCCCATCTTGGTCTTACCTGTAAAGAACATCAGACCGGCCATGATAACCAGGCAGGCGACGATGGTGACGAGCGAGACGGCGCTCACGTTGAACTTGGCCAAGAACTCCGGCACCTGGAAGGTGACGAGCGAAGTGAAGTTCTTGGGCGTGGCGCCCCACAGAAGCTGCGCGGCGTTCTGCAGGAAGTAAGACACGCCGATGGCCGTAATCAGAACGGCCAGAGGGCCCGCCTGGCGCAGCGGCTTGTATGCCAGACCCTCGATGAGAACACCGAGAACCGTGCAGACCACACAAGAGAGAACTACAGATGCCCAGCCCGGGAGGCCGAGATACGATGTGGCGCAGAACGAGACATAGGCACCGACCATGATGACGTCGCCGTGAGCGAAGTTGAGCATCTTGGCGATACCGTAGACCATGGTGTAGCCCAACGCGATGATGGCGTAGACGCTGCCCATGGACAGGCCGTTGACCAGGTATTGGATAAAGACCGTCATGTTCCACATCCCCCTTTCGAATAGGTTTCCAGTTGATGTATGAAACAGGGACGTTACGTTGTCCCTAGATACCAAGCAAGCAGGGAAGGCCAAAACCTCCCCTGCTTGGGATCAAAACCGCTCTATGTAAGGCGGCCTATTAGGCCTGTACGTACTTGCCGTCGGTGATGACGTACGCCGTGGGCTCCTTCTGGACCTGGCCCTTATCGTTCCAGGTGAGCTTGCCGGTCAGACCGTCAACGGTAATCTTGAGCATAGCCTTAGGCAGCTTCTCGGCGACCTCGGTCGGGTCGGCGTCGACACCAAGACCGGCCTCCTCGAGGGCCTCGGCCACCGCGTGCACGCCGTCGTAAGCGTCGGCGGCAAACTGGTCCGGAGTCTCGCCATACTTATCCTTGTAAGCGTTGACGAAGTCGGCGTTCTTCTCGTCGTCGGCGGAGAACGGGGTCATGAGCAGCAGACCCTCGGCAAGAGAGGTGTCGAAGCCCTCAACGCCCAGGATGCCGTCCATGCCGTCGCAACCCATCATCTTGACGTCGTAGCCCATGTCCTTGGCGTTCTTGAGCAGGACGGATGCGGGCGTGTAGTAGATCGGCGCAAAGATCATGGTGGCGCCGGCCTGCTTGGCCTTGGTCAGCTGGTTGGTAAAGCTCGTGGCGGAGTCGTCCTTAAAGGTCTCCTCGTCGACAACCTCGAGCTTGGACTCAGCGGCCTGGGCCTTAAAGGCATCCGCGACACCCGAAGAATAAGCGTCGCCGGAGTTATAGAACAGCACGAACTTCTCGTCCGCATACTTCTGCGCCAGGAACTTGGCAGCGTTGACGCCCTGGTTGGGATCGGTAAAGCAAACCTGGAAGACGCAATCCTTGCCCTTGGTGACGTCCTCGGAGGACGCGGACGGAGTGATCATGAACGTCTCGGGGTCGTTACCGCACTCAGCGGCAACGGCAACCGACGCGCCCGTGGTGGTCGGGCCGACGAGGGCCTGCATGCCCCAGTCGAGCAGGGTGTTAAAGGCGTTGACGGCCTTCTCGCCGTCGGCCTGGTCATCCTCGGCCTTGCTGGCAAGCGGCAGCTCCTTGGTCGAGAAATCCTTGCAGCCAAGCTCGACACCCTGGGTAACGGACTTGCCGTAGGACGCGTTGGCGCCGGTCAGCGGTCCGATGGTGCCGATCTTAAACGAAGCGTCGCCCGAAGCGGAACCGCTGTCGCCGCCGTTGGAGGAGCAGCCAGCTAGAATGGACATCGCCCCCAGACCTGCTGCGCTCGCGATAACGCTCCTGCGATTCATAACAGGGTTCAATGACTTACCGGTGAGGCTCGACATGCGGCTCTCCTCTCAAATCTCGTCGGGTTTCGGTTACCCAACAGGCCATCCTTCGCCGTGTTCGGCGTTCGCAAAATAGTAGACGCTTTAGTTAGGAAAAGTGGCGAATATTTCAACTTTTCTTTGGATTTGTTCATTTATCCATATTTCTGCGTATTTCTATTTTTTTATGCAGTAATGCCACTTTATTGTGTAAAAGTAATGTTTCCATTCTGTTACAAGCGTTCCCGCTCTTAATAAACATGGTGTCCCCCTTTTCGCTAGCCGCGATGCGGCCGTCTTGCGGTACAGGGCAAACCTTATGGTGCAAACGTTGACAGTTTGTTACGGAAGTTCGTTTGTAGCGAGCGTGTTTCCAATGTTTCCGCAGCGTTTCGGGGGTGGCGTTTTGTGCTGCTCCCGCTGCCAGGCAAGCACGCGCCCGCACTTCACGCTAGAATGCACTCAACCTTTAAGCGGTTTATCCATCCATAAGATGCACGAAGGAGTTATCTATGAGCGAACCCCTGCGCACCGTGAACGTCGGTCTGATCGGTCTGGGAACCGTCGGCGGCGGCGTGGCCCGTCTGATCAAGAGCCACCACGATGAGTACCTGGCAGCCTACGGCATCGACCTTAAGCTGACCCGCGCCTGCGCGCTTGCTTGGGAGCAGGCCGAGGCGGCAGGCATTGAGCGCGAGGCCTTTACGAGCGACTGGCACGATGTCGTCACCGACCCCGCCGTCGACATCGTCGTCGAGCTGATTGGTGGCGAGCATCCCGCAACCGAGATCTTCACCACTGCCTTCGAGAACGGCAAGCATGTCGTCTCCGCCAACAAGGCCCTGCTGGGCCGCCATGTCGAGACGCTTGCCGAGAAGGCGCGTGCGTGCGGCGTGCAGATTAAGTGCGAGGCCAGCTGCGGTGGCGGCATCCCCATTGTCAGCACACTCGAGCACGACCTGGTGGGTAACAAGATCCTGACCATCGCCGGCATCCTCAACGGCACCACCAACTACATCCTGTCGCGCATGGACGCCGAGGGCGCCGATTACGCTGACGTGCTCGCCGACGCACAGGCTAAGGGCTATGCCGAGGCCGACCCGTCCGCCGACGTCGACGGCTTCGATGCCGCCAGCAAGACGGCCATCCTCGCCTCCATCGGCTTTGGCACCCGCGTTACCACCGATGATGTGTACCAGCAGGGTATCCGCACCATCGGCGCCGAGGACATCGCCCAGGCCCGCGAGCTCGGCTACACCATCAAACTGCTCGGCATCGCCCGCAACACCGACGCTGGCGTCGACGTTCGCGTGCATCCCACGCTGATCCCCGCAGACCATATGCTCGCCAAGGTCAACGGCGCCATGAACGCCGTCTACGTGGTAGGCGACGCCGTGGGCGAGACCATGTTCTACGGCGCGGGCGCAGGCTCCTTCCCCACCGCGAGCGCCGTCGTGGGCGATATCCTGTCGCTCTCCGAGCAGATCAGCCGCGGCGTGGCTCCGCTGCCCGAGATTGAGCCCTATGGCCACAACCTCACCTTTAAGCCCATGGACGAGCTCCAGACCAAGTACTATGTGCGCCTGAAAGTCGCCGACCGCGTGGGCGCCCTGTCCGAGACGGTCGACATCTTTGCCAAGCACAACATCTCGATCTCGCTCATCAACCAGGTCGAGGACGGCAAATCGGGCGTCAGCGATGCCTGCTCGGTCATCTTCCTGACGCACCGCGCGCTCGAGAAGGACGTCCAGGCTGCCGCCGCCGAGCTTGCCAGCGTCGGCTGCGTGGCCGAGGTCGCCAACGTCCTGCGCATCGAGGACGTTGAGGCTTGGACCGAAGGCGTCATGGCGAACTAGCCCAACGCTCGCCTAGCAATACGCGCCTTGAGGGCTCCCGTCCGATGTGGGACGGGAGCCCTTTTGTCACCTGCCCTAAGCACAACGGCAAAGCATATTTGCGCGAGCCGCTCATCGGTAACGCGGGCTACCGTTCACCGATATGCAAACGCGGCCGATTCCGACTACCGCTACGCTGTGCTGCGAATGTCCGCCCGCGATGAGAGGAAGCACCATGTTGCTCGAGGGCAAGAAAGCAATCATCACCGGAGGCACACGCGGTATCGGCTATGCCATCGCCTGCCGTTTTATCGAGGAAGGCGCTGCCGTCACCGTCTTTGGCTCGCGCCAGGAGACTGCCGACACGGCCGTTGAGAAGCTGACAGCCGCCTATCCCGACGCCAAGGTCTGGGGTCGCTCCTGCGATCTCACCTCGCTCGAGGCCGTGACTGAGGCCTTTACGCAGACTGCAGCCGACATGGGCGGCTTGGACACGGTCGTCAACAATGCCGGTATCTCCCAGCGTTCACCCCTCTTGGACTACACGGCCGAGGAGTTCGCCAAAGTTATGGACCTCAACGTCGTCGCCGTCTTTAATGGCCACCAGGCTGCCGCCAAGATCATGACCGAGGCCGGCCACGGCGGCACCATCACTACCACAAGCTCGATGGTCGCCAAGTACGGCCAGCCCTCCGGCGTCGGTTACCCCACGTCCAAGTTTGCCGTCAACGGTATGGTCCAGTCGCTCTCGCGCGAGCTCGCTCCCATGGGCATCCGCGTCAACGCCGTCGCCCCCGGCGTGACTAAGACCGACATGGTCGCCAACCTGCCCGAAGAGGTCATCAAGCCCATCATCGCCACCATTCCGCTGGGTCGCATGGGCGAGCCCGAGGATGTCGCCAACGCCTTTGTTTTCCTGGCGAGCGACATGTCCTCCTATGTCACGGGCGCCGTGCTCCCCGTCGACGGAGCCGCCCGCTCCTAAGGAGCCACAAGCTTTGGCTTCAAGCTTCAACATAGCTCAACCAAAAAGGCGCGCCGTCTGAATCAACTGCAGACAGCGCGCCTTCTCCTGTTATGAAAGGGAAACTATGTCCCAGTATTTCGGATCAGAACGGGGCACGGTTTCCCCCAGGACCTCCTTGCGGAAACTGCATCCCACTCTGAGCGCCCATTCCGGGACACAGCTTCCCAACGGCCCCCGTTTCGGAAACCACATCCCGTTCCGAGCCTTCAAAGCGGGACGCGGCTTCCCCGAGAAAGTATCGACTACTTACCGTCGTCGTCTTCGGCTTCTTCGCGCGCATAGAGCTCCAGCATGCGGCGGCGGTATTCGCGCACAGCGAGCTTGGCGCGCTCCAGGCGGCGGCGCTCACGCGGAGTCAGCTCGGACGGGTCGACCTCGTCTCCATAGGTCTTATCGGCAAGCAGGTGCGCCGCGTCCACGATGCGGGCATCGATGTGGCCGCTCGCTGCCTCGGCGGAAAGACGCTCGGCAATCGTATCGAGCGTAGGCAGGCCCTCGAATACGCGACCATGGCCATGCGAGGTCAGCAGCTCGTGCTCGCGCGCGAGCAAGCTCGCTAGGTCGTGGTGGGCGCGCAAGATGTCGAGCGCATCGGATGGATGCTCGGCAACCTCTGCCACGGCGGCGACCGGTGCGGCATCCACCACGCGGTAGAAGAGCTGCGCGAGCAATGGCATCAAGAACACCGTGATGGCACCGGCGGCAACCATGACCGACGCAATATCTTGCGACAGCGCGCCCGCGTTGACGGCAACGCTCGTAACGGCAACGATGATCGGCAGCGCCGTGGTGCAGTACAGGGCCACGGTAATGCGACCATACGCCGACACATCGCGCGTCGCAGGACAAATGCTCATGGAAATAAGAATGGGCACGGCACGAATAATCAACAACGCCACGATAAAGCCCGCGAGCAAGCCCGGGCGCGACGCCACGGCCGTCAGGTCGATCTTTGCGCCCGACACGGTAAAGAACACCGGAATCAAAAAACCGTAGGCCAGACCGTCGAGCTTGGTCTCGAGCGTATGGTTGCCCTCGGGGATGATATAGCGCAGGACAAAGCCAGCGGCAAAAGAACCCAACACGATGTCGAGATCAAAGACAGCCGAGAATGCCACGAGCGTGACCAGGATGAGCACCGTCAGGCGCACGAAGGTCTGCGACGTGGTATCGGCGCGCTCCTCAACAAATGCAAAGAAGCGGCTGCCGACGCGCTTGGAGCGGCTCGGGACCACGGCCAGCAACACGCAAACCACCGCAAACAAGCCAAGGATAACGAGCGTTTGGATGCCAGTGCGGGCAGACAACAGCACCGACATGGCGAGCACGGGACCGAGCTCGCCCCAAGTGCCATACGCGAGAATCGAGTCGCCCACGCGCGTGCCGGTGAGCGAGCGCTCACGCATGATGGGCACAAGCGTACCGAGCGCCGTCGAAGTGAGGGCAAGCGTCACGGCGATACCGTCGAAATGACTGACTGAGAACCACGGGGTAAAGCGCACGGCAAGCCAGGCGATACCAAACGTGACGACCCACGTCGCCAAGCCGTAGCGCCCCTCGACGCCCGTGATGCTCTTGGGGTCGATCTCAAAGCCGGCAAGCAGGAACAAAAAGGCCAGGCCCAGCTCGGACACAAGCGAGACCTCAGCATCTACATGGATGACGCCGAGCATATGGGGTCCCAGTACCGCGCCGAGCACGAGCAAAAAGACCGTCTCGGGAACGGGTTTTCCGGGAATCGCCGAGGCGATAAAAGGACTCGCAAAGGCCACGAGTGCGATGATGGCGAGCGAAATGAATGCCATGTGATGCCTTTCTCTTGTTTGCGCTTCACTGTAGCACCCTCGCCGTCCTCAACGCGCCGCGAGCTGTCGTATCATAGTGAGGTTTACAAACATGTGGCTCAAGGCGACCGCAGGGCAGACCCCGCAAACCGACCGCTGCCGCATACCGTACCGTACGCCCAACCGATCAGGAAGGCAGGAACCAATGGTCTCTCGTATCTACGTGGAGAAGAAACCCGGGTTCGACGTCGAGGCTCAGCAGCTCAAGGGCGAGCTGACCGAAATTCTCGGCATCAAGGGCATCGAGGCCCTGAGGATTATCAACCGCTACGACGTCGAGGGCATCGACAAGGAGCTTTTCCGGTCCTGCGTGCCGACCGTCTTTAGCGAGCCCCAGGTCGATGTGACCTACGACGAGCTCCCCGCAAGCGATGGCGCCGTCTTTGCCGTCGAATTCCTGCCTGGCCAGTTTGACCAGCGCGCCGACTCCGCCAGCGAGTGCGTGCAGCTCATCAGCCAGGGCGAGCGCCCCGCCGTGCGCTCCGCCAAGGTCTATATGATCTCGGGCGCTCTGGACGAGGCCGCCATCGATGCCATCAAGCACTACGTGGTGAACCCCGTCGAGGCGCGCATCGCCTCGCTCGACCTGCCCGAGACGCTGTACATGGAGACCCCCGAGCCCCAGCCCGTCGAGGTGCTCGACGGTTTCCGCGAGCTCGACGAAGCCGGCCTTGCCGCCTTTATTTCCGAGCGCGGCCTTGCCATGGACGAGGCGGACATCGCCTTCTGCCAGCAGTACTTCCGCGATGAGGATCGCGACCCCACCATCACCGAGATCCGCGTGATCGACACCTACTGGTCCGATCACTGCCGCCACACCACCTTCGGCACCGTCCTGGACGACGTGACGATCGACGACGCCGTGGTGCAGCAGGCCTTCGACCGCTACATGGAGATGCGCCACGAACTCGGTCGCGACACCAAGCCCGTCTGCCTCATGGACATGGGCACCATCGGCGCCAAGTACCTCAAGAAGACCGGCGTCATGACCGATGTCGACGAGTCCGAGGAGATCAACGCCTGCACCGTCAAGGTGAAGGTCGATGTCGACGGCGAGGACCAGGACTGGCTGTTCCTCTTTAAGAACGAGACCCACAACCACCCGACCGAGATCGAGCCCTTCGGTGGTGCCGCCACCTGCGTGGGCGGTGCCATCCGCGACCCGCTGTCGGGCCGCAGCTACGTGTACCAGGCCATGCGTGTCACCGGCGCCGGCGACCCCACCGTCCCCGTGTCCGAGACGCTCGAGGGCAAGCTGCCGCAGCGTAAGCTCGTGACCACTGCTGCCGCCGGCTACTCCAGCTACGGCAACCAGATCGGCCTTGCCACCGGTCAGGTCAACGAACTCTATCACCCCGGCTACGTCGCCAAGCGTATGGAGGTCGGCGCCGTCGTGGGCGCCACCCCGGCAAACCACGTGCGTCGCGAGTGCCCCGCCCCCACCGACAAGATCATCCTGCTGGGCGGCCGCACTGGCCGTGATGGCATCGGTGGCGCTACCGGCTCTTCCAAGACCCAGAACACCGAGTCCATCGAGACCTCGGGTGCCGAGGTCCAGAAGGGCAACGCCCCGGTCGAGCGCAAGCTGCAGCGCCTGTTCCGCCGCGGCGACGCCTGCCGTCTGATCAAGCGCTGCAATGACTTTGGCGCTGGCGGCGTCTCGGTCGCCGTGGGCGAGCTTGCCGACGGCCTGTACGTGGACCTGGACACCGTGACCAAGAAGTACGACGGTCTTGACGGCACTGAGCTCGCCATCTCCGAGTCCCAGGAGCGCATGGCCTGCGCCGTCGCCGATGGTGACGTCGATGAGTTCATGGGCTACGCCGCCGAGGAGAACCTGGAGGCGACCGTCATCGCCGAGGTTACCGCCGAGCCGCGCATGCGCATGGCCTGGAACGGCGTCGCCATCGTCGACCTGTCCCGCGAGTTCCTCAACTCCAACGGTGCGCCCAAGCACCAGGTCGCCCACGTCTGCGCCCGTAGCGTGTGGCAGCCCAGCTGGGCCGGCACCACGCTTGCCGAGCGCATGACCTCGCTTGTCACCGACCTCAACGTCGCCTCCAACAAGGGCCTTTCCGAGCGCTTCGACTCCACCATCGGCGCCGCGACCGTGCTCATGCCCTTTGGCGGCAAGACGCAGCTCACTCCGAGCTCTGCCATGGTCGCCAAGTTCCCCGTGGACGGCGAGACCACCACGGCGAGCGCTATGGCATGGGGCTTCAACCCCTACCTGATGGAGGCCGACCAGTTTGCGGGCGCCTACCTGTCCGTAGTCGAGTCCATCGCCAAGCTCGTTGCCGCCGGCTTTGAGCACAAGCGCGCCTACCTCTCCTTCCAGGAGTACTTCGAGCGCCTGCGCACCGAGGCCGAGCGTTGGGGCAAGCCCATGGCAGCCGTCCTGGGTGCCCTTATGGCCCAGGTCGATCTGGGTGCCGGTGCCATCGGCGGCAAGGACTCCATGAGCGGCTCCTTTGAGGACGAGGCCGGCGAGCTCAACGTTCCGCCGACCCTGATCAGCTTCGCTGTGGCCGTGGGCCGCGCGGCGCGCGCTGTCTCCCCTGAGTTCAAGGGTCTGACGCACCGCGTCGTCCGCATCGCCCCCGCCACCTACGGCGAGGACTACCGTCCCGATGCCCAGCAGCTGCTCGCCGCATTTGACGCCGTCGAGGCGCTCACTGCTACCGGCAACGCCCTGGCCATCTCCACGCCCGGCTACGGCTGCGGCGCCGAGAGCCTCTTTAAGATGTGCGTCGGCAACCAGATCGGTATCGAGCTTGCCGAGGATGTGGACGTGGAGAGCTTCTTCACCCCGCTCTACGGCAGCTTTATCGTCGAGCTCGCCGATGACGCCGAGCTGCCCGAGGTCGCCGACGGCGTTGTCGTCGAGCCCCTGGGCACCACCGTCGAGGGCTATGTCATCGACACCGGCTCCGAGGTCATCGAGCTCTCCGAGCTCCAAGAGGCCTGGGAGAGCGGCATCGAAGGTGTCTTTGCCTACCGCAGCACCGGCGAGCAGCCCGAGGTCGAGACCATCGACTATCGCACCAAGGATATCCACGTGTACGGCGGCGCCAAAATCGCCCGCCCGCGCGTGATTATCCCGGTGTTCCCCGGCAACAACTGCGAGTACGACAGCGCCCGCGCCTTCCGCGCCGCCGGCGCCGAGGCCGACACCTTCGTGATCAACAACCTCACGCCCGAGGCTGTTGCCGAAAGCACCCACGAGCTTGCCCGTCGCATCCGCCAAAGCCAGATCGTCATGATCCCCGGCGGCTTCTCGGGCGGCGACGAGCCCGACGGCTCCGCCAAGTTCATCACGGCGTTCTTCCGCGCTCCCGAGGTCACCGAGGCAGTTCGCGACCTGCTCAAGGCCCGCGACGGCCTGATGCTGGGCATCTGCAACGGCTTCCAGGCCCTGATCAAGCTCGGCCTGGTACCCTACGGCGACATCGTCGACGCCACGCCCGATGCGCCCACGCTGACGTTCAACACCATCGGTCGCCATCAGAGCCGCCTGGTGCGCACCCGCATCTCGTCCAACCTGTCCCCGTGGCTGTCGCAGTGCAGCCTCGACGACCCCTACACCGTCGCCATCAGCCACGGCGAGGGCCGCTTTGTCGCCAACGACGAGGTGCTCGCCCAGCTGATCGCCAACGGCCAGGTCGCCACGCAGTACGTGGGCGAGGACGGCAAGCCCAGCATGGACCTTTCCGTCAACCCCAACGGCTCCGCACTCGCCATCGAGGGCATCACGAGCCCCGACGGCCGCGTCCTGGGCAAGATGGGCCATGCCGAGCGTCGCGGCGACAACCTGTACCGCAACGTGCCCGAGCATGTCCCCGGCGACAAGTTCATGCCGATCTTTGAGAGCGGCGTAGCCTACTTCGCCTAAGCCTTTCCCATCGGGTACAATCCCCTCGGGTAACAACACCCGCCACCGACACATCCGGTGGCGGGTTCTTTTTTGCTTCGCGCATGTAGGAAGGACATCATGGAAAGCCGCAAGCCGTATCTCGCCACCCTGCCCGGACTCATCCTGGGCTGTCTTGTTTGCTGTGCACTCTGGGGATCGGCCTTTCCCTGCATCAAGATCGGCTACGCACTCTTTGGGATCCCGGCGCACGATAGCGCCTCGCAGCTACTCTTTGCGGGCTTGCGCTTCACGCTTGCCGGCGCCCTGGTTATCGTTGGGATGAGTGCGGCCCAACGCCGCCCCCTCATTCCGCAGGCTCGCGACATCAAGCCCATCTTTGTCTTGTCGCTCTTCCAGACTATCGGGCAGTACTTCTTTTTCTATCTGGGCCTCTCGCGCGCCAGCGCCATGTCGAGCTCCATCATCGAGGCCAGCGCCAACTTCCTCGCAATCCTCTTTGCCGCCCTGGCGTTTCGCACCGAAAAGCTCGATGCGGCCAAGGTGCTCGGCTGTGTACTGGGCTTTGCCGGCGTCGCGCTCGTCAACCTTTCGGGCGCGGACGGCACCTTTGGCTTTACGCTCGACGGCGAGGGCTTTATCCTGGCCTCCACCGTCGCGGGTGCCCTGTCGACCTGCCTGATCGGCATCTTCTCGCGCGAGCACGACGGTGTCTTGCTTGCCGGGTGGCAGTTCTTGGTCGGCGGCCTGGTCCTCACCGCCATCGGGTTTTTGATGGGCGGCGCGCTCTCCCCCACCGCGATCATCCCCGCCATCGCGCTCATTATCTATATGGCACTCATCTCCGCCATCGCGTACTCGCTATGGTCGCGCCTGCTTGCCGTCAACCCCGTCAGCCGCGTCTCGGTCTTTGGGTTTATGAACCCCGTCTTTGGTGTGCTGTTGAGTGCGCTGCTGCTCGGCGAGGGCGCCGGCACGAGCCCCGTTACCGTTATAGTCGCCCTGCTGTTGGTCTGCGGCGGCATCATCATCGTCAACAGGCCTAAAAAGGCCTAGCGAACTGCCCTTATTTAGCAGAGGGGATTCACATACTTTAGTTTAATGGAATACATCGGAGAGCCGAGGGCCACCATGCACGCAAGCGTGCGCCCCTATTTCTAGCGTATCTGGACGCCAGCTTTCTTCTTCTCGTACTTTACGCGGTAGAGCTCCGCGTCGGCGGCGCGAAGCAAATCTTGCCAGGTATCGACACCATCACCGACCCGTGCATAGCCGATGGACATCCGCAACAGATACGGCACCTCGGCGCGTGCGAGTTCATCGTTGATTGCCGCGCACAGACGCATGATGTCCTGTTCCGCCGCTGCCTTTTGGAGCACCACGAACTCATCGCCGCCATAACGTGCGATAAAGCCACCAGCCGGCGAACAGGCATCCTTGAGCGCCGTCGCAACAACCTGAAGAGCGTGGTCGCCCTCCACATACCCATAGAGATCGTTAATCTGCTTAAAGCCGTCGGCGTCCATCATAAGCAGATATACATCTTCGGCCTGATCCACATTTGAGAAGAGCGACAGCATATAGGTCTCAAAACGGTTGCGATTGTTAAGTCCAGTCAACGGGTCGGTCGAGATGAGCTGCTCCTGGTAGATGATGTAGAGCAGCAACATGCTAATCATTATGCCGACACAAAGGCCGGGCACCGAGTATACGACCTGAAAGGTACCGCCCACCAGGGCCGGAATGGCGAAAAATGCCAAGGTTCGATAGATGGCCTTCGTCTGCAGGCTCTCGACCCTGCGAGATTGCACAAATGCATGCAGGGACGTATGTATAACGTAACAGTAGCTGACGATGGGCTGGATCATATAGGCAAAGCCGCGACGATACACGCCCTGCGAATCGATATAGAACAGGGCTTGCGTCCAGTAACTGGTAAACGCCAGCACGACCACCAGAGCCGTAGGCAACGCTACAAGCACCACCCTATAGCGCGAGGTCAAAAGGCGAGAACCCTGCACCGTCTCGGAATAGATAAACCAAATGAGACACGCGATAGCAAAGAGCGAAAACGAAACCGCGTTGGAAATCCAGTTGGCAGCAATGCCCAACGTGCCGTCCACACCGTCCGAAAGCGTCCAGATCATATCGAATAATATGTACGCAGCAGACGTGTAGCCCAGCATGCTAAACAAAAGCTGCTGGGTGCTCGAGAACAGGGAGCGACGGCTTCGTACGGCAAGCCCGATAAGAACAATCATGCATAGCACGAATATCTCAATCTTGAGTGCCTTAACCACTAGCGCCATCCCTTCAATATCCAAGTGGTCAGAATCGCCCAATTCGAATCAGGGCAATAAACACCCCTTTACTCCGCAGGGGTAAAGGGGATAATAGCAGAGCGCCCGAACATCACTGCAAAACAGTTTCTGTTCGGGCGCCCATACGGCGCGAATTGCACACGCCGGCATCATTGATGGGTATCGATTGCTACTCGCCATCGATGTCAGTCGCGACAGCCTCCTCGATGGCCTCGACACCGACAGGCGGCAGATCCTCCTTGCCTTGGCAGAACTTCTTGTCGACCCAGCCAGTCAGAATCGGAGCCATGATCGCCGTGATGATAACGGCGGTGGCGATCTGAGCGTACGCGGTGGGCGCAAGCTCGGCGTAGCGCGGTGCGACCTCGGCGAGGGCAACCGGTGTGGTCATAGCCGTGCCGGCAATGGTGGAGCAAGCCACAGCGGCCTTGCCATTGCCGCCGCACAGACGCTCAAACGCAAAGGTGATGGGACCGACGACAAACAGCGTGACAAGGCCCAGCAAGATGCCGGAAATACCGCCGGTGATAAAGCTCGATAGGCTCATGGACGCACCGAGCTGAAAACCGATGACGGCAATCGCGGGATTGGCGCCGGGGACCAGCAGGTTCTTGATAAACGGGAACAGGTTGCCCAGAACCATGCCAATAACGAGTGGCAAGATGGAGCCGATAATGGTGCCAATGGGAATGTTGGCGAGGCCGGAAACACCGAGGATGATCATCGTGACGGCAGGGCCGGCCGTAAAGAACAGGATACCGACGGCGCCCTGCTCGGACTCATCGCCAAACTCGCCCATGATGCCCGTATAGAGCGCCATGTTGCAAAACGTGATGCCGCCGATGATAGACACGGAACTCAGACCCAGGAAGTTGTCGTTAAAGAAATATGCCACGCCCAGGCCGAGAGCCGCTGCGACGACCAGCTTGGGGATCAGCACGACGATGCCGGTCTTGATGGCACCCGGCGTGGACTTAAAGCTGATGCCGGCGCCCACAAACAGCAGGATCGCGGCGACGATGGTATTGGAGCCACCGCGGCAGGCAGCCGTAAAGAAGCCGCCGATCTCAAAAACCTGCGGGCAGAAGGTGTTGAGCAAAAGACCGACGATCATCGGATAGATCATGATGTCGCCCGGGATGCGCGGGACCTTGAATTTCTTTTGCTCGTTGGCGTTCGCTTCCTGTGCCATGAAACCCCCATTTCCGCTGACGGGGTACAAAAGCCCACGTCACGCTTTGCTACAGTAAAGTTTGACCATGGTACCAGAAGAAATAGACCAGCTCGGTGAAAAATTCGACAAGTTGGGATGGAACGAGATTCGGCGCCCGCGACGCCACCCCTATATAAGGCTCAAGACGATATAGAGTACGATGCCCGAGACGCAGCACCACAGCATCGATTTTGTCTTGACCGCCACGACCACGACGCCGGCGGCCGCAATCCAGGGAACCAAGGCAGGCCAGAGCCCCGCGTCGAACGCGCCGGGACTCACCAAGTCGTTGGCGACCAGCGCGGCAAAGGCGGCGGGCGGGATATAGCCCAGGGCCTCGGTAATGCGGGGCGACAGGGTCCGCCCGCGCAAGGCGAACGCCGGCGCGATGCGAAAGAACGCGATAGCAGCCCACGACGACAGCCACAGAACCAAGAACTCGTTAACGGGCATCGCGGGCACCTCTTCCGTCAAATACAGCATCGCACGCCAGCGCAATGGTAATGCCGACCACGACGCTTGCCGGCACAGCAATATTCACGAGGCCCAAGAACTTGCATACGGCGACGGACACCGCGCCCGAAACCGCCGCGACAACGTTGCCGCGCGACAGCCGCTGCGAAAAGAGCAGGCAGATAAAGAGCGAGGTGCAGACGAAACTCGCAATAGCGGTGGGAACATCGGCAACGGCACCGGCGATGGCACCCATCGTGCACGAAGCGCCCCATGTCGCGATGAGGATCACGTTGAGCACGAAGGATTCGCGCGGGCCCCAATCCTCCCCCTCAACCAGCTTGGCAAGCGAGATGCCGTATGCCTCCTCGGTGAGCGTCGCGGCAACAGCCAGCGTCTGACGCTTCGAGGCGCCCGCCAGATGGGGTGCGATCGATGCCGAATAAAGTGCAAAGCGCGATGAGATGGCGGCGACGCTCGCGATAATCGAAGGTGCCGGTACGCCCGCCAGCCAAAGATTGCAGATCATAAACTGGCCGCTGCCCGTCACAAACGTGCTGCTCAGAGCAAAGACCATCCAGGGCTCCATTCCCGTCTGCCCCATGATCATTCCGCACGGCGCGCCTATCGCAACATAGGTAAGCATCACCGGCCAGACGGTTCTAACGATTTTGAGCACCATACGCTTCTCATCCTGACAAGGTCTCCGAGCCGCATGTAGCGACACGGCAGAATCATCATCCGACAGCAACCGAGTTCACCTACAATTGCCACCGGATCGAAAGACACAACTTTTTAGGAAGTCATTATGACAGCTATCGATCGAGACCGGGCGCGCGCGGCCTTCAAAAGCTACACCGATGCCTACGACGCCACCAATCCACGCATCGCGCTCAAAATCGAGCATACGTACCACGTGGCCGAGGCATGCGATGCCGTAGCGCGCGAGCAGGGCTGGTCGTCAGAAGATATTGACCTGGCATGGCTTTGCGGCCTGCTACACGATATGGGCCGCTTTGAGCAGCTGCGGCGCTGGGACACCTTTAAGGACGCCGAGAGCATGAGCCATGCGGCGCTGGGCATCGAGGTCCTCTTTGGCGAGAATCCCGCCGATGCACCCGCCGTAACGAGCATCCGCGACTTTATCGATGACCCGGCAGAAGATGAGCTCATCCGAGCGAGCATTGCCTATCACAGCGATTTCCGTCTACCCTCGCAGCTCGACGAGCGCACGCGGAGCTTCTGCGATATCGTGCGCGATGGTGACAAGATCGACATTATGCGCACCATCGCCGACAGCACCGTCGACACCGTCCTCAAGGTGGATGAGGACACGTTTCTCGCCAGCCACTTCTCGACACCGGCGCTTACCGCCTTTGACGAGCACCGCTGCGTCGCGCGCGATGAGCGCGATGAGCCCGCCGACTTCTTGGTGGGGCTTATCTGCTTTATGTTTGAGCTCGGCTATCCGGCAAGCCGCGCGCTGGCGCGCGAGCAAGGCGATATCTACCGCCTGCTCGACGCGCCCTTTGGCATTACGCGGCCCTTTACCGACCCCGCCACGCAGGCAACCTGGAGCCGCCTAAAGGACGAGATGCGCGACTGGCTGGCGCGTGCCTAGCGCTCAAACTGGGCCAGCAGCTCCTCGACGACCTCGACGGCATCACCGACAACCTTGTACTGGGCAGCACCAAAGATGGGGGCATCCGGGTCCTCGTTGATGGCGATAATGCACTCCGCCCCACCGATGCCGGCAAGATGCTGGATGGCGCCCGAAACACCGATACTCACGAGAAGCTTGGGCGAGACCGATACACCCGTCTGGCCAATTTGGTGGCGATACTCCAACCAGCCTGCCTCCACAATGGGACGCGTGCAACCAAGCTCGGCACCCAGGGCATCGGCGAGCTTTCGCATCAGGGGCAGATTCTTCTTGGAGCCGATGCCGCGGCCCACCACGACCAGACGCTCGGCATCGGCAATTGAGGCCTGCTGTCCCCACTCCTCGGCGGGAATCGAGATCTCGACGCGGGCCTTAACGTCATCCGCAAGCACTACCTGGGTAATCGTGCCGGAGCGGCTATAGTCAAACTCGGGCGCCTTAAAGATGCCGGGGCGCACCGTTGCCATCTGAGGACGGTGGTTGGGGCAGATAATGGTGGCCATCAGGTTGCCGCCAAACGCCGGGCGCGTCTGCTGCAGCAGACCCGTCTCCGTATCCATAGAAAGCACCGTGCAATCGGCCGTAAGACCCGTCTGCAAGCGCACGGCCACACCGGGCGCCAGCTCGCGACCAAAGGCGGTCGCGCCGTACAGAATGGCCTCGGGCTTGCGCTCGGCTACCAAATCGCAGATCAAGCGAGCGTAGACCTCCGCGTCGTTCTGACGCAGGCGCTCGTCACGACAGACCAGAACTTCGTCCGCACCGGCGCAAATCAGATGCTCCAGGTCCCCGAGTGAGCCCTCGGGGCTCATGCCGACCAGTGCCACCAGACGGCAGCCGCGGGCATCGGCAAGCTCGCGCCCCTTGCCCATGAGCTCGAAGGCCACGGATGCAACGGCATCGTGCTCGTCAGTCTGCACGAAGATCCAGATGTCTCGATATGCGTCAAGGTCTGCCGCGCCGGCGGCCTCGTCGCGCTCAATCGAGATGGCGTTGACGGGGCAGGCGTCGACGCACCCACCGCACAGGATACAGCCGTCGGTTACGCGGGCACAGCGATTGGGGCGCTCACCCTCCACCACAATGCCGCCCGAGGCGCAGGCGCGAACGCAGCGACCGCAGCCGATACAGGCTTCGCTATCGATAATCAGCCCGCTCATCTATGCCATCCCCTCGATAATCTTGGCAAGTTTTAACGCCTGCTCGGACGCCGTTCCCTCGACGGCCTCGCACGTTTGGTCACGGTCGGGCACAAACGAGCGCACGACCTGCGTCGGTGATCCGGCAAGGCCGCAACGCGAGGGGTCGGCGTTTACGTCGGCAGCGCTGGCCACGCGCACGTCTGCATCCTCGGCCGCGCGAATACCGGCAATACTCGGCATGCGCAGCTGGCCAATCTCCTTGGCAGTCGTCATCGCACACGGCATCTCCAGGTACACCGTCTCCTCGCCGGCATCGCAGCCGTGGACGAGCGCCAGCGAGCCACACGTCGTAAATCCCGCGCTCTGCACACAGCTCACGTCGGTCACGCAGGGGACCCCAAAGGCGCCGGCCAGCTCGGGGCCGATCTGGGCCGTATCGCCGTCCACTGCCATCTTGCCGCAGATGAGCAGGTCAAAGTCCTCATCGAGTGCCTCGATGCCGCATTTGAGGGCATAGGTGGTGGCTAGGGTATCGGCGCCCGCAAAGGCTCGGTCGGTCAGCAGCAGCGCGTCGTCGGCACCGCGGGCGATGCAGTCGCGCAGCAGCGATTCGGTCGCGGGGATGCCCATCGACACCACCGTCACACGCACGTCCATGCCAAAGCCGATAAAGTCGTCCTTCAGCGCTAGCGCACATTCGAGGGCACTTGCATCGAAGGGATTAATGACCGCCTGCTTGCCATCACGCACGATAGTATTGGTCTTGGGGTCCATCTTGACCTCGGTGCTTCCGGGCACCGCCTTGACGCACACCACCATATGGAAATCACTCATCTTCACGCGCCCCCTTTCTGGACGAGTTCATCCAAGAGCTTCTCCGTAAACAGGTTGCCGCGACCCAGCTGGCCGGCAGGATCGAGCTGGAGTTTGAGGCGCGCCGACTCGACCATGGCCTCGTGGCCGTACATCGTCTCCAAGAAGCCCGCCTTGATCTTGCCGACGCCGTGTTCGGCAGAAACGGCACCGCCCATGGCCGTGACCTCGGAAGCCCACTGGGCAAAGAGCTCTCCACCACGACGGTAGTCTTGCGCATCGCGCGGCAGGATGTTCACATGCAGATGGTTGTTCCCGATGTGTCCCCAGGCAGCAGACTCAAGCCCGCTTTCGGCCAGCGTGCGGCGATAGAGGGCCACGACATCGGCAAGGCGTGCATTGGGCACCGACATATCCGATCCCAGCTTGGTAATGGTGGGGTCGGTGCGGCGACGCTCGTCAATGAGCATGTTGACGCTCTCGGGCACCGCGTGGCGGAAGAACCGCTGGCACTCGCGATCGACTTCGGTGCGGGCGACCCATGTCGCATCGTCGCGGCCGCCCGCAAACTCCAGCACCCATCCCAGGTGGTACAGCTCCTCGGTCGCCTGCGCCTCGTCATCGCAGTCGAGCTCCACGTAGACACAGACCTTTGCCTCGTCGTCGAGCGCCGGCAGCGAGGCAAACGCCGTCGACTGCTCGCGCTGGCGACGCAGGATATCCAGGGCGCCAGCATCGAAGTACTCGATGGCAGCCGCATGGGACAGGACAGGGCGCACGGAATCGGTAAAGGACACCGCCTTGTCCTCGCTATCGAAAAAGCAACTCACACCCCAAACGACCGCAGGCGCCGCCTGCAGGGCAATCTCGAGCTCGGTGATAACGCCGAGCGTGCCGCACGCGCCGATAAAGAGGTCGATGGCGTCCATATCGTCCGCAACGAAATAGCCTGAGGCATTTTTTGTCTCGGGCATGGTATAGCCGGGAAGATCGAGCTCGAGCGTACGGCCCGCTGCCGTCACGAGCGACAGGTGGCGGCCCTGGGTAAAAGCCTCGCCGCGCTGAAGCTCAAGCAAATCGCCATCAGCCAGTGCGACGTGGAGTCCCGTGATATGTGGGCGCATGGGGCCGTAAGCATAGCTGCGGGCGCCGGAGGCGTTGCATGCCGCCATGCCACCCAGACAGGCAGATGCCTCGGTGGGATCGGTGGGAAAGAACTGCTCGGGGGACTCTTGGAACTCCTCGTAGGCCTTAAGCGATGCCTGGTCCCAACCAGCGGTCGGCAGCATCTTCTTGCTCAGCTGCTTGCGCAGCTCCGAGAGCACAACGCCCGGCTCCACGCGCAGCAAAAATTGGCCTTGTTCATCGCGGCGAAGGCCCAAGTAGCGATTCATACGGGAAGTATTGAGGATATGCCCGCCGTGGGGCACGGCACCGGCGGCAAGGCCGGTTCGGGCGCCCTGAACCGTTACCGGGACACGCTCGGCATGGAGCTTTTCCAAAATGGCACGGACCTCGTCTTCCGTTGTCGGAAACGAGATGCTCGATGCTTCGCCCGATGCGCGAGATTCATCGCGGCCATACTCTTCGAACTCGTCGGTGAAGGGTTTGATGGTTGCAGACACGCGGACTCCCCCTTTAGCTAACTACAGTGTTTGCAGGGAGATGTTACCGCATCGTTTCGTCGACGTGTTCGAGACCGTCTCCATAATTGGCGATTTTTACGTTTGTGCAATTCGGCGAACGGCAAGGCTTCCTCGGCAGACGATGCTTTTGACAAATATCGCCCCGCCGTCGCCGACCGCTCGATTGTCGCTCGAAAAAAGTTGAAGTATTTTTTTCCACCTTTTACCTGCGGAGATGTCAATCCGTCAAGCATTTGGTCAGAAATTGGTCAAGTAGCGGCTGATACGGTCGGCGTCGACAGCCAAAACCGATAGAAGTTTTGGCCCCAGAAGCAGGGAGGTTCCCATGGCATATTACTGGCCCCAGTACGGCGTCGCCATCGAGGTCGACGACGATCCCTATCTCCTGCCTTTCGACGAAGAGGCGTTCCCCGATACGGCGGTCTACCACGTCACCACCGATGTTATCTGCGACCCCGAGTCGTTCTCGGCGCTCGCCCACCACATCGCGCGTATCCACGACATCGAGCTCCCTCACGACTTTGACGAGCTCATCTACTCGCGCCGCCTGATGCTTCACATGCTCTTTGGAGCGGACCCGTCCACGTTCGCACGTGTCTACACCACCAAGGACGCCGCATGAGTGCGAAGAAGCCGCCCCGCCTCGCAGGACTGGGGCGTCGCAAGAAACTCGTCGTTGTCTGTCTGGCTATCGTCTGCGCCCTCATCGCCGTAGGGCTATACGCCTGGCAGTCGCAGCCCGTGCCCGAAGCGGGCGCCTCAGTCACGACGGCAGAGGGTAAATCGCGACAAGAAATCCAAGATGAGCTCGATGCCATCGTCCGCGACAACATGATGACGATTTCGGTCGCGCCGGTCGCTCAGCTACAGGAGGACGGCAAGCTGCGCGTCAACGTGCAAAACGTCCAAGACAATAAATTTCCCCAGCGATTCCGCGTCATCCAAAACGACGAGACCATGTACGAATCCGGTGTGGTCGAGACCGGCAAGACAATCGAGACGTGCCCCGCCGGCGACATCAAAGAAGGCGAGGCATACATCGAGATCCAGGCACTCGATGCCAAGACCCTCGACAGCCACGGCAATCCGACACGTGTCAAGGTACGGGTTGAGCAAGCCGAGAACTAGCTTTTTCGGCCGACGCGGCACCGCACGCAATTCACCAGCATTCGTCCAATCATCGCGGGGACGGCCCGCGGCGAATAGAAAGGAACGACCATGGACATCACCAGGAACATGAACGGAGCCAGAGCGCTCGTCGTGGGCGCAGGGCTCGCGCTCGCGCTCGCAATGGGCGCCGCCCCGACGCCAGCTCTGGCAGCCGGGCGCGTTGGAACCACGAAAGTAATGGTCAGGACCGAGATCGACAACGTAGAGTTCAAAGTTCCGACGGTTATTCCCTTCGTCGCCAAGGCCGACGGCACGCTTCAGGGCCCCTCAGAAGACGCGACCACCATCGACAATCATTCGGCCTACGGCATCCATGTCACCAACATGAAGATCGACGCCATGAACACCTGGACCATTGCCGCCGACGCCAAGGCCGGAACCGCGCAGAATTCCATCGACTTTAAGGTCGGCCCCGACGGCGCACTCCAGAACGCCAGCGCCGCAATGCAGGAGACGGGCCTCGATCTTTCCAAGAATGCAGCCTTCGACATGGGCTACCAGGGCATTGCCGGCGGCACGGACAAAATTAAGCTCAAGACAAGCGGAAACGTCGCCCGCGTCACGCGCGACATCTTCCGCGTAACCGGCGAAGGCGATCAAGTTGCAACGATCACCTGGACGGTCGAGCCCGGTGCGCACACGGCATAAGGCCGTCGCCCTGGCCACCGCCGTCAGTATCCTAGCGTTTGGGCCAGCCATGGCCTTTGCCCAGCAAGAACAGGCGCAGGCCGCCACGCAGGTGACGGTCGACCTCTCGGAGCTCGACCGCGGCAACTGCAAGGAACCGTTGGCACAGACAGACGACAGACGATGGCTCTTGGCAGCAGGCGCCACGGCAGCAGGCGCGGGAACCGCCGGCCTCGGTCTGCACATCAAACGCAGCCAGAAACGAAACACGGACAGGCCGCACTAAATTAGCTAAGGAGACCCCATGGCATCGAAGAACCTTTTGCCCGTCGTCGCACTCTGCGGCGCGCTCGCAACCGGAACGCCTGTCGCCGCTTGGGCGACTCCCGTCATGGCAGACTCCTTACCAGCAGCCCTAAGCTCCGCACCAAATCCGTCGAGCGCCATTGCGTGCAAGCGTTTTTCGTTCGCACAGGCCGCAATCTCAACCTCGGGATGCCTTCGTCGTAATACGGACGGCTCGATAGTCGTGGATATCAATCGTTCGAACAAGGCAAACGGCTCCCAGGCGGGGTGCGCCGTCTGCACGTGGCGCTCGATTGTGCTCGATGCAGATGGCGATCCGTGCGATTTGGGGTTGCGCATCGATATCGCTTCGGTCGATGACTCGGCGAACGGAGCGAAGGTCGCCTTCGACGGTGCGTTTTTCGAGAAAGGAGGCGGTATATGTCTGGGCTGCGCCGCCGCGAATGCAGACGATGTGCAGCCCACCCTCTCATTCACGGCATCGCTGCGGCTGACCAAGGCGGGCACCGATGCCATCGCGGCGGGAGAAGCATCCCTGCTGTTCTACGCCGCCAGCACCGAAGACACAGACGCTCATTTCGAGAAGCCAGCCGGATCACTCAGCCTTACACGAGGGATAGAGGCAGGCCCTATTGAAATCGATGCCCACGCGCAAAGCAGGCAACGTATTCTTGCCGACCCGGCGCTTCTCGAAGTGGAGTGGAACGGATCCGGAGCCATCGGGATTGTCCCCTCCACGCTTGACGCCAAGACGCTCCCCTCAAACGACGAACCCATCAACGCAACCACACAAGAAGAGAGCGCGGACAAAGAAGCAGGTGCGGGCGACACGCCGTCGCCGACAAACAGCGTCCCAGCTTCTTTCGAAGCACCGAATGAGCCCGCTACCGATCCAAACGATCCCGAGCTCGCGGACAGTCTGGGGCTTGCTGATCCTCAAGAGATCGATGAAGGTAACTGCTGCGTGCTTGCCGCGCTCGACCACGCGGAGGTCATCGACGCTGCGAACATCGAAGTTGCCGCCGCCAATCAGCCCGTCCGCAAGTCGGCCATCATCGCATTTCCCGAATCCATCGAAGTCGTCTTTTTGCCATCGGGCGAGGTCGTGGCCCCAACACTGCTCACCCTGTTGGGCGCCAAGAATACTCGAAACGAAATTAAAAAGGTCACGGTTGTCGACCCTGCAACCACCGCTAAACTGCGTCTATACGCCGTTGCCCCAGACGGAGGCAAAACCTTGGAATTCGATGGCGACACACTCCTAGCCTGGCGACGTCTGGACATTATGCAAGACGTCTCGTATCAAATCGAACTCGAAGGGTTTGATCGTGCCCGCGATGCCAATATCATCGCCGCGGCTATTGAATCCCCACAGCGGCTTATGACACTGCGCTTTGACTACTATCCCTATGTCCCGACAACCACCTGAGGCTTAAATGCTGCGCATCATTCCTAACACCACTTATATAACGTATTAGATGAGTCGCGATGTGCCTCGCATTTCGTTCTGCTACGATTGCCACGTTGGCATCAATACAGGAGGGCTCATGCCGGGCTTGGGAACAGTCATCAACGTTGTGCTTTTAGTTGCGGGCGGTCTTTTGGGATTAGCGGGCGGCCGCTTCATTACACCGTGCATCCAAGACACGCTCATGAAAGCATCGGGGCTGTGCGTCCTGTTTATCGGCCTGGGCGGCACCATGCAAAAGATGCTCGTCATCGATGGAAAGGCGCTGTCGACCACCGGTACCACCATGCTCATCGTCTCATTTGCGCTCGGTTCGCTCATCGGCGAGGCCATCAACTTGGAGGCCGCCATCGAGAACCTTGGCGAATGGCTCAAGCGCAAGACTGGCAGTGAGGGCGATAACGAATTTACCAGCGCTTTTGTCTCGACTTCACTCACCGTGTGCATCGGCGCCATGGCCATTGTGGGATCGATTCAGGACGGCCTGCTCGGCGACTGGTCAACGCTTGCCCTCAAGGGCACACTGGACTGCATCATCGTCTGCACCATGACGGCCTCGCTTGGCCGCGGCTGCATCTTCTCCGCCCTGCCCGTCACCGTGTTCCAGGGGACGATTACGTTGTTTGCCGGCGCGCTCTCCCCCATCATGACCGCAGCGGCCCTCAACAGCCTTTCGCTCGTAGGCTCCATGCTCATCTTCTGCGTCGGCGTCAACCTCATCCGTCCTCAGACCTTCCGCACGGCCAATATGCTTCCCTCCGTCGTCATCGCCGTCATCTACGCCCTCCTGTTCTAAATCTATCAACGCAGCGGTATCTCGAACATCTGTTTGATGCTGTGCTATGATATGAGGTCACCGTAGCTGTGTTCGAGAGGAGGAGCGGTGGCCGACCAGGACATCAAGATGCTCATCGAGCGCATCATGGCCGAGGCCCGGACCCATCAGTCCGCCCGCTTCTCAAACGAAACCTACGCAGACGAGCCGATTCTCAAAACCGGCCGACAGATGCAGAATTTCCTCCCCGACCAGTACCGTAAAATGCGCGAGATATCGCGCTGGCAGGATGACCCCAAGGGCGGTGCGGGCCGCTGGCTTTCGGAAGCCGAGCTTTTTTACCGCCAGGGCCTGCTGATGGCCGACTTTGAGGACGACTGTCCCTACAACGGCACCTTTAAGTCGTACTTTCCCACCTACAACGCCATGAGCGACCGGCAGCTGCGCGGCTACTTTACCTGGCGTGCCCAAGTGCGCCGCGGAACCGTCGAGGAAACGTCTACGTCCTTTGCCTTTCTGTATCTCTATGAGCTGATTTGCGGCATTGGCGTAGATAATCCACTCGATGGTTTTAACAAGATCAGGGCTTTTTGGGATGTCTATCGCGCCTTCGAGCCCGGCATCGACCGGTTTGCGCGCGTGTGGCTGCAAGATTACGCCGTGTTCCACGGGCTCGACCCCAAGCTGCTTCGTGACTCTAAAACCGTCATGTTCGATAACGCCCTTATCGAGCTGCGACGCGCGGCGCGAGACCTTGTACCGGCACCGGCACCGTCCGGCCAGACCCCTAAGCGTCGCAAAACCTCCGAGCCCACGCTCCCCCTTCCGCCCGATGAGGTGCGCGAGGAGCGACTCATGGCCGCCATCAACGCCCTCTCCACGTACAACCTAAGTAACTCGCGGCTCGACCGCAGCCACCACCGCGATCTGCGCCACGTGGCGTGCGCCGTGTATGTCCGCATGGCGCGCTACTATGACACGCACCGAAAGACCGGCATCGTGGCAAGTTTATTTGGGGAGGAGACGGCCATGCCCTACACCATGTTTGCCTCGGCCGTATTCTTTGCGCCCGAGCGCCACGAGGACTGCGAATACCGTCTGGACCCCATCCGTATCTACCGTTGCCAAAACGGTTTTTGGGAATGCATGCGGATTCACGGTAGCAGGCAAAAGAGCAGCAAGCTCGGTGAAATGATGCGCGCCTGCGACCAACGCCTGCGCCTGGCGCTGGACCCCGCCCATCCCCTTAAGGAAGAAAAGGTCCCCAAATATCTGGCCAAGATTATCGATGACGAGATTGTGGCATGGCTTTCGTGGGACGCCGCACACCAGCCCGTCAAGATCGATATCGATTTGAGCCAGCTGGGGCACATTCGGAGCGCTGCCGCACAAACGCGCGAAGCGCTTTTGATCGACGAGGAACGCGAGGACGGCGCGTCCGCAGAAGCCGAGGCAGCGGACTCAGGGCAACCGGAAGCCGAGCCTGCGGCCGCCGCGACGGTCGAGGCGGTCGCGGCGGCCGCAGGGCAGGACGAGTCCGACGAGCCGACCATATCCACCGAACAGTTTGGCGTCGTGGCACCGCTTCTCGCACCGACGCCCGCGTTCGCAGCTGCTGCGCCCGCTGACGCCACGAACGAACTCGCGCCCGCCGCAGACGCCTATCTCCGCGCGCTGCTCGAGCACAACGCAGTACAGGCGGAATCGGCGGTAGTGCAATCGGAGCAGAGCGAGGACATGCTCGTCGATACCATCAACGAGGCGCTCTTTGACCTGGTGGGCGACACCGTAATTGAATTTAGCGCGGCAGGGCCGCAGATTATCGAGGACTACGAAGCAGACGTGAGAGGATACCTAGACCATGAGTGATACCGCATCCGCAGCACCTCGCGTGCCCAAGCGCGTCGCTGCCGTCATTCTCAACTCGCTCAAGGGCGGTGTGGTCCCGCGCATCGGCCTTCCTTACATCACCGTAGGGCGCGAGGTCGAGATCCGCGCCCTGCTCACCGATCTGAGTCTCATCGCCGACGGTGGCGCGAGCTTCCGCTTTCTGGTCGGTCGTTACGGCGCCGGCAAGAGCTTTTTGCTCCAGACTATCCGCACGCACGCCATGGGCGAGGGATTCGTCGTCGCTGATGCCGACCTGTCGCCCGAGCGCCGCCTGCAGGGCGGTCAGGGACAGGGCCTTGCCACCTACCGCGAGCTCATCCGCAATATATCGACCAAGACGCGCCCCGAGGGCGGTGCGCTCAACCTTATTCTGGATCGCTGGGTCGCCTCGTGTGCCGACGTCGACGAGTCGGTCGTCAATGCCCAACTGGCCCCGCTCGAGGAGATGGTCCACGGCTTCGACTTCACCCGCATGCTCCGCCGCTATCGCATGGCCGCATCCGGGGGCGACGAAGAGGCCATGAGCCGCGTGACCAAATGGATTCGCGGCGAATACCGCACCAAGAGCGAGGCACGCGCCGAGCTGGGCTCCTCGACCATCATCAGCGATGACGACTGGTACGACTACGTTAAGCTCATTGCGCGCTTTTTGGTCTGCAGCGGCTACAAGGGTATGCTGGTGCTCATCGACGAACTCGTGAATCTGTATAAGATTCCCAACGCCATCACGCGCCAATACAACTACGAGAAGATCCTGACCATGTACAACGACACACTTCAGGGCAAGGCGCAGTACCTGGGCATGATCATGGGCGGCACGCCAACCTCCATCGAAGACCGCCGCCGCGGCGTGTTCTCCTACGAGGCCCTGCGCAGCCGACTCGCTCAGGGCCGCTTTGCGCGCGAGGACCTTAAGGACATGCTCGCGCCCATCATCCGCCTGCAGCCGCTCACCTACGAGGAGTTGCTGGTGCTCATCGAAAAACTCATGCAGATCCATGCCGGCTACTTTGGCTGGACGCCCACGCTTGCCGAAAACGACTTGGTGGACTTCCTCAAGATCGAGTTCGGTCGCGTGGGAGCCGACACGCACCTAACACCGCGTGAGGTTATTCGCGACTTTATCGAGCTGCTCGATATCCTGTGCCAGAACCCCGACGCCAACGTAGCCGAGCTGCTGCAAAGCGTCGGCGGCGACGCGCTGGCGCCGGCAGCAGCAACAGGCGACACCGGCACCGCAAGCGGTGAGCGTAACTTCGCCGAGTTCACCATCTAACCTACCAAAAAGGGACAGGTTTATTTTGGCAGGTTTTATCTGGACAAACGTTGAAGCAGTAATGCAGCAAGCCGTTGCCAGCCGCGTTGAGAGATTCGTTGTTGAAAGGAGGCCCCGTGAACGCCTTTGACCGCTATGCCCCGTTTATCCAAGACTTCATCTACTCCCACGATTGGGAGAGCTTGCGCTCTATCCAGGTTGCGGCGGCAGATGCCATCTTCAACACGCAGGACAATGTGCTCCTGACGGCATCAACGGCTTCCGGCAAAACCGAGGCGGCCTTCTTTCCCATCCTGACCGAGTTTTGGGAGAACCCGCCCGCAAGCGTGGGCGCCCTCTACATTGGCCCCCTCAAGGCGCTCATCAACGACCAATTCGTCCGCCTCAACGACCTATGCGAAGAAGCCGATATCCCCGTCTGGCACTGGCATGGCGATGTCTCGCAATCACACAAGGCCAAACTCATCAAAAAACCGAGCGGCATCCTACAGATTACGCCCGAGTCGCTCGAGGCGCTCCTGATCCATAAACACATGGCGATCCCGCGCATGTTTTGCGACCTGCGCTACGTCGTCATCGACGAGGTCCACTCGCTCATGCGCGGCGACCGTGGCGGACAGACGCTCTGCCTTATCGAGCGACTCTCGCGCATGGCCGGCGTACAGCCTCGCCGCATTGGCCTTTCGGCTACCATCGGCGACCCCGAGCGCACGGGCGCTTTTCTCTCACAGGGAACGGGACGCGACTGCGTTATCCCCCGCTTTGAAGAACCGCGCCGCGTGTGGCGCATCTCCATGGAGCACTTCTACAACTCGGGTCCCCAGGCACAGCAGCGGGGATTCATGGGCACAGGTCCACAGGAAGCTGAGGTGCTCGCATGCGAGCGCATTGAGACGGCGGCGCCCGCGGCGCTGCCCGCATCCGGACAAGACATGTGCCACAGCGGACAGCTTGCACATGAAGAACGCCGTCAACGTCGCGAGCAGGCGCGGGGCAAGGCCGCTCCCAAAGACCGTCGCACTTCCTCGGCCCCCGAGGGCGAAGTCGACATCCCACGAGCGACCGAGCAGGCGCTTCTCAACCCCACCGACACGGCGCCCGACAACGCCGACCCCGGTATGGGCTATATCTTTGAGCATACGCGCGGCCGCAAGTGCCTGGTCTTTGCCAACTCGCGCGAGGAGGCAGAGGCCGTGTGCTCCATGCTGCGCAGCTACTGCGAGAGCCGGCACGAGCCCGACCGCTTTCTCATCCATCACGGCAATCTTTCGGCATCGCTACGCGAGACGGCCGAGGAGCTCATGCGCGACGAGGAGCAGACGCAGACAACCGTCACCACCTCTACGTTGGAGCTCGGTATCGATATCGGCCGCCTGGAGCGTGCATTTCAGATCGATGCGCCGTTTACCGTCAGCTCCTTTTTGCAGCGCATGGGGCGCACAGGCCGTCGCGACCTTCCGCCCGAGATGTGGTTTGTCATGCGTGAGGAAGAACCCGAGCCGCGCACGATGATGCCCGAAACCATTCCCTGGAAGCTCCTGCAGGGTATCGCGCTCGTACAACTCTATCGCGAGGAAAAGTGGGTCGAGCCGCCCGAGCTCGATCGTCTCCCCTACAGCCTGCTCTATCACCAGACCATGTCGACCCTCGCCAGCACCGGCGAGCTCACGCCGGCCGAACTTGCCCAACGCGTGCTCACGCTCAGCTATTTCCACCGTGTCTCGGCAGACGATTACCGTGTGCTGCTACATCACCTCATTAAGATCGACCATATCAAGGTCACCGAGGGCGGTGGGCTCATCGTGGGCCTCGCGGGCGAGCGCATCATCAACAACTTTAAGTTCTACGCCGTGTTCCAGGAAAACGAGGAGTTTACCGTTCGCAGCGAATCGGCCGAGCTGGGCACGATCGTTAATCCGCCCCCGCCCGGTGAGCGCATCGCCATCGCCGGACACTGCTGGATTGTCGAGGAAGTGGACTGGAAGCGCCACACTGTCTTTGCCACGCAGGTCAAGGGCCGTGTGCCGGCCTACTTTGGCGACTGCCCTGGAGACATTAACACGCATGTGCTCGAGCGCATGCGCCAAGCGCTCACTGAGCACGCAACATATCCGTACCTTATGGGTAACGCACGGGCTCGTTTGGCGCAGGCTCGTCATACCGCCGAGATTTCGGGCGCGGGAACTAAACCGCTCATCAACCTGGGCGGCGATACCTGGGTGCTCTTCCCCTGGTTGGGCAGCTACGCCTTCCTAGCACTCGAGCGCATGCTTAAAATCAAATGCGCCGCTGAGCTGGGCCTTCGCGGGCTCGATCCGTCACGCCCGTACTTTATGCAGTTTAAGATGAAGGCCGACGAGGAGACGTTCTTTGAGGTGCTCGCCGCCGAGGCCGAGAAGGACTTCGATCCCATCGAGCTCGTCTATCCTGGTGAGGTGCCTTACTTTGACCGCTACGACGAGTTTGTTCCCGAAGAGCTCGTGCGCAAGGGCTTTGCCGAAGGCGTGCTCGACATCGAGGGTATGAAGCAGCGTGTCCGCAGCTGGCGCGACCACGCCTAAGACCAGTCTTTTTTGGGACGGGGAGACTTACTTGTCGTGAAGAACGGTGCCGAGGAAGTCGGTGTCGAAGGGCACGGCTTCGGCAAAGGCGTAGTCGCCGTCGCTGGCGATGAGCAGGTAGTTTTCCTCGCCGCCGAACTTCGCATCGCCACATGGGGCCACCCAGGCGCGGACGAATACCTCGAGTGCCGTGGCAGCGCAGTCGCGAAGGAACGTCACATCGCTCCCCTCGTTTGCGCTCACAGTATTGGCCACGTAGATACCCCCGGGGCTCAGGCTGCCTCGCACCAGGCGCAGCGCCTCAACCGTCGCCAGCTCGCGAACGGGCTCGGCACCGCCAAAGCAATCGCTCACGACCACGTCGTAGCGACGATGGCCCACGCTCGTCACACCCAGATACGAGCGAGCCTCAGCGGTTATCACCCGCAGGCGATCGCCCACCGCGTGCTCCAGTTCATCCAGATAGAACCAACGGCGCACCAAGCGCGTTATCTCTCCGTCATACTCGATGACGTCCATGCGCAGGCCCTCGTGCGACACCAGCGCATATTTGGGATAGGCAAACCCGCCGCCACCCAGCATAAGCATACGGCTGATACCGTGACCATAAGCATCGCGCATAGCATCCTCGGCCTCAAACACGTCGTCAAACGCGCGATAGTACGCAAAGACGGGCTCCGCCCAGCGCTCGCCAACGTAACTCGCACTTTGGTAGACACCGCCTTGCACCAACACGCGAATCTCATCGCCGCGCTCATCGTGCACGCGCTTCACACGCGCCAACCCATTGCGGGTTCGCGCGACCTGCAGACAGGCAGCACGAACAGCGACAGCGGCCGCACCAAGCGCCGCGGCTCCCAGGGCAACGCCGGCAACGACGCCGGCAGAAACACTCGGCTTGTTCATCTAGAGCTCCTTTTGCAGATAGAGTCCATGGTCGTAAAAACCCAAATGACGATAGTACTCACGCGTGCCGATCGCGCTGATCACGTTGATGCGCGCATAGCCCGCGTCCCGCGCCATCTGGCACGCACGCTCCACCAGCGACCGCCCCAGTCCATGATGCTGAGCCGCCTGGCCTTGATCTCCCATGCGCGCCGCCATGCCGTACACGTGCACCTCGCGAATCATCGCCTCGTCCGGCGCCGTCGGCAACTCGTCCGCATGCGCGGCAACAAACGCGCGATCGGGCAGCGACAGGCGCAAAAAACCCGCGATTTTGCCCTGCGGCGTCACCCACTGCAAAAAGCGCTCGTGCG
Source organism: uncultured Collinsella sp. (assembly GCA_958451615.1). GTDB lineage: Bacteria > Actinomycetota > Coriobacteriia > Coriobacteriales > Coriobacteriaceae > Collinsella. The sequence continues at coordinate 19,969 of CAUDQR010000016.1, read as the reverse complement.
TCACCGGCGTCTCGTACGCCACGCCCTCGTCAAGGGTCAGCCCATCCAAGTCGGCACCCGCCGTGCTGATCTCGCGATAGCGAATCTCGCGCACCGTCGCGCCTTCTCCACGAGCCGCCAAGCGGTTTTCGACAAGCTGACGCAGGTTAGGCTTCTTGTTGCCCACCATGATGTCGTCGGAGCTAAAGTCGCGAATCATGCGGCTGATGCGGCAGAACGCCGGCGTCACCACGATGTCATCGGCCAGCACATCGAGCAGTTCTTCCTCGGTATAGGGACGCCACTCGCCGCGCTCATAGCAGCCCACCAGACGCGAGCCCTCGATGAGCGCACACGGGTAGACCTTGACCTCGTCGGGCATAAAGGCCCCTTCGGTCATAAAGCGCTCGTAGTCGCGCTTGTCCCCCTCGGGCGTGGCGCCCAGCAAGTTGAGCATAAAATGCGCGTGGATCTTAAAGCCAAACAGGCGCGCAAGCGAAAACGCCCGCTCGATCTGCGCCACCGAAATGCGACGCTCGTTGATATCGAGCAAATGCTGGTCGAGGCTCTGGATACCCATCTGAATCTTGGTGCAGCCCAGACGGCGGATAAGCGTGAGGGCCTGCGGCGTTACGGCATCGGGGCGCGTCTCGATAACGAGTCCCACCACGCGATGCTTCGCCGTCTCGTTGATGCGCTGCTGACGCTCGAGCTCCTCCATCGTTGCCGTCTGCCACTCGGTGACCTCGCCCCACGGCGTACCGGGGCCGTACAGACGACGCACCGCGCGGTTATAGCCGCCCACGGCAACATCCACACGCTCCTGCTCGTCGGCAACGCCGGCAGCGAGCTTGGCCTCGTCTGTCGCAATGCCGGCAGCCCGATAGCGCTCGCGGCGCTCTGTTACCACCGGCGGCAGGGCATCGGCGGGAGCGTCATCGAGCAGGCGCCCCGCCTCGGCACGGCTGATGCCCGGACGCGCCAACATGGGGTTTGCCGCCACGCCCGCCACCGCATCATCATTGAGCGCACGGAAGAGCTCCGACATAAACCATGCCTGATACCCTTGCGAATAGTCGCTCCAGGTACCGCCGAGCACGATGAGCTCGATCTTGTCGGTCGCATGCCCCATCTGCGAAAGCGCCGTCAAACGGGCGCTCACCTGCAGATACGGATCGAAGCAGTTTTGCTCCGCACGGGCGCACGCCGGCTCGGCGTGCAGGTAGCTTTTGGGCATGCGCAGATCGTTGGGGCAAAACAGGCAATCGCCCGAGCATGGCCAGGGCTTGGTGATGACGGTAATGGTCGCCACGCCCGAGGCCGTTCGGCGCGGCTTCATACGCAGCACCTGCAGCAGTTGGCGTTCCAGATCGGCATCGACATTCCATCCAGCCCAACGAGCCGGCTCCTCGCGCTTCACCCGCTGGTAAAACGGCAGCAGGCGGCGCTTGGCCAAATCGCGTTTGTCGGCGCCCTCACGGCGCGCCTCGGCATGTATCAGCTTGACGAGTGCCTTGTCGTCCACGGTCTCGCCGCGACGCAGAGCCTCGAGTATGTTCAAAATAATCTGTTCCATGCCCCCATTGTAAAGGCAAAGGCGCCGGAGCCAGTCACGGCCCCGGCGCCTCCATCAAAGAGCATGCCTATATGCACCGATCTCCGAAAACCGCATGTCACACCGATTCGAACGACATGTCGCCCGAACCGACCTTAAAACGATACGTTGCAGACTTGTCACCGTTGTCGAATTCAGCATTCAATATGGTCTCGCCATCGTAGCCAAGCGGAAGGAAATCGCTCTCAAAGTCACCGCTGCCCACGGTGAGGCTCGCCTTAAAGCCCGTAGAGTTCGGAACCGATATCTCCACATCGCCCGAGCCCACGCTTACGTCCATCGACTTCGCGGGGGCCTGGTAGAGCTCGAACGCCACATCGCCCGAACCGACCTCGGCATCCAAGGTGTCGGTTACGGTGCCCGCAAACTCGATGTCTCCCGAGTCCAAAGTCAAGTTGAGGTCATGACACGCAATGTCCGTGACCGTCAGATCGCCCGATCCTACATTCGCTGTAATGCCCACCATGTTATCGGCAACTTCGCGCGGCAGTTCGACGGTAACCGTGCGGTCAATGGCGCGCTCGTCATCGCAATCGAACTGGCGAATCTTGAGCGCAGAACCCTTAACCTCGGCCAGATTCTGAGTGGCAGCATCGTAGGTAGCTACCCCCTTTGCAACACGACCGCTCTCGATGACACGCACCTGCCCGCCGGAAACGCACTTGATCTCAACCTCACCCGATGTCACATCCAGGTCAAGGGACTGGAATGAGTCGGCATCAAACGTTTCGCTCGAAAGCTGCCGAGACTGAGCGGAATAGTTACCGCCATCCAAAGAATCGTCCCCGTCAACCACATCGTCCATACCGGACAAACCGGATGCAATATCGCCGAGATCCCACGGGCCATCAAAATGAAACAATATCCGCGAAGTGCCAAAGATAAGCCCGATGATGAGCACGAACGCTCCGATACCGACGCCCAGGCGGACCTTGGACTCATGCGAGAGCTTCATCATTCATCACCTTCTTTGGCGCTCGGCTCAGCGGCGGTCGAGGAAGCCACGTCAGTATCAGCCGCAGCGGAAACATCCTGAGCCTTAGCCGCCTCCGGCGCCGGACCAACCTGAATATCCCCGCGTGCCCAATCGCCATCGAGCGCACGCGCCACCCAGTGATAGATGGGGATTGTAAAGAAGATCAGCGCGGCAAAGGAGCCACCAAACAGGAACATCAGCAAAAAGAACAGCAGCCAGCACACGGCCCAATACGGAAACGACTGGAACGGACCTTTCACCGGAGTCGAGCCAGCTGCGCCGCCACTCGTCACCTGCGCCGTAGCGGCATTGGCGGCCTGCGCGCTCCAGCTTGCCGCTTGCGCCGCCTTGGCGGCGGCATCACTCGCCTGTGTTGCCGCCTCGGTAGCACGTGCCGCTGCCTCATGGGTACGGGCGCGCTCCGCTGCCTCGGCCTCGCGCTGACGGGCGCGGTCCTCGTTCTCAAACTCGATATCGTCCTCGATCTCATCGCTCGGATTAAGGAGCTCATCCAAACTCACGCCATAGAGTTTTGCGAGCGAGATCAGGTTCTCGGTATCGGGCGAGCTCTCCGCACGCTCCCATTTACTGACCGCCTGGCGCGACAGCCCCAGCTTTCGCGCCAGCCCTTCTTGGCTAAAACCCTTGCTGCGACGAAGGTCGGCGAGCCGCTGCGCAGTTTCTACATTCATGGTTCCTCCTATGCGATGCCAGCCGTGCCGCCGGACCGTTTTTGTTCTTAAGGCGCCTTGCACAGTTAAAAATCTATCCGCCACCGCCAAAAGCATGCCACCTATTCTAGTGAGATTTTTGACAACCGGCGGTTGCGGGCATATATGAGCTGCGGAAATGTGTCCAAACAAAGCAATGACCCGCAGCTCGGTTGTCCCCGTTGCGGCGTTAACGGTAGTATGGTCGTACTGTTTATTCCGCACCGCCAACGGAGGGAGTTCCGCGCCGTGAACCGCGATTTCGCCTCATCGCTCATTCAGCTCAACAATACGTTCTATCGCGAGCACTCCGCCTCCTTCTCCGATACGCGCCAGGCACCGTGGCCCGGCTGGGTACGCACCATGGACATAGCGCTCGAGCAGCTCGACGTCGCCACGATCGAGCATCCCGTCCGCGTCTTCGATCTTGCCTGCGGCAACATGCGATTCGAGAACTTTGCCGCCGGCGGCGCACTTTCCGCCAAGGGCGTCGACGGCGCAAACCCCTCGGCAGACGCCAGTTGCCCGTTTGAGTTCTATGGTGTTGACTCGTGTCAGGATTTGGCTATCGATGCGCACGGTCACGCCCTGCGCATTCCCAACCTGCACTTCCAGGAACTCGACGTACTCGATGCCCTCATGAAGCTCAACCCCGCCGAGACACCCGACGTGCTTTTCGACGCCCCGCTCGCCGACATCTCGGTCTGCTTTGGCTTTATGCACCACGTGCCGTCGTGCGAGTACCGCGTACGCGTGCTCGACGCCCTGGTGCGCCAGACGCGCCCAGGCGGCATCATCGCCATCAGCTTTTGGGAGTTTATGAACGACGAGCGCATGGCGCGCAAGGCCGTTCGCGCCGAGGCCCGTGCCGAGCTCACCCCGCCGTTTGAGGGTTACGATTCCGCGCAGTTTGAAGCCGGCGACCACCTCATCGGCTGGCAAAACGACCGCCACGCCTACCGCTATTGCCATCACTTTGACGATCAGCAGATCACCGACCTGGTGCGCGGCGTGCGTACGTTCTACAAGAGTGGCGAGGTCCCCGTGCGCGAGCTTGAGCGCTTCCATGCCGACGGTCGCAGCGGCGAGCTCAACCGCTACGTGATTCTCAAGCGTCTGTAGGCACCGACGACTCGCCGCCGAGCCGCGCCGCATCTTTTGGGTAAGCTATGCCCATCCGTTTTCCAACCCACCGACGGAACGCGCAGCCACGCGTTCCATACGTATGACCAAGGAGCCTCATGGGAGCCGTCCACGTTCGCACGCCCAAGAACTTTGTGCTCGAGGAGCGCCTGGAGCGCTACGCCGATGCGATTGAGACGAGCCCCGAGGCCTATGCCGGAGATTGGCGCGAGGCTTGCGCGCCAGTTGGCAGCAAGCCCTTCGAACACCTTCACCTGGATCTTGGCTGCGGCAAGGGAACGTACCTTGTAGAGCGCGCGGCCCACGAGCCAAACGCCCTCTTTATCGGCATGGACCAGGAGCCCATCTGCATCGCCTATGCCGCGCAGAAAATCTGCGAGCAAGAGCTATCCAACGCGCTCGTCCTGCCCCGAGGTGCCGCATCGCTGCCGCAGCTGTTTGCCGCAGGCGAGCTCGATGCCATCACCATCAACTTTCCCACGCCGCAGCCCAAGGCCAAGTACGCCAAAAAACGACTCGTCCATGTCGACCATCTGATGCTCTACCGCCCGCTCTTTGCAGCCGGCGCCACCGTCACACTGCGCACCGACAGCAAGCCACTGCGCGACTACGCCCTAGGACAGTTTGCCGCAGCCGGCTACGACACGCTTTGGGTAAGTGACGACGTGCGCCGCGACCATCCCGAGCATCCCGAGACCGAATATGAATGCCGCACGCGCGAGATGGGTGCCGTCGTCTATGGCATTTGCGCCACACCCGGCGCACGGCCCAGTGACGATGTGCTCACGGCGGGTCACATGCAGGAGCAAAGTCTTGCCTGCTACCTGCCCGATAACCTCGACGAGCTCACCTATGTGCCTCTGGGCATGGAAGAAGCCGTCGAGAACTTTAAAAACCGCGCCCGTAAAGGCAAAAAGCGCCTGCCGCAGGAGTCCTAGGGCTTTTGATGGCCGCGGCGTTGACAACCAAGCGCAAATAGGCGCCGACGAACGGCCCTCAAACCTAAGTGAGTAGACTTTTTGACAACAGCCGAGCACAACCCGTATGGCAAAAACTAAAACCGCAGGTAGAGACCTTGCGTAAAAACCATGTGCTCGCGATATCGCAAAAAGTCTACTCACTTAGCTGGCGACTGCACCAAACGGCTGGGCAGAACGCCCATTTCCTGCATTTTCCCGCGCGCTAGCACCCCGCGCCGCCGCTACGCCATAATGGATGGCGGACAAACGCGAGAGAAAGCAACCACATGGCACAGACCACGACAGATACCGCCGCCAGCACCGTCTCGGGCGCCGGCGCCGCCAGCTCATTCTCGGGCGGCACGGGAACCGAGGCCGAGTTCGGCTCGCTCGGCGCGCTCTCCCCCACCTGGTGGGAGCCCGAAGACGGCAGTGAGCCCGAACCGTGGCTCACGCCCGATCAGGCCTTCGAACGCTTCTTTGAATGGACGAGCAATCGCGGCATTGAGCTGTGGGATCACCAAGAAGAGGCCCTCATGGATCTAGCCGCCGGTGACCATGTCATTTTGGGAACACCGACCGGATCGGGCAAGTCGCTTGTCGCGCTGGGCATGCTCTTTATGGGCATGGCGCAGGGCAAACGTTGCTATTACACGGCCCCTATCAAGGCCCTGGTCAGCGAAAAGTTCTTCGATCTGGTACAGGTGCTCGGCCGCGATAACGTCGGTATGATCACCGGCGACACGCATATCAACACCAAGGCACCCGTCATCTGCTGCACGGCAGAGATCCTTGCCAACGACGCACTGCGCGAGGGCGAAGATGCCGATGTTGGCTGCGTCGCCATGGACGAGTTCCACTACTTTGCCGACCCCGATCGCGGTTGGGCCTGGCAGGTGCCGCTGCTCACCCTGCCTCACACGCAATTCATGCTCATGAGCGCCACACTCGGCGATGTCACTGCCATCGCCGCCTCACTTGAGGAGCACACCGGCGCAACCTGCGACTTGGTTGTCGACGCCCCGCGTCCGGTTCCGCTGAGTTATGACTATGTGACGACCTCCCTCGAGGGCACGGTCGAGCTCGCAATGCGCCGCGGCGAGGCCCCGCTCTACATCGTGCACTTTAGCCAGGACGCCGCACTTGCGACAGCGCAATCCCTCGCCAATTTTGGCATCGCCAGCAAGGAACAGCGCGAGGCCATTAAGGAAGCCGCCAAGGGCACGAGCTTCTCCACGGCCTTTGGCAAGATTCTCAAGCGCTTGCTCGGATGCGGCGTCGGCGTGCACCATGCTGGCATGTTGCCGCGCTATCGTCTGCTGGTCGAGCGCCTGGCGCAGCAGGGCCTGCTGCCCGTCATCTGCGGCACCGATACGCTCGGCGTCGGCATCAACGTACCCATCCACACCGTGGTGCTCACCGCACTCACCAAGTTCGACGGCTACAAGATGCGTCGTCTGCGCGCCCGCGAGTTTCATCAGATTGCCGGTCGCGCCGGCCGCTCGGGCTTCGATACCGAGGGCATGGTGATTGCCGAGGCACCCGAGCACGAGATCGAGAACGCCAAGCTCATGGCCAAGGCGGGTGACGACCCCAAGAAGCTCCGCAAGATTAAAAAGAAGAAGGCCCCCGAGGGCTTTGTCACCTGGAACAAGCAGACCTTTGAGCGCCTGATCGAGACGCAGCCCGAAACGCTCAAGCCGCGCCTTCGCATCACACACTCCATGGTGATTAGCGTGGTCGAGCAGGGCGGTGACGCTCGCGCCCGCGTGCACGACCTCATCGAGACAAGCCTGCAGACCCCCGAAGAAAAGGCCAAGCTCGAGGTTCGCGCCGACGAAATCTTCGCCACGCTCATCGACTCCGGCGTCGTCGTGCGCACCGAGGTACCGCCCGCACCCGACGCTCCGGCTGATGCCGCGCCGGACATCGACTACGCGCTGACGGTCGACCTGCCCGAGGACTTTGCGCTCGACCAGCCGCTCTCGCCGTTTTTGCTTGCCGCGTTGGAGCTGCTCGATCCCGAGAGCGAGACCTATACCATGGATCTGATCTCGATGGTCGAGGCAACGCTCGAGGATCCCAAGCAGGTATTGCGCGCACAGGAGCGCGCCGCGCGCGACCGCGCCATGGCCGAGATGAAGGCCGACGGCGTCGAATACGAGGAGCGCCTGGAGCGCATTCAGGACGTCACGTACGAAAAGCCGCTCGAGGACCTGCTCGATGCCGCCTTTGACAAGTACTGCCAGGAAGTGCCCTGGGCAAACGACTACCAGCTCTCCCCCAAGAGCGTCCTGCGCGATATGTTGGAAAGCGCGAGCGATTTTAAGGGCTACATTCAAAAGCTCGGCATCGCCCGCTCCGAGGGCATTTTGCTGCGCTACCTGGCAGAGGCTTACCGTTCTCTCGACCGCACCGTACCCATCGAGAAGCGCGACGAGCGCCTGCGCGACATTATCTCGTGGCTGGGCTTTGTGGTGCGCTCGGTCGACTCGAGCCTGGTGGACGAGTGGGAGAACGCCGGCAACCCGGCAGCCCTCGATGCCGCGCCGCCACAGGGCATCGACGAGGTCGTGGCGGACCGCCGCGGCTGCACGCTGCTGGTGCGCAATGCGCTCTTCCGCCGCGTGACCCTTGCCGCCCGCGAGCACGTTCGCGGCCTGGGCGAACTCGACGACGACTGGGGCATGAGCGAGATTCGCTGGCAAAAGGCGCTCGATGCCTACCATGAGCAGCACGAGGAAATCCTCACCGACGGAGATGCCCGCAGCGCCGCGATGTTCTCCATCGATGAGTCCGACGAGAAGACCGCGCACGTATGGCACGTGCACCAGATCTTTGCCGACGAGGATGGCGACCACGATTTTGGCATCATGGGCGATGTCGATCTGGACGCCACGCAAGACGGTGGCGAGGTCATTTTCAAAAACTACCGTGTCGGCTTTATCGAGGACCTGCTCGAGGACTAGCCGAACATACCGAAACGAAACGGGGCCGTTGGCAATTTCGCCAGCGGCCCCGCTTTTGCACTATCCGCTATACCTTACTCGGCATCCTCGATCTCATACGAATCCGCCTCGGCGGGCTCATCGTTTGTCTCTGACGCAGTCCCGCGCGCCTCGTCAAACGCCGCCTTCATGGTCTTGTTGCCCCACGTGAGCTTGCGAATGGTAAGATCTTCGGCTTTCTTGTTGGCTAGGCGCAGGTTGTTCTCGGAGGACAGCAACGCCTCCTTGGTTTTCTGCAGATGGCTAATCGTCTTGTCGATCTCATCGATTGCTGTTTGGAACTTGCGGCTCGCAATCTCGTAGTTGCGGCCGAAATCATTCTTGAACTTTTCCATCTTGGCTTCGAAGTTCGTAACGTCGATATTCTGCTGTTTGTACTCCGCTAGCTCCTGCTTATAGCGCAGCGAACCCATGGCGGCGTTGCGCAGCAGCGTGATCATCGGAATGAAGAACTGCGGGCGGATTACGTACATCTTCTCGTAGCGATAGCTCACGTCCACGATGCCGGCGTTGTAAAGCTCGCTCTCGGGCTCGAGCAGCGTGCAGAGCACCGCGTACTCACAGCCTTTCTGGCGACGATCGTGATCGAGTTTCTTAAAGAAGTCCTCGTTTTTATGCTTGGTCGCAGTCTCGTCGTTCTCGTTTTTCATCTCGAACATAATCGAAATGACCTCGTTGCCGCTCGCATCGCACTCGCGGAAGATAAAGTCGCCCTTGGTACCCTCGGACGCATCGTTATCTTTCTCGAAGTACGCGTTGGGAAACGCCGTCATGCGCAGACGGTTGAACTCAGTCTCGCAGTGCTGCTCGAGCGACTCGCCCACCATCTTGGTGGACAGGCGGACCTTCATGTCCTTAAGGCGCTCAATCTCTTCATCCTTGTAGCGAATCAGGTCATCGCTCGCGCGCTTGGCCTGCGCAAGCTCGAGCTCGTGTGCCGCCTTGGCTTGCTCCTCACGAGAATCGCGCACCGCCAGCTCGCTCGTCAGTTTGGCACGTGCCTCATCGCGCTCTCGCTCCGCCGCGGCGACCGCCTCTGACAGGTTCATTTTTGCCATCAGTTCCTGCTCGCGCAGCTGGGCACGCAGGCCCTCGGCCTCTTGCTCGGACTGAGCCTTTGCGGCGGAAAACTTCTCTTGCACCTTCGCGCGATAGTCAGTAAGCGCGCGCTCGGCCTCGCTGCGAGCGGCATCGAGCTCACGCTGCGACTCTGCCGCGGCAGCGGCAAGCGCCATCTCCTGGGCCTTGTCCGCCGCGGCGAGCCTGGCCTGCAGCTCGGCAATCTGAGCGTCGCGCGCGGACAGGTCGTTTTGAGCAGCATTGCGTGCCGCCGCCTCGGCAAGCCTGGCTTCATCATCTTTGCGCTCCAACTGCGCACGCAAGTTGTCGATTTCGCGCTGGAGCTCGGCGTTCTCCTTTTGAGCGTCGGCACGGGCCTCAACCGCCGCGCGCTGACTTGCACTCTCGCGCTCTGCGGCAGCGCCTTCGAGCTTGGCGCGCAGCTCGGCAAGCTCAGCGTCGCGCTTGGCGAGTTCTTGCGCCAGCTGCTGGGCTGCAGCGTTCTTCTGCTCGACAAGCTGAGCGTCGCGCTGAGACTCTGCCTTTTGCAAGGCAGCCGTCGAGCGCGAGCGCTCAAGCTCCAGCGCCTGCTCGCCCTCGCGCTGAACAGCCTTCACGCGCTCGTCCAGGTCGCGCGAGAACTCGGCGTCGCGCACCTGCTTGACGATATCCGCATAACCGGACGCATCGACCTTAAAAACTTCGCCGCAATGCGGGCACTTGATCTCGTTCATGGCAGCTCCTCGATGGACGCAAATTTCAACCGCCTACACTCTACCGCGCCGCACGGACAAAAAAGACTCCGCCATAATGCCGGCGACGACGCCAGAACCACCACAAAGGTGCCTGCCCCCTTTGTGGTGGCTCTGGCGCCCTATAACCCAAAGAAGCTAAGAATCTGGTCACGGCTTACGGGCTTGTACTCGTTGGCATCGAGACCGACATCGTAGCGAAAGATAGGGCGCTCGCGATCGCGGTTGCGTGCATTGGTACGGTCTCCCCTGCTGTGGATGTGCCCGTGCAGCATGATGGCGCCGCGCGCCTTGCCATTCCAGCTGAGCATGGGGTAATGGCTCAACACCAGGCGATGGCCCTTGGCATAGCCGGGAGCAATCTCCAGGTAATCGCGCACGTCTTCCCAAATCTGCGGTACGTCGGGATCTTCCCAGTCGCCGTCATGGTTACCACGGATGAGCGTCACGTTCTGACATTCGATACGCTCGCGCAGGCGCATCGCCTCCGCCAGGGGCAAACGATAGGTAAAGTCTCCCAAGATATAGAGACGGTCGTCCGCCGCCACGCACTCATTGACGGCATCGATGACCTTGCGGTTCATCTCCTCGACCGAATCAAACGGCCGATCCATATCGTGCAAGATATTCGTATCGCCCAGGTGCAGGTCGGCGGTAAACCACATCATCGTCTCTGTCCTCATTTCGCAACGTGTTCAACTCGTGCTAAGTATACAGACGCAGCGATGCAGCGGTTATCCAAAGAGCCCGCCGAACAGTCCGCGGCGGCGCTTGTCTTGCTTTTTCGAAGCGTCGCCCTGGGCGTTCTTGTCCTGCCGCTTCTTCCGGTCCTGCTCCAGCTCATCATCGTCGATCAGCATATCCCACTCAAACGGGTCGTCCGTCAGATCGAACAGGTCATCGTCATCAAACATGACCGCCTCCATTGCCGATTAGCGAGCATCCACCACATAGAGACCAACGCGCACCTGATGCCACGGGCTGCGCTCGGGAGCAACCTGTTGCACGCGAGCCTCAAATGCGTCCTCGTGGCCGTAATACATCATCAAGGACAGCGGGCCGACCTCGTTTCCCGGAACATACCCAAGCTTGGTGTTGCCGTAGTAGATCGCAACCGCCTCGGGATCATGGGGGTTATCGCGCTCGGCACACAGCGTCAGTTTATCGCCCACTTTAAGATCGCCCAAGACCAAGGCGCCATCGGCATACTGAAATCCTGCAATATGAAACGACAAAAGAACACGTGAAGGCTCGTACATAGCAACTCCCCTAACGACCGGATAAACCGGCGTTTAACCTTATTGAGAAGTCTACGGGTCCGTGCGGACACAAATTCGCCCCACCCGCGCCTTTTCGACCGTTTGTCGCTACACCATCTGATTTTAATGCACAAACATGCGCACGAACTTGTGCCTCCAGCTTTCATACGGAGCATAGCGGAATGGCACGTCCAGCCACGTTACCTTGTTCACGATGCTCTTCTTGTGGCTAAACGTATCGAAGCTCTCGCGTCCATGGTATTGCCCCATACCGCTCGCGCCCATGCCACCAAAGCCCATATGGCTCGTAGCCAAGTGCATAATCGTGTCGTTGACGCAGCCGCCGCCAAAGGGCACATAACGCACAAAGCGCTGCTGAACCGCGCGGTCCTGGCTAAAGATATACAGGGCCAGCGGCGTCGGGCGATCGGTAATAAACGTCTCGACCCTGTCTAAGCTCTCATACGTCAGCACCGGCAGGATGGGGCCGAAAATCTCCTCCTGCATCACGGCATCATCGGGCGCCACGCCGTCCAAAATCGTCGGCTCAATCTTGAGAGAAGCCTCGCGCGCGGCGCCTCCAAGCACGACCTTACCGGGATCGATCAGTCCGCGCACGCGCGCAAAGTGCTTGGCGTTGACGATACGGCCGTAGTCCTCGTTGTCGAGCGGATGCTCGCCAAACATGCGACGGGTCTCCTCCCTGATGAGGCCCAACAGCTCATCGTGTACGCGCGTATCGACCAGCAGGTAGTCGGGCGCCACGCAGGTCTGCCCCACGTTGAGCCATTTACCAAAGGCGATGCGCCGTGCCGCGACTTTTAAGTTTGCCGTGGCATCCACAATGCAGGGGCTCTTTCCGCCCAGCTCAAGCGTCACGGGCGTCAGGTTTTTACTTGCGCGCTCCATGACGAGCTTGCCGACCGGAACGCTACCGGTAAAGAAAATCTTGTCCCAGCACTCATCGAGCAGTGCTTCGTTCTCGGCACGGCCGCCTTCTACAACCGTCACCAGGCGCGGATCAAATGCCTCTTCGCAGATTTGCTTGAGCACCGCGCTCGATGCCGGGGCATAGGCGCTCGGCTTGATGACCACGGTATTGCCCGCGGCAAGGGCTCCAGCGAGCGGCTCGAGCGTCAACAAAAACGGATAGTTCCATGGAGCCATGATGAGCGTGACGCCATAGGGCACGGCCTGCGTCTTACACACGCTCACGGCGTTGGCGAGGTCGCACGGGCGCAGGCGCGGGCGACTCCATCGAGCAACATGCGCAATCTGATGACGAATCTCGGAAAGAGACGTGCCGATCTCGCACATATAGGCCTCGTCGTGCGACTTGCCCAAATCGGTCTTGAGCGCATGAGCGATATCGGCCTCGTGCGCACGAACCGCATCACGCAGGCGCACGAGCGCACGGCGGCGAGCGTCGACATCAAACGTGGCGTGCGTCTTAAAGTAGGCGCGCTGATCGCCGACGATGCGCGCAATTTCCTCGGCGTTCATGGCACTCTCCTAGTTCTCGTCCTCAAACATACCACCCGCGACGACCTCGTACATACGCTCGAGCTCCAAGCGGTCCATTAAAAGCGGAACGGGGTATAGCGGATTGGCCTCGGCGTCGGCATGTGCCGCCATTTCGGGAATGTCGGAGCGGCGAATGCCTGTCACATATTTGGGGATACCCAGGGCAACGTTCATGCGATCGACCCAATCGATAAATGCCTCGGCCGCAAGACTGTCCTGCGCGTTAGCCGGCGCAATGCCTGCCATGCGAGCAAGATCGGCAAGCATGGGGGCGGCGGCGTCACCATAAACGCGAAGCATGAGCGGCAGGATGATCGCGTTGGCCAAACCGTGCGGAATTCCGTATCGGCCGCCCAGACTGTGCGCGATGGCGTGAACGTATCCCACATAGGAGCGGGTAAACGCAACGCCCGCCTTATACGCCGCCGAAAGCATATTGCGACGCGCACGCATGTCGTCGCCATACTCATAGGCCTCGAGCAAATTGTCGTGGATGAGCTGCACCGCCTGGCGCGCCATCTTGCGCGTGTAGGGCGTGGTGCTACGGCCGATAAAGGCCTCGACGGCATGCGTCAGGGCATCCATACCCGTCTGCCCCGTAATGGAGGCGGGCAGGCCACGTGTAAACTCGGGGTCGTGTACCGCAAAGCGCGGGATCAGCACAAAGTCGTTAATGGGGTACTTGTAGTGCGTCTCGTCATCGGTAATGACCGCTGCAAGCGTGACCTCGCTTCCCGTGCCCGCCGTGGTGGGGACGGCGATGAGCAGCGGCAGGAGACGGTGGACGCGCAACAGGCCGCGCATCTTGTTGATGGGCTTATTTGGCTGTGCGATGCGTGCGCCCACGCCCTTGGCACAGTCCATGGCCGAACCGCCGCCAAAGCCGATAATGGCCTGGCAGGCGCTCTCGCGATACAGGGACGCCGCTTCCTCCACGTTTGAGACCGTGGGGTTCGCACGCGTTTCGGCATAGACCGTAACGCCAATTCCCTTGGACGCGAGCGCCGTCTCGAGCGGCGCCGTGAGCCCCAGACGGGCAATACCGGGATCCGTCACGATAAGAACCCGCTGTATCGAGCGCTTTTGAAGCACCGCGGGCACGTCCTCGGCATGCTCCAAAATGCGCGGCTCGGTATAGGGCAGGATCGGCAATGCGATGCGAAAAACCGTCTGATATGTTCGGCACCAGGCACGACGGGCTAGATGCATAAAGGAAACTCCTTCATTTGTTGATAGGTCAACATTTGCTCGACCGATTGTACTCAGCGGAGGTCTCGAGCGGCCTGGCAATCGTTAATCAATCAACATCTTCACATGCCCAAAATTGTTTTATTAAAAATCATTCCTAATAGGCTTCACATTTGGTTGCATTTATGGATAATAGAACTCGTCAAGACGCACGTCCGGAGAGGGCCCTTACGGGACCGGACGAGCGCACAATCGCCATCGATCGAAAGGATCGAATCATGAAGTTTGTTTGCCCCGTTTGCGGTTATGTGGAAGAGTTCGACGGCGACCAGCTGCCCGAGGACTTCAAGTGCCCCCAGTGCGGCGTTCCCGGTTCTCGTTTCCTGAAGCAGGAAGAGGGTCAGCTCGAGTGGGCTGCCGAGCACGTCGTGGGCGTCGCCAAGATGGAGGGTGTCTCCGAGGACATCGTTGCCGATCTGCGCGCCAACTTTGAGGGCGAGTGCTCCGAGGTCGGTATGTACCTGGCCATGGCTCGCGTCGCTCATCGCGAGGGCTATCCCGAGATCGGCCTGTACTGGGAGAAGGCTGCCCACGAGGAGGCCGAGCACGCCGCCAAGTTTGCTGAGCTCCTGGGCGAGGTCGTAACCGACTCCACCAAGAAGAACCTCGAGATGCGCGTTGAGGCCGAGAATGGCGCCACCGCCGGCAAGACCGATCTTGCCAAGCGCGCCAAGGCCGCTGGTCTCGATGCCATCCACGACACCGTGCACGAGATGGCTCGCGACGAGGCTCGCCACGGCAAGGCTTTCGCCGGTCTGCTCAAGCGCTACTTTGGTTAAGCCAACCGCCTGAGAGACAATCTCTAGCTCGATAAGGCCCGGACCGCAAGATCCGGGCCTTTTTCGTGTCTAGCGAACCAGTTAACGTCCCAAAAAAGGACCACCTTCGGCATCGGCTTCGCGTCAAAAACTAAGTGAGTAGCCTTTTGGGAACTTGTCGAGCAGACCATCCGTATTGCTTTATAAAACCGCAGGTAGATAGCTTGCCGCAAAACAATCTGGTCGCCATCACGCTAAAAGTCTACTCACTTAGATTTGCAACCGTCCATGATCGGGCCTTTTTGTGTCTAACGGGCATCTTTTTGTCGATTTCTCCCAGTTTTGGCCAGTCAACGAATAGTTCAGACCGAAGTAATGCCTCGGCCCCTTGCTCCTCCAAGCTTTTATCGCGATATTCAATATCGAGCAACCTGCACACGGCCTTAACAATCGCGTGGAATCTACCCTCATCGGATATCTGTCTGTGCGTCAGGAGAAGTACATCGTAGCCCATGGCCTGAAGGGCCGTCATGCGGTCAGCGTCACGCAAGCCATCCCCTGTGCGTCCGTGCGAGGCCTTTCCCTGACATTCAATGGCCACCTGTCGCCTGCCGTCCGGCGAAGAAAGAAGTAGGTCGATATATACACGGGACTTTCCCACAATCGCTCGAGCACTTGTGCTTAGCATCACTTCAACATTAAGCTCTATGCCGCAAAAACCTTCGCCTCCCAGGGATCGCGGCAGTGCAAGTAGCAAATACGCCTCGACCTCAAAAGGCGACGCGGCACCCAATGGAACGAGTTGCGATACCGCTATAAATCTATTGCCGTAACGCATCCCGCAAACATCTGAACAAAAACGGTCAAGGTCTCCGCCCAAAACCAAAGCGTCTCGACGCCATAAATTTGAGGCGGTGCCGTCCTCGGACGGGCAGCGCACCCAACCGAACGTTGTCGAAATCGCGCCCGAATCAATTGCACGCGAAAGCTCCGCCTCAAGTGCCGCCGGCAGGGCGCACACCGCAAACAAGCCACACACCTCCGCCAATACCAAAAGAAGCTGAAGATCCGTCAGATGCCGCAACATGATGAATGCCGTCAGTAGAGGAGACGTAATCAAAAACCCATGCTCCGTTTCCAGCACGGATTCCCTGGGAAGCTCACCAAGAAACAGCCGCTGCCTAATGCTGGCAGGACAAGTCCGTTTGTTTCTCGTCCGAACCAATGTATACAACGGAAAACCGAGCGCGACCGCAGCCGTCGGGTTGCGGGCGAGATCATATCGCTGCCGGTCTTCTTCCGGTCGTGGAAGAGGCGGACACAAAGCGCGGACTTGAGGAGGCAAACGCCAGTACCTAAAAGCCGATATGTCACAAAGTAGATCTTTCATAGGCACAGGAAATCACGAATTTCAACCCAGTCAGTCACGCATTGGCGCGAACGCACCAAAAATGGCGCCGAACGGACTGCCAAGTTTTCAACAGCCCTCCCCAACTGGCCAAAAGCTTGCCAAGAGCTGGACGAAGCCCTGTTGAAAACCCCGCTTCTTTTCTCATGCGGAAGCCTTGCGCGGCAAGTGAGTAGACTATTTAGGACCCGCCGAGCAGACCGACTAAACTGCTTCACAAAATCGCAGGTAGATAGCTTGCTACAAAACGGCCTGGTCCTCCTCACGCTAAAAGCCTACTCACTTAGGTTAGAGGGTGCGCCCATTAGCTGCGATTCCAGGGCATTTAGCTCATTTGGACTCAAATCGTCGTACTGGACAAGGATTCGAGTCGGGTTTGAAGATCCATGTGCGCCATCGGGACACCAAAAACAGTCATTGATATCGATGTAAGGGATGCTCGAGCGCGCGAGGGCGCGTGTAAAAGAGTTTCCGCCCGTATCGCACTCCGCAACTACGACGCAGTAGAGGCCGGCATCCGCGTGCTCAACCAAAAACTCCCCCGCCGGAAACGCCTTTCGCACAAGCGCCGTCAGGCCATCACGCGCCTCGCGAGCTCGAACGCGCACGCGGTTCACATGCCGCTCGTAATCACCCGATTCCAGCAAGCGCGCTAAAGCGACCTGGTCAACAGAACTTACCGACGAGGCGTAGAAACCAAGGTTGCGTTTAAACCTCTCCATTAGTTCATCGGGCAGCACCATGTACGCCAAACGTAACGCCGATGAAAGGCTCTTCGAAAACGTGTTGGTGTAGATAACCGACTGGGCGGCATCGATCGACGCGAGCGCGGGAATCGGCTTGCCGGCAAGGCGAAACTCACAATCAAAGTCGTCTTCGATGAGATACCGACCTGGCCGCTCGGCGGCCCAGCTCAGCAACGCATAGCGACGTGCAATGCTCGTCACAAGACCGGTCGGATACTGATGAGACGGCATCAGGTGAAGGACATCGGTCCCGGTTTTCTGCAGCGCGCTCAAGTCCACGCCCTCAGCATCCAACGGGACATGCCGTACTTCGCAACCCATGGCCTGATAGATGCGCGTCAAGCGCAAATAGCCTGGATCCTCGACGGCATACACCTTGTCCGCGCCAAGCAACTGAACCAACATGGTATCGAGCAGCTGGGCGCCCGCACCGATAACGATATTGTCGGGATTGACATTCATGCCCCTTGTCCCGCGCAGATGGTGCGCAATCGCACGTCGCAGTCGAGCGGTGCCCTGCGCCGGTGCGGGCGAAAAGATTTCACGTTCGTCTTCGGACGTCAGCGTCGCCCGTAGCGCACTTTGCCAAAGCCGCGCCGCCTCCAAAGCGGAAGGAGAAAGCTCGTCGAATCGCTCTGCCTGCCCCATGGCATCATGCGCGCTGGGACCAACAGGGACAGCATCTCGGTCGATATCCCCCGCAGCCAAAGCCAAAACCGGCGCATCCGGAAGCTCGCAAACGTAGTAACCACGACGTGGCATTGAGCAAATATAGCCCTCAGCGAGTAACTGGCTATATGCATTCTCGATGGTAATAACACTGATTCCCAGATGGCTGGCAAAGGCGCGCTTGGACGGCAGATGCTCCCCCGCCGTAATGCGTCCAGCTACGATATCATCTCGGATTTGCTGGTAAACATACTCATAGAGCGATGCTTCGCCGCGTTTTTCCAAATTGTAGTCAAGCATGAGTTTGTCACCTGACCTTATCGAGCTGTTCAATCTGGTATTAAGCTGATCTTATTATTATCTCGAAAACTGAGTATTTTGCCATGCCCAGCTCCCCGATAGGATGTTCCGTCAAGCAATGCACATGCCAACCAAGGGAGCAACCATGGCAGAACAGACCAGCAGGGCAGATCGCGTCAAACTCAATCGCGAGCTCGCGCAGATGCTCAAGGGCGGCGTCATCATGGACGTCACCACGCCCGAGCAGGCACGCATCGCCGAGGAGGCGGGCGCCTGCGCCGTCATGGCACTCGAGCGCATTCCGGCCGACATCCGCGCCGCAGGCGGCGTCTCGCGCATGAGCGACCCCAAGATGATCAAGGGCATCCAAGAGGCCGTCTCCATCCCCGTCATGGCCAAGTGCCGCATCGGTCACATTGTCGAGGCGCAGGTCCTGCAGGCCATCGAGATCGATTACATCGACGAGTCCGAGGTTCTCTCCCCTGCCGATGACGTCTATCACATCGACAAGACCCAGTTTGACGTGCCGTTTGTCTGCGGCGCCCGTAATCTGGGCGAGGCGCTGCGCCGTGTTGCCGAAGGCGCCACGATGATTCGCACCAAGGGTGAGCCGGGTACGGGCGACGTCGTTCAGGCCGTGCGTCACATGCGCAAGATCCAAAAGCAGATCCGTGACGTTGTTGCCCTGCGAGACGACGAGCTCTTTGAGGCAGCCAAGCAACTGCAGGTTCCGGTCGAGCTGGTGCGCGAGGTCCATGCCACGGGCAAGCTTCCCGTGGTGAACTTTGCCGCCGGCGGTGTAGCAACCCCCGCGGACGCCGCGCTGATGATGCAGCTGGGTGCCGAGGGCGTCTTTGTCGGCTCGGGCATCTTTAAGAGCGGCGACCCCGCCAAACGCGCCGCCGCCATCGTCAAGGCTGTGGCAAACTTCACCGACGCCAACCTCATTGCCGAGCTTTCTGAGGACCTGGGCGAGGCCATGGTCGGTATCAACGCTGACGAGATCGAGATCATCATGGAGGAGCGCGGACGCTAGTCCAGCAGAAAGGATCGCACATGAGCGATTATGCAGACCAAACGGTCGCCGTGCTGGCGGTCCAGGGCGCTTTTGCCGAGCACGAGGCAAGACTGTCCGAGCTGGGCGCACGCTGTATTGAGCTGAGGCAGGCGGCTGATTTGAAGCAGAACTATGACCGTCTGGTACTTCCCGGCGGCGAGTCTACCGTTCAAGGGAAACTGCTTGATGAGTTGGGCATGCTCGAGGAGCTTCGTACCCGTATCGCTGAAGGTATGCCCGTCCTGGGCACCTGCGCCGGCCTGATTCTGCTGGCTCACGACCTTGCCGCCTATGACGATAAGGGCACGTCGCGTTTGGCAACCATGGATGTACTCGTCGAGCGCAATGCCTACGGCAGGCAACTCGGCAGCTTTCGAGCCAAGGGGCAGGTAGCCGGCATCGACGGTGAAGTGCCGCTGACGTTTATCCGCGCGCCCCGCATCGTCGAAGTGCACGGCGACACTGAGGCCCTAGCCGAAGTCGACGGTCGCATCGTCGCCGCCCGCCAAGGCAACCAGCTCGGCGTCACCTTCCACCCCGAGCTCGACGAAGACACCCACCTCCACGAACTGTTCCTGCAAATGTAGGCAGAATTTAAACGAGCGTGGATTTTCGGACATACAACAAATGAGAGTGGATAATCTCCCACTTTGAGCTTGAATGCAGGCTCAAACCGGGAGATTATCCACTCTCATCCTATGTAGTCGTTGGGGGCGGTGTTTAAAAGAGAGTGAAAAAAAAAACGCCCCCCCCCCCCAAATTCGATTAAACACCACCGTTTGCCCCAAAAAAACCAACA
>CAUDQR010000015.1 GCA_958451615.1 uncultured Collinsella sp. | reverse complement strand
GGGGCGCCTCCGTCCTGCGGAAAGATTTGGGAGGTAACCCTGTGCGCGGCCTGTGGCTACTATGGGGTCGCCGCGTGATCTTGGGGTGCTGCACATACAAAGTTGGGAGGGCTGAATTGCACGTTGCCGTACTGGGCCCTTTTCCCGAAGAAGGCCTTGCTTGATGCGGCACTGATTTTGCTGAAATATAAAAACAGGGGCGTCCTCTTTTTGAGGGCGTCCCTGTCTACGTCTATTTGCTATTGGCTTGTGGCCGATTTGAGCGGTGGTTGCTCTCTGCCAAGAACTCCTTGGTGGTCGCCACGATGTTGGCGGCGTCCAGGCCGTACTTGTGCAGGAGCTCGGCACCCGGGCCGGACTCGCCGAAGGTGTCGTTGACACCGATCTTCTTGAGCGGCGCCGGGCACTGCTCACACAGGACGTCGGCAACGGCGCTGCCCAGGCCACCGATCACAGAGTGCTCCTCGACGGTCACGACGTGGCCGGTCTTGGTGGCGCTCTTGACGATCAGGTCGGCATCGATGGGCTTGATGGTGTGCATGTTGATGACCTCGGCGTCGATGCCCTCGGCAGCGAGCTGCTCGGCGGCCTCGAGAGCCTCGCCGACCATCAGGCCGCAGGCGATGATGGTCACATCGGCGCCCTCGCGCATGACAATGCCCTTACCCAACTCGAACTTGTAGGTCTCGGGGTCGTTGATAACCGGCGAGGCCAAACGGGCGAAGCGCATGTACACCGGACCGTCGCACTCGTAGGCGGCGCGCGTCACGGCGCGGGCCTCCACGTCGTCAGCGGGAACAATTACGGTCATGCCGGGGATGACGCGCATGAGGGCGATATCCTCGCAGCACTGGTGCGTGGCGCCGTCCTCGCCCACCGAGATGCCGGCGTGCGTGGCACCGATCTTAACGTTGAGGTGCGGGTAGCCGATGGAGTTGCGGACCTGCTCAAAGGCGCGACCGGCAGCGAACATGGCAAAGGTACTCGCGAAGGCAACACGACCAGTGGTCGCGATACCGGCGGCGACGCCCATCAGGTTGCTCTCGGCGATACCCACGTCGAAGAAGCGGTCGGGGCAAGCGGCCTTAAACTTACCGGTCTGCGTGGCGGCGGCCAGGTCGGCGTCGAGGACCACAAAGTCATCGTGCTCGTTGGCGAGCTCGACGAGGGCCTCGCCGTAGCTTACACGCGTGGCGATTTTCTTGACGTCTGCCATCCTAGAGCTCCTCTCCGGCGGCCGTGAGCTCTGCCATGGCCTGCTCAAACTGTTCATCGTTGGGGGCCTTGCCGTGCCAACCAACCTGGTTCTCCATAAAGGACACGCCCTTGCCCTTTGTGGTCTCGGCGATAATGGCGGTCGGCTGCCCCTTGGTGGCGCGAGCCTCGGCAAAGGCGGCGCGGATCTGGTCGAAGTCGTTGCCGTCGGCGAGCTCCACCACGTGGAACTTGAACGCGCGGAACTTGTCGGCGAGCGGCATGGGGTCGTTGACCTCCTCGACGGGACCGTCAATCTGAAGGCCGTTGTGGTCGACGATCACGCAGAGGTTATCGAGCTGCTGGTTGCCGGCAAACATGGCGGCCTCCCAGACCTGGCCCTCCTCGCTCTCGCCATCACCCAGCAGGGCGTACGTGCGATAAGTATCGCCCCAGTGCTTGGCGGCAACAGCCATGCCCACGGCGGCGGAAATGCCCTGGCCGAGCGAGCCGGTGGACATGTCGACGCCCGGGGTGTCGTTCATGTTGGGGTGACCCTGCAGGTGGCTGCCGATATGGCGCAGCGTCTTGAGGTCCTCTTTGGGGAAGAACCCGCGCTCGGCGAGCACGGCGTACAGGCCCGGAGCGCAATGGCCCTTGGAGAGCACAAAACGGTCGCGATCGGCCTTGCGGGGATCGGACGGGTCGACGTTCATTTCCTCAAAGTACAGATAGGTCATGATGTCGGCAGCACCGAGCGAACCGCCCGGATGGCCGGACTTGGCAGCGTGCACGCCGGTGACGATGCCCTTCCTTACCTCATTGGCAACCTTTTTGAGCTCTTCGTCGCTCATTGTGCCTTCCTTTCATCCTCTTTAGACAAGATGCGCACGGCACCGAAGGTAATCCCAACACAGCCGCAATGCACGTACGTCATTCATTATGCTGGAAACTGATGGCTTTACCAGAGTTTTTATCATTATTTGAACAATTTAGCAGGCAGAACCGCTGATGAAACGGTTTATCAATGTGAACGTCTTTTGGATGGAACGCGGTCGCCCCTACGCGCTAATGTCCTTGAATCCCTCGCCGAAGGCTTCCGTAACGTCAGCGACCGTCACAATGGCGTGAGGATCGCGCTCGCGCACGATCGTCTTGAGGGTATTGAGCTCTCGACGGCTCACGATGACCATGATCACCGGCTTCTCGGCACCCGAATACATGCCAGTCGCCTTAAACTTGGTACAACCACGACCCAGGCCATACATAATATCGGCAGCGATATCAGGGAACTTGTCCGAGATGATGAGTACCATACGGCGTTTGTTGCCACCATCGACCACGGCATCGATCACGTAGCCGCTAATGACCATCGAAAGGCCTGCATATAGTGCATTTTCGATTGAAAAGACCGGAGCCGACAGCGCACATACGGCAACATCGATCGCCATGACGGTCGAGCCCACGGGCAGCGAGGTATTACGCGAGATGATTTGGCCAATCGTGTCCGAGCCGCCGGTGTTGGCGCCGGCGCGCAGCACCATGCCATAACCGATGCCCGTGATGATGCCGCCCCACATAGCGGGCAGCATCAGATCGGCATGTGCCAGCGGCGCCACAAACGGAGCGAACAGGTCGGTGAAAAAGCCCAGCAGCACAAAGCCCGTCGCCGTCTGCACCACGTAGAACATGCCGCCCTCGCGCATAACGACCAGCAGCAGCAAGGCGTTCATCACGATCGTCTGAATACCAACGGGAAGCGATATGCCGCGCGATGCGCCGACCGCCTGGATAATGGTGGCAAGGCCCGTAACACCACCGGCAGCAAGGCCGTTGGGAATCAAAAACAGGTCGGTCGCAATAGCGGCCAGAGCGCACCCCAACATAATCTGGGGCAGGTCGTGAAAGAAGTTCATCGATAGAATGCGCTTGATGTCCAGACGATATGCCATGCTACCTCCCTCAAAAAAGCGCACCCAAACGGATGCGCTTTGAACTTCTTCTTATGTTCGATTCTACCGATTCGCCGGACAAAAACCACCCCTGCGCAGGGTTTGCTTTGGATACAAAACCACCCTGCTCGGAGGGTTTTATCCATTTCCACATAAACCGGGCGGTTTATGCAGATGGGATCTCTGCGTCAGCGTTGCCAGTGGCCCAGCGATGGTAGCCAATAACAAACGGGTCCAGGTCGCCATCGTCAAGAACTGCCTCGACGTTGCTGGTCTCAACGCCCGTGCGTAGGTCCTTAACCATCTGATACGGGTAGAGCACGTAGCTGCGGATCTGGTTGCCAAAACCGATCGTGGTCTTGGGCCCGCGAATCTCATCCAGGGCCTCGGCGCGCTTCTCGAGCTCGATCTCGTACAGACGGGCCTTGAGAATCTGCATGCACGCGGCCTTGTTTTGAATCTGGCTGCGCTCGTTTTGGCAGGTGACAACGATGCCGCTGGGAAAATGCGTCACGCGTACGGCAGAGTCGGTGGTGTTGACGCCCTGGCCGCCCGGACCGCTCGCGTGATACACGTCCACGCGGATATCGTCGGGACTGATCTCGATGTCGATATCGTCAGGCAACACGGGAATGACCTCGACGCCGGCAAACGTGGTCTGGCGGCGCTTCTTATCATCGGTGGGGCTGATGCGTACCAGGCGGTGAACGCCGGCCTCGGCGCGCAGCATGCCAAACGCGTCCTTGCCCTCGACGGTAAAGGTCGCACGGTCGATGCCGATGACCTCAGCCGCGGGGCAGTCGTTAATGGTGACCTTCCAGCCGCGACGCTGGCAGTACTTCATGTACATCTTAAAGAGCATGAAGGTCCAGTCCTGTGCCTCCAGGCCACCCTGTCCGGGCTTGATGGTCACAATCGCGTCGCCGTGATCGAACTCACCGGTAAACCAGCTCGAAAGCTCGAGCTCGTCGATAGCGCGGGCCAGGCGTTCTGCCGTAGCGGCAGCCTCCTCGCGCAATGCGGCGGCATCGGGGTCGTCGCCCATCTCCTCGGCAAGCTCCAGCGCCGCGCGGGCGTCAGATAGCTCGCCGCGCGCGGTATCCACGGCAGCGATATCTTCCTTGGCGCGAGCGATCTCCTCCATGGTGGCGCGAGCGGCGTCGGCGTCATCCCAAAAGCCGGGGGCCACGCTTTTTGCCTCGAGCTCGGTCACGCGCGTGCGCTTCTCGTCCAAATGAAGATACGACTCGACCTCGCCGAGCCGGTCCGCAAACGCGTCCAGCTCGGCGGGCGTTACCTCTAAAGCCTCGGCCATTAACGATTCCTGCCGTGGCAGTACTTGAACTTCTTGCCGCTGCCGCAGGGGCAAAGGTCGTTGCGGCCCACGTTGACATAAGGGTCATCGCTCTCGGACTTGCGGTAGGTGGTCACCTTGCCGCCGTTGTTGACAGCAGCCGGGCCTCCCTGGACGGCCGTACGAGCCTGAACCTGTGCCTGCTTGCGCAGCACCGAGCTGCCGTTGTCGCCATCGACGTCGGCGGGGCCGGAGAAGCGCGCACCCTCGAGCGCGGGGTCCTCCTTGTGCTCCACGGCCTGCGGGGCGGCCTTGATCTCGATGCGCAGAACGGTGCGCAGGTAATCCTCGTACATGGTGTCAACGAGCATCTGGAAGGCACCATAAGCCTCAGTCTTGTACTCGACCAGCGGGTCGCGCTGGCCAAAGCCGCGCAGTCCGATACCGGTCTTGAGGTAGTCCATCTCCTGCAGGTAGTTCATCCAGCGGGTATCGATGACGCGCAGCATGACCTGGGTGTTGAGCTCGCGCATGAGGTCCTCACCCAGGCGCTCGGCCTTCATGTTGTAGCACTTCTCAACGTAGGCCAGGACATCGGCAGCCAGGGCCTCGAAGTCCTCGTCGGGGAACTTGGGCGTGTCGATATGCCCGGTGAGCTCCACGACCCACTTGCGCAGGCCCTCGAGATCGCGCTCGCCATCGTGGCTGTCCTTGGTGCAGAACTCCTGAACACAGCGGTACACGGTATCGTGCATGACCTCGGTGATGTGATCGGTCAGGTCCTTGCCGTCCAGAATCTTGTTGCGCTCGGCGTAGATGACCTGGCGCTGCTTGTTCATGACGTCGTCGTACTCAAGAACGCTCTTGCGCATGGAGAAGTTGATGCTCTCGACCTTGTGCTGGGCGTTCTCGACGGCCTTGGAGATGATCTTGTGCTGGATGGGCATGTCGTCGCCCATGTCGGCGGTAACCATCATCTTGGAAACGCGGTCCATCTTGTCGCCGCCGAACAGGCGCATGAGGTCGTCCTCGAGCGACAGGTAGAACTGAGTCTCGCCCGGATCGCCCTGACGACCGGAGCGGCCACGCAGCTGGTTGTCGATACGACGGGACTCATGGCGCTCGGTGCCGATGACGGTCAGGCCGCCGGCGGCAAGCACGCGCTCGCGTTCGGCCTTGCAGGTCTCCTTGGCCTCAGCGTTAAACTGCTCGAGCTGCTCGGGCGTCACGTCCTCCATGGTCAGGCCCTCGTACTCAAGGCGCTCGCGCACCAGCTCGTCGGGATTGCCACCCAGCAGGATGTCGGTACCACGACCGGCCATGTTAGTAGCGATGGTCACGGCGCCGTAGCGTCCGGCCTGGGCAACGATATGAGCCTCGCGCTCGTGATGCTTAGCGTTGAGGACCTCGTGCGCGATACCGCGCTTGGTAAGGGCGGCCGACAGCTTCTCGGAGCTTTCGATGGAGACGGTGCCCACCAGGACCGGCTGGCCCTTGGCGTGACGTCGCTCGACGTCGTCGGCAACGGCGTTGTACTTGGCCTGGATGGTGCGGTACACCAGGTCCTCGTGGTCGACACGCTGAACGGGCTTGTTGGAGGGGATGACCTCGACGGGCAGCTTGTAGATCTCGCGGAACTCGGCGTCCTCGGTGAGTGCCGTACCGGTCATGCCGGAGAGCTTGTCATACAGACGGAAGTAGTTCTGCAGGGTGATGGTAGCCAGCGTCTGGTTCTCCTCGCGCACGAGCACGCCCTCTTTGGCCTCGATGGCCTGATGCAGGCCCTCGGAGTAGCGGCGGCCTTCCATGATGCGGCCGGTGAACTCGTCGACGATTTTGACCTCGCCGTTGGTGACCACGTATTGCTTGTCGCGGTGGAACATGTACTGGGCCTTCAGCGCCTGCTGCAGGTGGTTGACCAGCTGGCCCGAGAGGTCGGCATAGATGTCATCGATGCCCAGGCGGCGCTCGATCTTCTTAAGGCCGCGCTCGGTGGCGGCGATGGTGTGCTTGGCCTCGTCCATGACGTAGTCGCCCGTGGGCTCGACGTCCTCGGTGGCGGTGAGCATGTCGTGCGACACGTCCTCACCGCGCTCCAGGCCGCGCACGGCGCGCGCGAAGTCCTTATAGGTGCTGGCGGACTTGGTGCCGGCGCCCGAGATAATCAGCGGGGTGCGAGCCTCATCGATCAGGATGGAGTCGACCTCGTCGACGATGGCGTAGTTGTGGCCGCGCTGTACGCGCTGCTCGGGCCGGGTGACCATGTTGTCGCGCAGGTAGTCGAAACCGAACTCGGAGTTGGTGCCGTAGGTGACGTCTGCCTGGTAGGCCGGACGCTTGAGCTCGAGCGGCATGTTGTTCTGGAGCAGACCGACGGTCATTCCCAGGTACTTGTAGATGCGGCCCATCCACTCGGAGTCGCGCTTGGCCAGGTAATCGTTGACAGTAACGACATGCACGCCCTTGCCAGCGATAGCGTTGAGGTAGCCGGCCAAGGTGGAGACCAGGGTCTTGCCTTCGCCGGTCTTCATCTCGGCAATATGACCCTCATGAAGCGCCATGGCGCCGATGAGCTGTACGTCAAAGTGACGCATGCCCGTGATGCGCTTGGAAGCCTCGCGCACGGTGGCAAAAGCCTCGGGAAGCATGTCGTCAAGCGACTCGCCGTTGGCGTAACGCTCGCGGAACTTATCGGTCTGGGCGCGGAGTTCCTCCTCGGTCATCTTCTCAAACTGGGGCTCAAGACCGTTGATTTGGTCGACGATCTTGTAGTAGCGCTTCAGGTCCTTATCGGATCCAAAGGACAGCAGCTTTGACATGAATCCCATGTGGTTTTCCTTTTTGGCCATCGCCCACGCCGTGCAGCTGCGGGCGAGTTAAACACAGATGATTGTACTTTAGCCAAACAAGGCGCGGCCTATACGGTCGACCTCGACCGCCACGTAATAACTATGACCAACCTGCCACAATGGGACAGGTTTATTTTGGCAAGTTTTATCTGAGCAAACGCCGTCTATCTGCCATTTGGTGCCACGGGGACAGGTTAGCTTGCACCAATAAAAAGAAAAGGGCCGCGCACCCAAATGGATGCACGGCCCTTATGCCATGAATGCGAGCGATTCCGCGGCGAGCTATTTACTCAGCAGCCTCGGTGGTCTCGGCCTCGGCAGCGGCCTCCTCGACGGGAGCCTCGGCGGCCTGCTTGGCAGCCTCCTCGGCAAACTTAGCAGCACGCTTAGCCTTCTCCGCAGCCTTAGCCTCAGCGGCGGCCTTGCGAGCGGCCTCGGCCTCAGCAGCCTTGGCAGCCTTGGCAGCCTTGGCCTCCTCAGCCTTCTTGAGCTGGGCGGCAGCGGCGCCACCGAACTTGTCGGCGAAGCGCTGGACGCGTCCACCGGTGTCGACGAACTTCTGCTGGCCGGTGTAGAACGGGTGGCACTCGTTGCAAAGCTCAACCTTCATCTCGGACACGGTAGCGTGCGTCTTGAAGGTGTTGCCGCAGGAGCACGTCACCGTGCACTCGACATACTGGGGATGGATACCCTGCTTCATGGTAGGACTCCTTATTGGTCAGGCGCTGGTTACCGATCAGCGCATAAGGCGTCTTGGTTTCCGACCAAGACAACAAACTCGGCTATGGTACCACGGCGCCGCGTGTCCCACAAAAGGTTCACGGTCTTTTCGGCACAACACGAGCTGGACCTTAAATATCAACTTCATCCGAACACTCCCCCACATTCATCTCTCGTATGTATCGAGGTATTCCTGCTTGAGCGTCTGCGAGGACGACTTGATCTTTTCCACGAGCGTGCCGGCCTCGATGAAGTAGAACGAGTTGGTGAGGTCTGCCAGGTCGTCGAGCAGATGGCTTGAAATGAGCACGCTTCGTCCCCGCGCCACCTCGCTGCGCATCGCGTCGCAGGAGGTTTTCCGCTTTCCCGGATCGAGGCCGTTCAGCGGTTCATCGAGGATAAGGTACGGGCAATCGGTCGCTATCGCCATGGCAAGCTTTACCTGCTGCTTCATTCCTGTCGAGAGTTTACGGGTCGGCTTGTCGAGATATGGGGAGATTCCGAGGGAGTTGCAGAGCGAGTCGATGTCGGCGGCCGATTTCCACGCCTCCCTAACGAAAGCAAGGTGCTCGATGGCCGATAGCGTGGGGTAGAGATCCGCGCTGCCCGAAGAGCTCAGGTAGACGAGTTCTGCAAATTCGGCTGATCGACGTTGGCTGATTCCGTCTGCCGCCAGGCTTCCCGAGTGGATGCGGGTGGGAAATTGGCCCGACAGCGCTTCAAGAAGGGTGGTTTTCCCCGAGCCGTTGGGAGCGACGAGGCCCGCCGCCGTTCCCGGGCTCAGGAGAAGCGACCCGATTGAAAGTACCGTCGTGCTCCCGTATCCCACGCTCGCGTCTAGAAGCTCGAGCCCATGGTGCTTTTTAGCGGGTCCAGCCTGTTTGGGCGAACGTGCCGCAACGGCTCCGACCGCAAAAAGGACCGCGACGTATGCCAGGGCCACGGCAAGCATCGATGCGCTGCCTGAACCGGAGCCAATGAATTCTGTCGGGAAGCATCCTACGTAACCCGTGGCCTCGATAGGCGAGAACACGGCCAGCGGCAGGAGCCCGAGCACGGCATTATGCCCTAGTGCCGAATCGGACAATAACGGGAATGCCGGGGCCGCGACAAGCAGCGCGGAGGTAAGGGGGCCCGCGAGGACGCGCCTCGTTGCGGTCGATAGGACGGCGGAGCAAACGGATATCAAGGTTCCGCCCGCAAGCAGCGCGAGAAGCAGGGTCGTGAAGACGTTTCCCGCGGTCGTGGTGGTAAGCGCGCCGTCATGGAAGAAGGCGATCGGGTACCCAATTTGCCCGAAGCCGTTTAGGGCCAAGGCGTAAATGCCCCCGGGTGCGAGGCCGGCGAGGAGCATCGCGGTCCCCGCGGCGATTATCGAAAACACGATCTGGATAAGGCGCCGGAATTTGGGCGCGGGCGCCTTCGCCGCCAGGGTCGCAGGCCTTGTGGCCCCGAGCAGGAGTATCGACGAGAGAAGGAAGGGGATGAAGGGAAGGAAAGACGGCGCCGTGGCAATGGCGTAAGGCAGGAAGGAAAGGAATGGCAGGTCGTTTGCGGAGGCCGGGATATCCGTGATGCCGGAGCTGCTCAGGGCACGGCAATACGCGAGGTCTGCGTCATTGGTCTCTCGGTCTCCCACGATGGACCCGGATTGGAAGCCTTCGTCCATGAGCGCGTAGTAGCTCTCGGCAGAATCGAGAAAGGCGGCGTCGGTTTGAGCGGCAAGGGCGGCGTTCGCGTATCTTGCAAGCTCCGCGTCAGCTTGCTGCTCTGGCGATAGGTCTGTGCCGTTGGCCTGGGGTGCGCGCGTATTGAATGCGTCGACAAAGCTCTGCATGCCCTGCTTCATAAAGAAGGGCCCGTAGATGGGTGAATTGAACGCAATGGGGACGGAAAAGGCTGCAGCGAGAACGAGCGTACAAATCCATGCGGCCTTGTCTCTTAGGATCAGTTTGAGAAGAAGTCGACAGTACATTTGGAAGCACCTACGTTCCTCAAAGAATCGTTAGATTAAAAGTAACAGACCGGATGAAGATACGTGCGACGGGGGCGAGGCGAATGGCTGAGCGGTATCGATATGCGGGTTTAACGGTATTATATTGACCACATAGATTTTTAACTTGCATTTCTACCCGCCCTTTTCGTAGAGTCGCCGATACGTGCTTAGCGCACCCTCGGCGCGTCCGGCAGGCTTTGCGAAATGGGATCCAGGAGACTTCGGCGCAGCATCATCTTGCGGAATGCTTCTAATGAGCCTCCCATCCTTCAAAAACAGAATCTCATCGCACAGCCTATCGACCGAATCCAAGATGTGGGATGACATGATGATGCACGTACCAGAATCGGCCAGCTTCCTGAGAATCTCGGAATGCAAGTCCACCCTGCTGGGGTCGAGCGCGTTCATGGGCTCATCTAATAGAAGGTACCGCGCGCCCGTCGCATACGCAATCGCCAGGGTAAGCTGCTGCTTCATGCCCTGGCTCAGAGTGCGGATCCTCATCTTCGCGAACTCGCCTATCTGCGTTTGTTCCACTATCTCTTCGATATCGCGAGCATGCGGCCACATATCGCAAACCATCTTGAGGTGATCTTCCGCACGCAATCCGGGATACAGCAGCGTCCCCTCACCAGGTGCATAGAAGATCATAGAACGGACCTCTCTCGCACCCGTACCCTGCACCTCATCCAGAACGATGCTCCCGTCCACGCGAGGACCCGGCAAACCTGCCATCGCACGCAGCAACGTCGTCTTTCCATGCCCGTTCGGAGCGACGAGACCGTAGACCGTACCCGGGGCAAACTCAGCGTTCACCGAATCTACGAGCACCTTCTTTCCATAAGAGATCGTCAGCGTTTGAAGGTCAATCATCGAGATCATCCCCTTTCGATCTTTGGAACACTCAGGCGCACCATCAACGGAGATACGGCGCCCAAGACCACCAGCAGAGCGCCCGATGCGCCGACGACCTCTCCAAAAGGCATCGCGTTCGTCCCTCGCCCAAGGAACCCAATCGTCCCCACCTGGGAAGCGGGATCAAACGAGGCGAATGGAGCCAGCAGCGCGACGCCCATGCCCACGCTTTCGACATGAGCGCTCAACGAACCCAACACCAAGAGAACCGCGCAAACCATTCCGGTGACAACGGGGTTGCGGCTAATCGCTGCTGTCAACGCAGCGACGACGGAAATCACGCCGTATGCCATGACCAGCAACGGAATACTGCACAACACCGCCTCCCCCACCATGGACGTTGTCGAAGCTCCCGCCCGAATGAGAGCGACGGGATACTCCGATCCACCCGCACCGTTCTTAATCACGGACACAACGACAGCGGGAACCATCGACACCAAAAGCAGCACCAAGCCAAGCAGGAGAGCCAGCGCAACAGCCGTCAGAAAACGCACATGCGCTGTTGCGGGGATCTGGAGAACCAGAAGGGAACGACACTGCAGGTGGGTGCACGCGAGCGATGTGACAACCACGGGCAACAGCAAAAATAAGGAGGGAAGCGCTGCCTGGAGATACGAAAGGAGGATTAATGGGGGCATCTTCGTACTTAACTCGTAAACCTTGGGGTCCGGCAAGCTCGCGATCGACTCAAGCAGAAGGGCGCGCGCCTCCGCACGAGAAGGAGTCTCCGGCTCGATTCCGATCGATTGCAGGAGAGTCGCATCTGCCGCGCCCAGCTCACCTCGAGCGCGCTCGTACGTCGCAAGGCTTCGAAACCCCTCCGCAGGCATAGGCGCGTACACGAAACCCGAAAGAGCATCCCGCATGTCTTCCAGGGCCGCTTTGCCCTCGACGTCCATATTCGCAGCGTTCTGCTCTAGATACCGATCTATTGAACGGAGCTCCCCATCCCTATACCGAACAGCGGAAACGTTATCAGCGTCAGGAAACATCTCGACCAGAGCCGGGGCCAGCATCGTCGCCGACATTGCAATCGCGCATACGGCGAGGGTAGGAGAACGCAGGAGCAGTTTCCCCATCGTTCTTACGTATGCAACGGCGGAGGCACAAGCGCTCGAACGAGTTGCCGTTCTCGATGCAGCGAAGGAACCTCTCTCAAGACAAATCGGGGATATCGGGCGCGCGCAGCCGCTCTTTCCAGCAACGCAAAGCAGGCTAATTGCCAGCACCTCGATCCCGATTGCGCATACGAGGGCAATCGCGCCACGCTCGAAGCAAAGTCCAGGCAGATTCACTATCTGCGTTGTCGGGTACGGGCTATAGGCGCCGACGGTCAACTCAGTGTTCGCATACGTAAGGGGATTCAACAGGGCGAACTCACGTAAAGCGATGGATCTTCCGTAATACCCGGGAACCATCGTCACCCCCATCAGGGCACATACGAACACGATTCCAAGCGTAGGGTTATTGGCAATCTTCACGGCAAGGTGAACGACAAGCGAGATGAACGCTGCCACCAAGAATTGCAAGATGGCCGTCTGCGCGAACACCAGCCAAGCCGGTTTGATAACCGGAGTCGCATATTGAATGTAGCCTATCGGATAGAACGGCGAGCCCGGGCCATTCTTCACAAGCGCGGCGATTATCCCTGGAAGATTGATGGCGAGGACGGCAAGCATTGCAAAAACACTCGCCCATACGCTCGATGCAACAAGTCTACCCAGCTCGCCCATCGGTGCCTGGATGATGAGCTTTTCACGTTTGTTAAGACGCGCGGCAAGGAACGAGACGGCAACGGCCGTTGCGACCCATAGCAAGTACTCCTTCGATCCGTCATAATAGGTGTACTCTCCATCCGATATCTGCAGAAACGGAAGTAGGGGAGAGAGCGGTGCCAAGATAAGACGTCCCGCGGCAAGAGGGTACAGAAGCGCGGGCATGCTTGATGAAGAGGTATAGACACCGTCCTCCCCCGCATTCACAAGCGCATCCGCATAGGATGCTGACAATTCCTGCTCAACACGGGTTATTCCCGACTCGAGGTATTCGACCCGTCCGTCGATGCCAGCCGCGCTCCTGAAGACGGGCAGAGCACAAAGAACCATCAACGCAACAACGACAACACAGAGCGACCTGGAGGAGAGAAGCGACCTAAAGATCGCCTTCGAGATTTTGAGCATATTCATCGCCAACCTTAACCTCATCCAGTCGGAACAGAGGGGCCGAACAAAATGCTCGGCCCTTATTACTTGCCGGCAAAGTCAATTTAACATAAACTGTTAAAAAGTAACCTGAGTCTTTTAAATTCCTCGGAGGTTATTATGAGTTCCGACAATCGTACTCCCCGGCTTCATTCCTTCCGCATCGCATGTGCGATAGCCTCTGCGACCCTTTGCGCCACCGCCATCGCACAAGTGGCGTTCTCCTTAAAGCCAGCAATCGAAGTGCTCGACAACCCTGTAATTGCAGACTCCCCCGCGTATCCAGCCCTTGCGATCTCGACATTGGTCCCTGCCGTCATCGGTATCGCTACGACCATCCTCAGCGCCGTTCTCGTGTGGACGATCAAGAGCGGAGACCCCTTCAAGAAAGGGTCTGCGACATGCTTGAAGGTGCTCGGCATTCTCTTCGTTGTTCAAGCTGCCACCAGCCTCTACGCCGGCTCACTCAAAACCTCCGTTTCGATGTTTGGCGGCGAGGGGGCCGTCGGCGCCCAAGAGATCGCTTCATCATTCGATTGGACCTCTCTGGTTCTCGGCATCGTCCTGTTCATGCTTTCCCAGCTCTTCTTGTACGCCCGAGAGCTGTACCTCGACTCCGACGAGATTGCGTAAGGAAACGCCATGCCCGTAATTGTTCGCCTCGACAAGATCATGGCCGAGCGAAAGATTTCCTCGAACGAACTTGCCGAAAGGATTGGAACCACGCCCGTGAACCTGTCCCGTATTAAAAAAGGGCATATTCGCGGCATTCGCTTCAACACACTCGAGCAGCTATGCCTCGCCCTTCGTTGCCAACCCGGAGACCTTCTCGAAGTCATGAGCGAAGAGGATGCCCGAAAGGAGTTCGGACTCGATTGGTCCGCCGAGGATTAGAGGGCGGTCGTACTCGCCCTGCACACGGGGATGCGAATCGGCGAGGTCTGCGGCCTTCGGTGGTGCGATGTGGATTTCGAGACGGGCCTGATCTCGATCAGACACTCGGTGGCGTACGCGAAGGGAATGGGTTCGTTCATCAAGGACACCAAGACCCATGACGCTAGGGGTATCCCCATCGACCCGGTCGGCCTACTCCCCTTCCTGAAGGAGACCCACGAGATCGACTGCGGAAAGCTGCGCTTGCGCGGCCTTACCGGGGCGGTCGAGATCGGGGACTGCTACATCCTGTCGGAGCCGGGCGCGACCTTCGCGACGACAAGCTATATCCGCAGGGCGTTCAAGACGTTCTCGGAGACCAACGGCCTCATGGGCACCAACGACGAGCTGATCACGTTCCACGGCCTTCGCCACACGTTCGCAACGCAGTGGATCCGCCAAGGCGGCGATATCAAGGCGCTCCAATCGATCCTCGGCCACAAGGACGCCATGGCGACGCTCAACGTCTACGCCGACATCGAGCCCATCTCCAAAATCCATAACATGCTGCGCGCCACGCCGTGCCTTTGGCGCGGGCACCTCGGGCCGAGGGTCGATCCGGGTCCCATGTTCCAACAGAGGATCCAGGAGTCCATCGAGACGCTCCAGGCGTTCGGCTACGGCATCACCGAGCCGGACGACCGAAATATCGCCATACGCGACGTGGAGACGAACAGTTGGCTCTAGCTCACCGAGTACGCGGCAGTGCTGGGCCCATCCCAACTGAGGTCACGGTGGTCCGATAGGGGCGCCGCCCGCGGCATGCGCCGCGGAGCGGTATCCCCTACCGAAGGGCGGGGATGCCCTCCGCTTCCAGTTCGAAATCAGCCGTCGGAGGCGTTCGGCTGACTGCGGGAACGGCCTGTCCGCTCAATGTGTTCGGCTGAGATCGGAAATCAACCCAACACGAGCCGGACACGCGCCAGACGGCTCTTCCCCGTGCGGCCTTCCCCCTTACGCTCATGTTGCAGGCATGTAACGCCGCAGCGAGCGCACCTCTTTTGGCGCCAGACAGGTACAATGATGAACACTGTACCGTAGCGGAGCGCCCCGCGCGCGCCGCAACCACGCGAAAGGGTTTCCCATGGCCGAGATCTCGTCCTCCCGTATCGTCATCACCGTCCTTGGCAAGAACCGCCCCGGCATCGTCGCCGGCGTCACCCGTGTCCTGGGCGAGGCCAACGTCGACATCCGCGACATCACGCAGTCCATTATCGAGGACATCTTCACCATGACCATGCTGGCCGATACCGCCGAGTCCAAGCTCGACTTCGCTGAGCTGCAGAAGGCCCTGGCCGAGGCCGGCGAGCTTTCGGGCGTCAACGTGTCCATCCAGCGCGAGGACGTCTTTAACTTTATGTACCGCCTGTAGCGAGCAGGCCGCTGGGGATAGCCTGACACGCGCATGCCCATGCAGGCCACCCCGATGCGGCCCGGAGAGGAGCGCGCATGGCCTACGACGCCAAGAAAATCTATTACCGCTTCGATGACCACTTGAGCCGACTGGTTCTGGATTACGAAGCAAGCCGCCAGATTTCGTCTGAGAGCGAAAGCCTCTACCACGGCCTGCCGACCGACCCTTATGACGAGGGCCTGTTTGTCGAGCACAATGTCAAGCGCGGCCTACGCAATGCCGACGGCTCGGGCGTGGTCGCGGGTCTCACTCGTATCTCGGATGTGCACGGCTACAACAAGGTCGACGGAAAGGTCGTGCCCGATCAGGGCAAGCTCACGCTTCGCGGCTACAGCATCGAGGATCTGGTCAACAATGCCCAGGCCGAGAATCGCTATGGCTACGAGGAAGTCGCCTATCTGCTTATCACGGGTTCGCTGCCCAACAAGGAAGAGCTCGACGGCTTTTGCGAGCGCCTGGGCGCCTTTAGACATCTGAGCGACGAGTACGTTAAAGAGTTCCCTATGACCACGGTATCGTCGAGCATCATGAACGTGCTCCAGCGCGCCGTACTGCTGCTCTACGCCTTCGATGCCGAACCAGACGTGATCACGCCCGAGCACGAAATCGACGTCGCCATTTCCATGCTCGCACGTCTCCCGCGCATCGCCGCCTTCGCACACATGGCCTCGGTCGCCAAGCTTCGCGGCTCCGAGGTTCACGTGCCGCACCCTACGCCCGGTCTCTCCACCGCCGAGACCATCCTACAGGTCCTGCGCGGCGGCATGGCGTTCACCCGCGATGAGGCGATGCTGCTCGACGTTATGCTCATGCTGCATGCCGAGCACGGCGGCGGCAACAACTCCACCTTCGCTTGCCGCGTGCTGTCGTCTTCGGCCACCGACCCGTATTCCGCCTACGCCGCGGCTATCGGCTCGCTCAAGGGCCCGCGCCACGGTGGTGCCAATGCCAAGGTCGTGTCTATGCACGAGGACATCCGCGCGCATGTCTCCAACTGGGAGGACGAGGACGAAGTCGCGGCCTACCTGGGCAAGATCCTCGACAAGCAGGCCTTCGACGGCACGGGCCTCATCTACGGCATGGGCCACGCCGTCTATACGCTCAGCGACCCGCGCGCCGAGGTCTGCCGTCGTTACGCGCGCTCGCTGGCAGCCAAGAAGGACTTGGGCGAAGAGTTCGCGCTCATCGAGCGCATCGAGCGCCTGGCACCCCAGGTCATGCGCGACCACGGCATGACCAAGCCCATCTGCGCCAACATCGACCTGTACACGGGCTTTATCTACAAGATGCTCGGCGTGCCCGAAACGCTCTTTACGCCGCTATTCGCCGTCGCCCGCATGGCCGGCTGGTCGGCACACCGCATGGAAGAGCTCTTCTGCGCGCACCGTATCATCCGCCCCGCCTATCGTCCGATGATCGAGCCGCTGGAGTACAAGCCGCTCGCCGACCGCTAGGACGCGGACCGTTATAGAACTCGAGCGTGGCCAGGGCATCACCGCCCTCGGCCACGCTTTTTATGCCAGTAGAAAGGGCTGCATCAAATGATTGTGTTTTCCGATATGGATGGGACGCTGCTGACGAGCGATAAGCAAATGAGCGATGCCACCTGGGCGATGCTCGACGAGCTCGCACGTCGTGGCATCGAGTTTGTTCCCTGCACGGGACGTCCACTGTCGGGCATCTTTGAGCCCATTCTCGCCCATCCCGCCGTGCATTACGCGGTCTGTGCCAACGGCGCCAGCGTCTGGCAGCTCGACGAGGATACGCCCACCGACGCCTCGCGCGCCACGTGCATCTTGAGCCGTCCGCTCGACCGTGGCATTGCCCACCGCATCCATCGCATTGCCGCCGGCCACGATGTGACCTTCGATATCTTCGCGGATGGGCAGTGCTTCCTCCCCCGCTCGCTATACGGGCGTCTGGATGAGTTCTGTGGCGGCGACCCCCACATCGCGGCTTCGCTCAAGCGCACACGAACGCCGATCGACATGAATATCGACAGCAAGATCGACGAGGTCGAGACGCTCGAACGCATCGCTATGTACTGGCACGACCCCGCCGATCGCGACGCCATCGCGGCGGCGCTCGACACGCTCGGAGGCATTGAGGTCACGCGTTCGTACGCCATGAATATCGAGGTTATGGGCGAAGGCGCCACCAAGGGAACGGCCCTCACGTGGCTGTGTGAGCATCTGGGCGAGCGTCTCGCCGACGCCTGGGCGTTCGGCGACAACATCAACGACATCCCCATGCTGCAGGCAGCGGGCCATGGCATGGCCATGATCAACGCCGAGCCCGAAGATCGCGAGGCCGCCGACGCCATCACCGAATACGACAACGACCACGACGGCGTCGCCCGCACCATCATGGCCGCCCTCGCCTAGTCATTAGTCAGTCATTGGGGACGTTCTTAAACGACTAGTCACTGGGGACACTCTTCGCAAAAAGCTGCAAGGACTGTCCCCCACTGTCGGCAGAAAAGGAACGTCCCCATCTGCCGGATTAGGAGAGACTCTCCAGCACGCGACGGAGCTCCTGCTGGACGGCGTGGTCGCGGTTACAACCTACCACGCGATCGGCCACCGCCTTAAGCGCGGGGCGCGCGTTTTCCATCGCGCAGCCCGTGCCGACAAAGCGAATGATCTCGTAGTCGTTCATCGAGTCGCCAAACGCCATGACCTCGTCGCGACCAATGCCGTAATGCTCCGCGAGCTGCGCGATACCCGAGGCCTTCGACACACCGGGCTGCATGGCATCGATCCACGCGTTGCCCGAAGGCGCAAAAGTAAAGAGCTGACCAAGTTCGCGCTGTAGCACGTACGCACTGTCCATAACCGCACTGTCGTCGCAAAAGATACTCGCTTTGA
Source organism: uncultured Collinsella sp. (assembly GCA_958451615.1). Lineage (GTDB taxonomy): Bacteria > Actinomycetota > Coriobacteriia > Coriobacteriales > Coriobacteriaceae > Collinsella. The sequence goes on along the minus strand of CAUDQR010000015.1, from coordinate 38,360 downwards.
TGATATTTACGCTGGGATCGGGCAGCTCCCAAATACGCTCGGCATTGGGAAGGTCCTTATCGACCTCACGCACGAACTTGCACTCGTCATCGAGCAGGAAGGACTTGGTTCGGTCAAAGAGCGCAAGATGCAGATTGGGAAACGTCCTGACGGCTTGGGCGAGCCTTCGAATCGCCAGGTGGGAATACACCTCACGGTCTACCATCTTACCGTCGGCGTAGACTTGGGCGCCGTTAGCGGCGACAAAGTCCATCTTGTCGCGAACGGGCGCAAAGAACTCGCACAGGCGATCGTAGCGACGACCTGACGATGCGGCGAAATGCACGCCATGCTCGTGTAGCGCCAGAATCAGTTCGTAGGTCTCGGGAGGCACCTGGCCGTTTTCGTCAAGCAGTGTGCCGTCCATATCGGATGCAATCAGTTTAAACATAGAAAAGCTCCCTTCGGGCTTAGTAGTGAAAACAGATGTATATCTGAAAACACCGTACCCAAAGGGAGCTCGAATAAGACCCCGTAGTTATAAACGTTACATGGACCTAGCAAATAGCTCACGCGCGCCAGAGGCCCCACGGTCGCGACGTCAGGCAGCCCGCCAAAGAGTGTCCCCAACGGCTAGTCGTTTAAGAACGTCCCTGATGACTAGTCGGCGTAGGTGAAGGTCGTGACGTCGAACATACCCTCGGGGCGGATGCGGAGCGTCGGGATGACCGGCAGGGGCAGGAAGATGATGCCCATGATGGGGTCGAGCGGCGGCTCGATACCCATGGCGCGCGCCTTGACCATAAAGTCGTCGTGCTGCGCGGCGACATCCTCGGCCGTGCCCTCGCTCATAAGGCCACCGAGCGCCAGCGGAATGCGCGCCACGACCTCGCCGTTGCGCACCAGCACGTGGCCGCCCTGGCCCACGGCCTCAACGGCAGCCATCATATCCGCCGCATTGTCGCCCACCACGCACACGTTGTGCGAGTCGTGGCCAATCGTGGAGGCAACGGCGCCACCCGTGATGGTAAAGCCGCGCACCCAGCCGCGACCGATATGCTTGCCAACCAAGCCCAGACCCGCGGGGCCGTCACCGTCGGCGCCCTCGGCCTGCAGCGACACGCCGCGGCCGTGGCGCTCGATCAGCATAATGCGGCGCAGGCCCTCGGCACTCTCGGGGCGAACCATACCCGTGATAGCCATACCCGGGATGACATCGATAACGGCCTCGCCCGGCTTAAAGGCATAGTCAAACACGTCGAGCGAAAGCTTCGGCAGCTTAACGGAGGCGCGAAGCTCATCGGCAAGCGCCGCAACCTCAGCCATCTCGGGTGCGATCTCGCCCACAAAGGTGCCGTCCTGCGCCACCAGAGCACCGGCGGCATATACGCGATGCGGAGCCGTGGCGAACGTCAGGTCATTAAGCACCAGCAGGTCGGCGCGCTTGCCCGGGGCAATCGCACCACGCAGCTCGTGCGGGTCGCGGCAGCCGTGATCCAGGCCAAACGCCTCGGCCGTGGAGAGGGACGCCATAGAGATAGCGACCACGGGGTCGATACCGGCCTCAATCGCCACGCGGCAGGCATTGTCGATCATGCCAGTCGCAAGCGCATCGGAAGGGGCGCGGTCGTCAGTCGCAAAGCAGCAGCGGCGGGCGCGCGCGGGGTTCTCCAGCAGCATCGGCGACAGATTGGCCAGGTCATGGCTGCACGTGCCCTCGCGCAGCATCACGTACATGCCACGAGACAGTTTATCGAGCGCCTCCTCGGGAATCGTCGACTCGTGATCGGCGATAATGCCCGCCGCGGCATAGGCATTAAGGTCCTTGCCGGCAACGAGCGGTGCATGGCCGTCGACCTGCTTGGACGGCGTCTGGTTGGCAGCATCGATGCGAGCACAGGTCTCGGGGTCGGCCATAAAGACACCCGGCAGGTTCATCATCTCGCCCAGGCCAAAAACATCGCCCGGATGCTCGGCAAAAAACGCCTGCATGTCAGCGGCGGTAATCACAGCGCCCGCTTGCTCATCGGGTAGCGCGGGCACGCACGAGGGCATCATGTACTTGATGGAAATGGGCGCGCGGCGACCGTCCTCGATCATAAAGTGCAGGCCGTCCAGGCCCGCCACGTTGGCGATCTCGTGGCTGTCGGCAATGGCAGTGGTGGTACCGCGCGTCGCCGCCATGCGCGCATACTCGGCGGGGCGGATGTTCGAAGACTCGATATGCAGATGCCCGTCAATAAAACCAGGAGCGAGATAGCGACCCTGGCAGTCGATGACCTCAGTTGCCTCGTAGGTGTCAGCGGCATCGTCGCGACCATCGTAGAGCACGCCGACGATCAGACCGTCCTTGACGGCAACGCTACCGGGCGCCACGCGCTGACCGTACACGTCGACAATCTGCGCATTGGCAAACAGCGTGTCGACGGGCACGCGCCCCTCGGCAGCATCGATCACAGACCTCATGACCTCAACGGACATACATACTCCTTTAACCGTAGAAAAAAGCTGCGGAGCGGACAGACCTTCACCGCAGCAAGCCAATAGCCATTGTATGCCAAAAAGATAGTCCCGCTAACACCCCTTCCGCTTAACGGCACCGCCAAATGATCCCTCCGTCCCCAAGGGATCGTCGCAACCAAAAAGGCCGCAGTCGGGATTCCCGGCTGCGGCCTTATTGCACTTGTGAGGTCAACTCGCTCGTTAGACCAACTTAAAGCCCTTGCGCTTGCCCACGGAGAGGGTGTCGCCCAGTTTGAGGGCGCTCGGATCGATGTTGTAGCTCTTGGGAGCCACAGCCTTGCCGTTGATCTTGACGCCGCCGCCGTCGATGTCGCGGCGGGCCTGACCGGCGCTGGCCGAAAGGCCCAGGTCCTTGAGCAGGCCAGCGAGGTAAATCTGGCCCTCGTCGTTGACGGTCAGCTCAACGTGCTTCTCGGGGAAGTCGGCGAGCTGGCCCTCCTTGAACACACGGTCGAACTCGGCCTGGGCCTCGTCGCCGGCGCCGGCACCGTGGTAGGTATCGCACAGGTCGCGGCCCAGAGCGCGCTTGAGCTCGTAGGGGTCGGCGGAACCGTCGGCCAGGGCGGCGTCGATCTTGTCGACCTCGGCCGGGGCGAGCGAGCTGGCCAGACGATAGTACTTGCCGATCATCTCGTCGGGGATGGACATGGTCTTGCCGAACATGTCCTTGGGAGCGTCGGTCAGGCCGATGTAGTTACCATAGGACTTGGACATCTTGCGCACGCCGTCGGTGCCCTCGAGCAGCGGCATGGTGAGCGCAATCTGCGGCTCCATACCCATCTTCTCCATGAGCTCGCGGCCGGCGAGCAGGTTGAAGAGCTGATCGGTGCCGCCCATCTCCACGTCGGCCTTGATCTGCACAGAGTCGAAAGCCTGCATCACGGGATACAGGAACTCATGCAGGGCGATCGGCGTCTGAGACTGGTAGCGCTTGGTAAAGTCGTCGCGCTCAAGAATGCGGGCAACGGTGAACTTGGAGCACACCTGCAGCAGGCCGGCCAGATCCATCGAAAGGATCCAGTCGCCGTTGTGCACGATGGTGGTCTTCTCGGGGTCCAGGATCTTCATGGCCTGGCTCACGTAGGTCTCGGCGTTGGCCTCGATCTGCTCCTGCGAAAGCTGCGGACGCGTGGAGTTCTTGCCCGAGGGATCGCCGATCAGCGCGGTGCCGTTGCCGATGATGAGGGTGACGTTGTGGCCCAGGTCCTGGAACTGGCGCATCTTGCGCAGCGGCACGGCATGGCCCAGGTGCAGGTCGGGGCTGGTGGGGTCGACGCCGAGCTTGATGTTGAGGGGCTCGCCCTTCTCAAGCTTCTTGCGAAGGTCGGCCTCGGGAACGATCTGCGCGGCGCCCGAGGTGATGATACGCATTTGCTCGTCAACAGACAGCATTGGGTATCCTCCTTTTGCTATAGCACCCTCACCGGATACGGCGGTGCTGGAAGTCCATAAACTCTCATATGATAACAAACTGACGCGACGCGGCACCTACGACAGGAAAATCCTCGTCCTGCCGCATGCGTCAATGGCAACTGGCAAACGTGTACCGTCACGCTCGACCAGATAGCGTACCTGCCGACGGCGCGAGCAGTCGCGGCAACGGACCTGTCCCGTCGCATCGGTAGCGCAGACGCCCTCGGCGGTCAGCAGGCAGTGCTCGCACACCATAAGCTCGGGACGGTCGGCATCGACCGGACCCCAGACGCCGGGTTCAGCAGCCAGTTCGGCAATACGCTCCGCATCATTGCCGAGCAACTCGGCCGGCAAGTACACCCGCCCCGCACCGAGTCCGCGCAGCCAGGTAAGCGTGGCCCGATTCGCGCAGAACACCGGGGCCGCCACGTCAAACGTCACGCCCAGCTCGCGAGCGATCACCACCTGTCCCAGGTTGCGGCAGACAACGCGCCCGGCACGCTGCATCAGTGAGCGGGTCCAGTCAGCGTCACACGTGCGGCACACCTCGTCAAGCACCACAACAGCGTCGGACAAATCGAGTTCTCCGCGCGGGTCGGCATCCATCAGCTGCCAAGCAAAAACCATGCGAGCGGGAACCGCGCACTCCACCAACTCCGTCGACGCACCGCCATCCACCGTAACGCCCTCAAAGGGCAGCACCTCAACGGCACGCGCAACGGGCGCAATCGCATCCGCCTCGGCCCGCATGCGCTCCAACACCGCCGCCGTCTGATCCAACACGCCGGCGCTGCGAATCAGGTACACCTCGCAGCCCGTGTCAACCTTACGCTTGCAATGCATGACGACGCGCTCCCCCGCCGCGGCATCCACCGGACAGGGCACCTGCGGCCAGCGCTTGGGCACATCGGGACGCGCGTCGGCACCCGGATAGAACCGAATCTCGAGCGTGTCACCCGCCGCCACGGCGGCATCGAGCTCAACGGTTACCTCTTCGTGGCCAACGGCCACCAGGCGTCCCACGCGCACACCTTGGTTGATCGCACGCTCAAAGCTCATAAGCTCGGCACCCGAACGTCCTCGCAGGTACGCATCGGTAAACCCACGGTTAAACGACCTTCCCAGCTCGCGCTCGAGCTCTTCCACGGCACCGGGGTCCCACGCGCCGTCGCACAGCATATCGAGTGCCCGGCGCCACACCCGCACCACGTTGAATACGTAATCAGGGTTCTTCATGCGCCCCTCGATCTTGAGCGACGCCACGCCGGCATCTACAAGCTCGGGCAGATGCGCAATACCCAGATAGTCACGCGGGCACAGCAGGCGATCTCCCTCGACGGCGACAACGCTCTGTCCAGCCTCGTCCACCAGGTCGTACGCCAAACGGCACGGCTGCGTGCAGTCGCCGCGCATCGCCGAGCGCCCACGCCGCAGGGCCGAGAACTCGCACGCCCCCGAATAGCCGATGCAAATCGCACCGTGGCAGAATACCTCGATGGGCACGCCCGTGGCACATAGCGCCGCAATCTCGTCGACCGTCAGCTCGCGTGCCGTCGTCACGCGCTCGACCCCAAGCTCATCGGCGGCAAGCCGCACGGCGCTCTCGCTATGAGCGCCCGCCTGCGTGGACAGGTGAATCTCGACCCCGGGAATCGCCGCGCGCAGCGCGCAGGCCAACCCGGCATCGGCGACAATCAGAGCATCGGCGCCCAACTCCAGTGCATGAGCTCCCAACGCCACCGCGTCGGACAACTCATCGTCAAACACGAACACGTTGAGCGTTACGTACACACGCACGCCATGGGCATGCGCCACGGCGCAGCCGCGCGCAAACTCGTCATCCGTAAAGCCATGGGCGCTCACACGGGCGTTAAAGCCGCCCAACCCCGCATAGATGGCATCGGCACCCGCGGCGATGGCCGCAAGCATCTGGTCGAGTCCGCCCGCCGGCGCCAGCAGCTCGGGCAGCGCCGCACCGGCAGCATCCAATCCAGTCTCGTATTGTCCGCTCGGCCCCATCGTCCGAATCGCCATCGACAAACTCCTTACCAAGGTATGCATTCACTCTGAAAAATGCCGTCTTCCAGCATACACGAGGCCTCGCGCGCCCCGTTTGGTTTATCGTGTAATAACTTATGTCCATCCTGCCCCGACGGCACATCCACCGTCCGGCACGACATACCTGGAGGTCAATATATGGGTCCTCGCCAACGACAGGGACGCAGCCGTTCAAAGACGCATGCTCTGCCCATAATCCTGCTCTCGTTTTTGGGCTTTCTGCTGATTGCGGGCGTGGCATTTGGCATCGGCATGGTCGGCAACGTCAACCGCTGGCTGTCCGATCTGCCCGACTACACCGACGCCAACGCGTATCTGGTGAGCGAGCCCACCGAGATCGTCGACTGCAACGGCAACAAGATCGCGAGCTTCTACACGCAAAACCGCAAGTCTATCACCAAGGACGAGGTCTCCCCCTACGTGCTGCAGGGCACCGTTGACGTCGAGGACGAGCGCTTCTACGAGCACGGCGGTATCGACCTGTGGGGTATCGCGCGTGCTGCGGTGGCAACCCTCGGCGGCGGGCACGAAGGCGCCTCGACGATCACCCAGCAGCTGGTGCGCAACACCATCCTGCAGGAGGAGCAATTCGACTCGACCATTGAGCGTAAGGTGCGCGAGGCCTACATCGCCATCAAGATGGAGGACATGTACTCCAAAGACGAGATCCTCATGATGTACCTCAACACCATCTATTACGGCCACGGCGCCTACGGCATCGAGGCCGCAGCCGAGACCTATCTGTCCAAGAGCGCCGCCGACCTCACCCTGAGCGAGGCCGCGCTACTCATCGGCCTTCCCAACTCGCCTTCGCAGTACGACCCCACGGTCAATCCCGATCTGGCACTGTCTCGCCGCAACAAGGTTCTCGACAACATGCTGCGCCTGGGCCACATCACCCAGGAGGAGCACGATGCCGCACAGGCCGAGCCCATCACCCTCAACGTGACCGAAATCTCGGGCAGCGGCGTCGACGTTTACTCGCAGCCCTACTTTGTCTCCTACGTCAAGCAGCTGCTGGAGCAGGAGTTCTCGACCGACGTGCTCTTTAAGGGCGGCCTAACCGTCAAGACCACCATCGACCCCACGATGCAGCAGGTGGCAGAGAATGCCGTCCGCGAGCAGCTCGACACGCTCTCGCTTGACGGCCTGGACATGGGCATGGTCGTCGTCGACCCCAAGACCGGCTACATCAAGTGCATGGTGGGCGGCTACGACTACAACGCCGACGAGAACCACGTAAACCATGCCACGGCCAAGCGTCCCGTCGGCTCCACCTTTAAGGCCTTTACGCTGGCAACTGCCATCCAAAACGGCATGAACCCCAACGTCACCCTCAACTGCAACTCGCCGCTCAAGGCCAAGGGCACCACGACCGAGGTCCAAAATTACGCCAACCAGAGCTACGGCAACATCACGCTTAAGCAGGCGACGGCATACTCCTCCAACACCGGCTACATCCAGGTGGCGGAAGCCGTCGGCAACAGCAAGATCATCTCGCTCGTCAAAAAGCTCGGCATCGACCCCGCCAAGGACAACATCGAGGACGTTCCCGTCATGACGCTCGGCACCGGCTCGATCTCGCCACTCGAGATGGCCGCCGCCTACGCGACGTTTGCCAACGGCGGCTACTATCGCCAGCCGATCGCCATCACCGAGATTGATTCTCGTACCGGTTCGGTGCTGTACCAGCACACCGACAATCCCTCACAGGTGCTTACCGAGGGCGAGGCCGCCGCGGTCACCGATGTTCTGTCCGGCGTCATGAAGGGCAGCGGTACGGGTGCTGCCGGCGCCCTGAGTGTCAACCAGCCCTATGCCGGCAAGACGGGCACCACCGACAACACCACCAACCTTTGGTTCTGCGGCTATACCCCGCAGCTGGCGTGCGCCCTGTGGACCGGCTATTCCGCGGGCGAGATCCCCATCCAAAAGTACGGCACGGACCTGCTGGGCGACAGCACCAACCTGCCTGTCTTTAAGCGGTTTATGAACACCGTTCTGACCGGTACCGAGCGCGAGGAGTTTGCGACCGGAACGGCGCCCACCTACAAGAACAACAGCGTCTGGAAGTTCTACGGCACCAACAACACCAAGAAGACGGAGAACGACGACAAGGACGAGAACGAGGACGAAGAGGAAACCACCACGACGACTACCACGACGACCACGACCACCGAGACCACGGGCGGCGACACCACCGGCGGCACCGGTACGACCGGTGGCTCGACGGGCGGCTCCACTGGTGGTTCGACCGGCGGCGATGGCGGCACGCCTACGCCTACGCCCACTCCCGACCCCTCGCCCACGCCTGACGATACGGTCGGCTAGAAATCATCCGGCCATAAGCAACAAGGCCCCCGAGCAGCCTATTGAACTGCTCGGGGGCCTTTTAGTTTGAAGCGACCTGGTGGGCGGTCTTTATACCGGCAAACAAAAAGGGGTACCGACCAACGTCGATGCCCCTTACAAGCCACTATGTCAGCGCACACAATGCCGAGCGCACGACCCGCACACCTACTTGCGAGAATTGCTCAACTTATTGATCAGCGCCTCGAGACGCTCGCCGTCCTCGGCCGTCTGGGCAATAACCAAAATCGTATCGTTGCCGGCAAGCGAGCCAAGCACATCGGGTAACTCTGCCGCATCAACGGCGGCGGCGATGCCGGAAGCCGTGCCAGGCTGAGCCTTGATCATAACCAGATTATCAGTACGCAGAACGCCCGTTACGAGCTCGGAAACCATACGCTGCAGGTGCAGGTCCTCTGCCAGAACATAGATGCCCTCAGGGAGCTTACGCAGCCCCATATCGGCAATATCGCGAGAGACAGTCGCCTGCGTGCAATCAAAGCCCATAGCACGGAGCTCATCGACCAGCACGCGCTGCGTGCGGACATCCTTATTGCGCACAATATCTCTAATGGCATCCTGGCGCCCATTGCGTTTTTTAGCCATACAAACCCTCTCTCCAAAAGATGGCGGAGACAATCAATCAGTGATTGAATAGTTTAACGCTATTTGAAGGCTTTTGTGTATAAGAACGCATTTCGAAACAATTCTATGCAAGTTTGTTTCGTAATGAGCCGTTTAGGCGGTTTTTGCGCCCGTCCGGTTAAGAAAAGCTGCCAGATGCGTACACATCACGCAGCGCGCGGGCTTGGCGCTGGCGATCGGCCCAAACAACAGACCGAGTCCCCGATGGTTGTCCTTGAGCGCGGCGACCATCTGACGGGTTCGAGGCGCCTCGAGCATATCACGCATGCGGGCGGAACGCTCGATTGACGACACCCCATGCGGGCTCAGACACAAATTCTCGATGCAGGCGACCAGTCCGGCAAAGTAGAACTTTTGGCTTGCCAGCTTGAGCCGACCACCGCTATCTGCTTCCGAGAGTGAGTCCGCAAGCTCGTCGAGCGCTCGAGTGTCATCGGATATCCTGGCATACATGGTGGGATCAAAGGCATCTGTAAGCTTAGGTGCCGCCGCGTGGAAACAAGCGTCGCCGCAGCCGGACACGAATCGTGCCTGCGAGAGCGCATAAGCCATAAACTCAACCGTACGGTACGCCTTGCCGCGCGACAGGCATGCCTCAAACAGCGGACGGCTATACATCACGCCAGAGGTCTGAGCGACTAGGCCGCCCAAAATCAACTGGGGCAGCCCAGTCACCATAGAAGACTCGTCTTCTATGGCAATAGAGGCAGCATCCAAGACGCGCGAATGACGCTCGCGATGCGCATCGTATCGATCGAGCGACACCGAGGGGAGCACAATGTCTGCCGCAGTATCGCACGCGATATCGACCATCTTGGAAAGGGCCTGCGGAGCAAACCACTCATCGGCGTTCATGGCGATGATTTGAGAGCCGCGCGAGGCATCAAAACCGGCACGAAGACAAGCGCCGCGCTTCGCGTCCTCGACGTCAATCAAATCAATATGGATGTCCCTGTCGGCAGCAACTTGAAGCGAATGGCGCACACCGGGCGCAGCATCGCGGCAGACAACGACAATCTGCAAATCGTAGAGGTCTTGGTTCTGGATACTCTCGAGCGCACGCATCGCATAGCTGGGCGAACCTTCTACCACAAGGATCACCGAAAGTCGCGGATGCGAACCACGTCGAACCAAATTATCCGTCCTCTCGACAGCAATGAATCAAACCGTGGTTCATGGTACACCCCGGCAATAAAAGCAATGAGACACCGGTTGCATTGCACGCCAAGAACAGATGTTGCACACGCGCAGCCCACAGATGACAGGTGTCGACGCACGACACGTCAAGCCCTCCCCTAGTCGAGCACGACAAGCTCGGCGGGATCGTAATCCACGCCCATAAACGTAAGGCCGCAGGCAGGAGCCGTGGGGCCCGCAGCGGTACGGTCGCAAGCATCGATAACCTCGCGCATCCACTCGGGTTCACGGCGATGCATGCCAATCTCGACAAGCGTGCCCACGATCGTACGGACCATCGAATGCAGAAACGCATTGCCCTCGATGGTGAACGTCAGGATGTCCTCGCCAAACGCAACCTCATGGCCAAATTCGGCACGCATCACGCAGCGATGCGTGGGCTTGCCAACGGCCGAGGCAACCTTGCAAAAGCTTTTAAAGTCCTGCTCGCCCAGCAGTGCGGGGCAGGCAGCAGACATAGCCTCAACATCCAAGGGATAGCGATGCCACCACACGGCACCACGGGACAGCACGGGGCGCGCATCTCGATCGGCAATACGGTACGTATACGTACGGGAACGCGCGTCAAAACGTGCAGAAAAGCCTTTACGGGCCTTGTAGACCTCGTTTATGGCGATATCTTTGGGCAGCAGGGCATCCATAGCCCGCAGCCACCTACGGCGCGTACAAGCGAGCTCAGCGTCCGTTACGGGCACGCTGATGTACTGAGCCACGGCATGCACGCCGGCATCGGTACGCCCCGCACACGTCAGATCGATCGGGCGGCGAAGCAGCGTCTCGATGGCTCGACGTAGCTCACCCGCAACCGTCGTCTGTCCCGGCTGCTCGGCAAATCCGCTATACGACGAGCCATCATAGGCCACGCGAAATACGAGCGTGGCGTCAAGCTCGGAAATCGAATTGAAATCAGACGGCGCAGTCATGGGCGCTCCCAACAAACAAGCAACGGTATCGCGACAAAAAAAGAGGGGTACGCGAACGTACCCCTCGAATATAGCCTATGCAGACGGAATGTCTACTCAGCGGTCTCCTCAGCAGGAGCCTCCTCGGCAGCGGTCTCCTCGACAGCCTCGACCTTCTTGGGAGCAGCGGCCTTCTTGGGGGCCGGAGCAGCCTTCTTGGCCTTAGGCGTGCAAGGCTCGGTGACGAGCTCCATGATAACGATGGGAGCGTTGTCGCCCTTACGGTTACCGAGCTTCATGATGCGGGTGTAACCGCCGTTGCGGTCCTGCCACATGCCCTGAGCAGCCTTGTCGAAGATCTCGGCAACGAGCTGCTTATCGCCGAGCTTGGCGATAGCCAGACGACGAGAGTGCAGGTCGCCCTTCTTGGCCCAAGTGATGATCGGATCGACGACCGAACGCAGCGCCTTAGCGCGGGTCTCGGTGGTCTTGATGCGGTCGTTCTCGAAGAGGGCCTTAGCAAGGCTCTTCTTCATGGCCTTGGTGTGGCTCGCATCGGTGCCGAGCTTAAGGCCCTTCTTAACGTTGTGACGCATGGTCTAGTTTCTCCTCAAATATGCGAAGCATTAAGCCTTCAGGCTCAGGCCCATGGACTCAAGCTTGTCCTTCACTTCCTCGATCGACTTAACACCGAAATTACGGATGTTGAGCAGATCGTTCTCCGAGAACTCAACGAGCTGACGGACCGAGTGAATGCTGGCGCGCTTAAGGCAGTTGTAGGAACGGACGGAAAGGTCCAGATCCTCGATCTGCTTGTCCAGCTCGGCGTTGTCGTTGGTGACCTCGGGAGCGAAGATCGAAGCCTCCTCCTCGACCTCGGGGGTCTCGGCAAGGTTCATAAAGGCAGCCATATGCTGGTTGATGATATTGGCAGCCTGGACCACGGCGTCGCGCGGAGCGATGGAGCCGTTGGTCTCGATCTCGAGGACAAGGCGGTCGTAGTCGGTGTGCTGACCGACACGGCAAGCCTCAACGAGCTTGGCGCAACGGGACACCGGCGAGTACAGCGAGTCGACGTGGATCACACCGATGGGATCGTTGTCGCGCTTGTTAGCCTCGCCAGAGACATAGCCGCGGCCATAGCCGATGCGCATGCTCATGGTGAGATGGCCACCCTCGGTGAGCGTAGCGATGTGCTGCTCGGGGTTGACCAGCTCAAACTCGGACGGAATAAAGAAGTCCGCACCGGTGACCTCGCAGGGGCCGTCAACCGAGATGGTGGCGGTCGCCTCGTCGGTCGTGCCGAGAGCCCTGAAGACAAGACCCTTGACATTCAGGACGATGTCGGTGACATCCTCGACCATGTTAGGGATGGTCATGAACTCGTGCTGCGCACCATCGATCTGAATAGCCTCGACGGCGGCACCCTCGAGCGAGGACAGAAGAACGCGACGAAGGGAGTTACCCAGCGTATCGCCGTAGCCACGCTCGAGCGGCTCGACGGAGACACGAGCAGACGTCTCGTTGATCTCTTCGACCTGAACCTGAGGCCTAATGAATTCTGACATGTATTACCTCCAGCCTCAGCAGCCCGGATGGACTACTTAGAGTAGAGCTCGACGATGAGCTGCTCGTTGATATCACCGCTGATCTGCTCACGCGTCGGCAGAGCGAGCACGTTACCAGACAGCTTCTCGATATCGACCTCGAGCCAGCCAGGGACCTCAAAGCGCTCGGAGGAAATCAGAGCCTCCTTGATGGGGAGGAGGTCACGGAACTTCTCGCCGACAGCGACGACGTCGCCGGCCTTGACGCGGTAGGACGGAATATCCACGCGCTTGCCGTTCACGGTGAAGTGACCGTGACGGACGGACTGACGAGCCTCTTTGCGGGTGCGGGCGAAGCCAAGACGGAAGACGACGTTGTCAAGGCGAGACTCAAGGATGATCATGAGGTTCTCACCGGTGACGCCGTTCATCTTACGGGCCTTGTTGAAGTAGCCGTGGAACTGCTTCTCCAGAACGCCATAGATGAACTTGACCTTCTGCTTCTCGCGCAGCTGCATGCCGTACTCAGATTCCTTGCGACGGCGCTTGGGCTGACGGATAGATTCCTTCTTGCTGCTGTAACCGAGCTCAGCGGGATCGATCCCGAGCTGACGGCAGCGCTTAAGAACAGGAGTCCTGTCGATTGCCATATTGATACGATCCTTTCAGTTACACGCGGCGACGCTTCTTGGGGCGGCAGCCGTTGTGCGGAATGGGGGTCTTGTCCTGGATGCTCGAGACCTCGAGGCCAGCAGCCTGGAGGGAGCGAATGGCGGTCTCACGACCGGAGCCGGGGCCCTTGACGAAGACGGAAACCTTCTTCATACCGTGCTCCATGGCCTGCTTGGCAGCAGCCTCGGCAGCCATCTGGGCAGCGAACGGCGTGGACTTACGGGAGCCCTTGAAGCCCACCTGGCCAGCCGACTTCCAGGAAATGACGTTGCCCTGGGGATCGGTGATCGAAACGATCGTGTTGTTGAACGTAGAACGAATGTGAGCCTGGCCCACGGAAATGTTCTTACGGTCCGCGCGCTTCAGACGGGCAGCGCGAACGTTCTTCTTAGCAGTAGCCATCTATCTAGCGCTCCTTATTTCTTCTTCTTAGCACCGATCTGACGCTTCGGGCCCTTGCGGGTACGAGCGTTAGTGTGGGTGCGCTGGCCGCGGACCGGGAGGCCCTTGCGGTGACGAAGGCCGCGGTTGCAGCCGATGTCCATAAGGCGCTTGACGTTCTGGTTGCGCTCACGGCGGAGGTCGCCCTCAACCATGATCTGGTTCTTATCGATATAATCACGGATGGCGTTAACCTCATCCTCGGTGAGGTCCTTAACGCGCGTATCCACGTTAACGTTGCACTCGACGCAGATCTTCGTCGCAGTGGTGCGGCCGATGCCGTAAATGTAGGTCAGACCGATCTCAACGCGCTTCTCACGCGGGAGGTCGACACCATTAATACGGGCCAACGTAGTCTCCTCTCTTAACCCTGACGCTGCTTATGACGGGGGTTCTCGCAAATGACGAGGACCTTGCCATGGCGCCTAATGATTTTGCACTTATCGCACATCTTCTTGACCGAAGGACGTACCTTCATCGTTCTTCCTTTCGGTAGCGCTCAAACTACTTCCCTACTATCTACTCGCCCAGCCGCAGGCGTTTAAAACTATGGCTGGTCTTCACACACAATCCGACCGTAGGTTGAGCTAAGCCTGCAGTCGGAAATGGAGTGCGCGTATGCGTGCCGCTATTTGTAGCGATAGGTGATGCGGCCGCGGGTCAGGTCGTACGGGGAAAGCTCCACGACAACCCTGTCACCGGGGAGAATACGGATGTAATTCATTCGGATCTTGCCAGAAATGTTGCACAGAACCGAATGACCGTTCTCGAGCTCGACCTTAAACATGGCATTGGGCAGCGGTTCCTTTACCGTACCCTCGAGCTCAATTGCGTCTTCCTTCTTCACAAGCAATCATCTTTCTCTAGAAAACGACAGCGATTGAGTATTCTACAACACGTATGCACGCATCGTAATAACTTCGTAATGGCTCCACAACTAAGTGAAACTTGTTACATTTGAAATGTTAAGGCGTGCATTTGACGCAAGCCCTACATTTCACCGCCCTGCAAGGAACACCAAGCACCCTGGGCATCCGTGGTGAGAATCACCGGACCGTCATTGGTAATGGCGACGGTGTTCTCGTAGTGCGCGGCGGGCAGGTGGTCGTTGGTCGTAACAATCCAACCGTCGGAGCCCGTGCTCACATGGTTGGAACCCATCGTAACCATCGGCTCGATGGCAATGACCATGCCGGCCTGGAGGCGAACGCCCCTCCCCTTCTTTCCATAGTTAGGAACGTTGGGGTCCTCGTGCATCACGCGGCCAATGCCATGGCCCACATAGTCACGAAGCACGCCGTAACCGTGAGACTCGGCGAGGGACTGAACGGCATAACCGACGTCCCCGATATGGTTACCGGGGACAGCCTGCTCGATGGCAGCCTTAAGGCAATCGCGCGTAACCTCGCACAGGGCCTTGGCCTCGGGCGTGGGGGTGCCGACGAAAAACGTCCAAGCGTTATCGCCGACCCAACCGTCGACAACGGCTCCCGTATCGATGGAAATGATATCGCCATCGCGCAGGATCATGTCGGGGTTGGGAATACCGTGGACCACGGCATCGTTGATCGATGCGCAAATGGTTCCCGGGAACCCGCCGTAACCCTTAAAGGCCGGGATGCCGCCATGCATGCGGATAATCTGCTCCGCGAGCTGATCGAGCTCAAAGGTCGAAACGCCGGGGCGCACCATGGCTCCAACGTGGCGGAGCGCCATCTTAGATAGCGCTCCTGCCTTCTTCATCTGCTCGATTTGCGTTGCAGACTTAATCCTGATCATAGACCGAGAGCCTCTTTGACATCCCCGTACACGGTCTCGCGAGCCTGGTCACCGTTGACCGACTTGAGCAGACCCTGGCCACGATAGTAGTCGACGAGCGGGCTCGTGGACTTCTCGTAGACGTCGAGACGGTTCTTGATGGTCTCGGGCTTGTCGTCGTCGCGCTGATACATCTCGCCTGCGCACTTGGGGCAGGTAGCATCGGCAGCCGTGCCGGTGTAACCGCAGGCGCGGCAGGTGCGACGCGAAGACAGACGATCGATGATGACCTCGGGGGCCACGTCGACCAGAAGGGCGCAGTCGATCTCGCGACCCATGGCGGAGAGCTCGGAATCGAGCGTCACAGCCTGGGCGGTGTTGCGCGGGAAGCCGTCGAGGATGAAGCCCTGCTGGGCGTCATCGGCGGCAAGGCGCTCCTTGACAAGGTCGATCACGAGCTGGTCGGGGACGAGCTCGCCAGCGTCCATGTACTTCTTAGCCTGAATACCAAGCTCGGTGCCACCCTTGACGGCAGCACGCAGCAGGTCGCCCGTAGAAATGTGAGCGACGCCAAACTCGGCGACGAGCTCCTGTGCGACGGTGCCCTTACCGGCACCCGGAGCTCCGAGCAATACGAGGTTCATGAGCAATCCTCCTCTAGCCTATTTAAAGAATCCATCGTAATCATACATCTTGATCTGGCCTTCGAGCTTATCGACCGTGTCGAGCACGACGCCGACCATGATGAGGATGGACGTGCCGCCAAATGCCTGGATCAGATGGTTACCCGTGAAGGAGAAGATGATCGAAGGCACGATGGCGATGAGCGCCAAAAAGACAGCGCTGGGAAGCGTGATCTTGTTGAGCGCGTTCTTGATGTAGGCCGCGGTAGCCCTACCCGGACGCACGCCCGGAATAAAGCCGCCCTGCTTCTTAAGGTTGTCGGCCGTGTCATCGGGGTTGAACACCATGGAGGTGTAGAAGTACGCGAAGAACACGATGAGGACAACGTTAAGCACCCAGTTGAGCCAACCGGTCGAAAGCGCAGAGGCAACTGCCTGAATCCAGCCGATGCCGGGGAAGAACACGGCAATCTGAGCCGGGAAGTACAGCAGCGCCGAAGCGAAGATGATCGGCACGACGCCCGCGGTGTTGACCTTGATGGGCAGGTAGGTGGTCTGTCCACCCATCATGCGACGGCCCACGACGCGCTTGGCGTAGGAGACCGGAATGCGGCGCTGGCCGCGCTCAAGGAAAACGATCAGCGGGATAACCAGCAGGATGATGGCGCAGATGATCACCATGGTGATGATGCCACCGGCATTGCCCTCGGTGCTGGAGAAGATAGCCTGCGGCAGACCGGCCATGATGTTCGCAAAGATGATCAGCGACATGCCATTGCCGATACCGCGCTGGGTGATGAGCTCACCAATCCACATGATCAGCATGGCGCCCGCGGTGAGCGTGCCGACGACCATGAGGTCGAAGATGATCTCGGGAGCGCCGGCGCCATTAAAGCTGATGCCGAAGCTCTTAAAGAGGAAGAGGTAACCCACGGAGTTGAGGATTGCCAGAGCCAGGGTGAGGTAACGCGAATACTGCGTAATCTTGGTCTGACCGACCTCGCCCTCGCGGGCAAGCTCATGCAGGGAAGGCACAACGGCCTGGAGCATCTGGAGGATGATCGAGCTGGTGATGTAAGGCATGATGCCCAGCGAAAACACCGAAACATAGCTCAACGCGCCGCCAGAGAAAAGATTCAGGAGGGCCATAGCACCTGCGGCGACCGAATTGTTATCGGTCGAGAAAAGGCCCAGCATCCCCTGAAAGGGAATGCCGGGCACAGGAACGTGCGCACCAATGCGGTACACGACGAGCATAGCTATGGTAAAAAGAATCTTTTCGCGCAATTCTTTGATGCGGAAAGCATTCTTAAGACCATTTAGCACGGCAGCTCGACCTTTCCGCCGGCGGCCTCGATCTTGGCCTGCGCAGAAGCGCTGACCTTGTCGACCTTGACCGTGAACTTCTTGGTGAGCTCACCATTGCCGAGCACCTTGACGGGCTCGAACTCGCTCTTGGTGATGCGAGCGGCCTTAAGAGCGGCACCGTCGATCACAGCGCCATCCTCGAACTTACGCTCGAGACGCTCAACGTTAACAGCGGTGTACTCGATACGACGGGGGTTGCGGAAGCCCGGAAGCTTGGGCAGGCGCATAGCCAGCGGAGTCTGGCCACCCTCGAAGCCGGCACCCTTGGTGCCGCCAGAGCGAGAGCCCTGGCCCTTCTGACCGCGGCCAGAAGTGGTGCCGTGACCCGAAGAATTGCCACGGCCGACGCGCTTGCGGTTCTTGGTGGAACCGGGCGCGGGAGTAAGATCGTGAAGCTGCATTTGCTACTCCTCTACAATCTCGACAAGGTGCTTGACCTTGAAGATCATGCCGCGGACGGACTCGTTGTCAGCAATCTCGCGAACCTCGCGGATCCTGTGGAGACCGAGGGCACGGACAGTACGGACCTGGTCCTGCTTGCAACCGTTGGTGCTGCGGACCTGCTTGATCTTGATGGTGTCAGCCATGCTTAGTTCTCCTTACCGACGAACATCTCGGAGACCGTCAGGCCACGGCGAGCCGCGACGTCCTCAGGGCTGGAGAGCTCCTTGAGGCCCTCGACGGCAGCCTTGATGATGTTAAGGCCGTTGTCGGTACCGAGGGACTTGGACAGGACGTTCTTGATGCCAGCAAGCTCGAAGAGGGGACGCACAGCGCCGCCGGCGATAACGCCGGTACCCTCGACAGCGGGCTTGATGATGATGCGGCCGGCACCAAAGTGGCCGAGAACCTCGTGCGGGATGGTGCCCTGCTCGGTCACCGGCACGTGGAACATGTTCTTCTTGGCATCGAGAGACGCCTTGGAGATGGCCAGGGGCACCTCAGCGGACTTGCCCATGCCAACGCCGACGTTGCCCTTGCCGTCGCCAACGACGACGAGAGCGACGAGGCTCATGCGACGACCACCCTTGACGGTCTTCGACACGCGGTTGATGTAAACGACGCGCTCCTCGAACTCGGAGGCCTCGCGCTGCTGCTTCTGATTACGAGCCATGTGCTACATACCTCCTAGAACTCGAGACCGGCGGCACGAGCACCGTCGGCGAGGGCCTTGACGCGGCCATGGTAGATACGGCCACCGCGATCGAAGGCGACCTTGGTGATGCCGGCCTCGATGGCGCGCTTGCCAACGAGCTGACCGACCTTCTCCGCAGCCTCCTTGTTCGAGGTGTGGGTGCCCTTGAACTCGGCCTCGAGGGTCGAGGCAGAGACGAGCGTCAGGCTGGAGCCCTTGCTGTCGTCGATTATCTGGGCATAGATGTTGGCGTTAGTACGGGTCACGCGAAGACGCGGACGCTCGGCGGTACCCGAGACCTTGCCGCGAACACGACGCTGACGACGCTTGAGGCCTTCCAGCTTCGCCTTATGCTTGTTCATACGTAAACTCCTAAAAAGGTTGATCTTGCCAGCACCTGACGGGGTGCTGGTCTTATGCGAGTGAGTCGGTTACGACTACTTGGCGGCCTTACCCAGCTTGCGGCGGATGTGCTCGCCAACATAGTGGATACCCTTGCCCTTGTAAGGCTCGGGAGGACGATGACCGCGGATCTCAGCGGCGATCTGACCGACCTGCTGCTTGTTGATACCCTTGACGTTCACGTGGGTGTTGTCGGGAACCTCGAAGGTGATGCCCTCGGGAGCCTCGACGATCACGGGGTGCGAGAAGCCCAGGGAGAACTCGAGGTTCTTGCCCTTCTGCTGCACGCGGTAACCGACGCCGGCGAGCTCGAGCTTCTTCTCGAAGCCCTCGGAAACGCCAACAACCATGTTGTGGATGAGGGCGCGGGTGAGGCCGTGGCGGGCACGGGTCTCACGCTCGTCGTCGGGACGGGAAACGGTGAGGACGTTGTCCTCGACGTTGATAGCGAGCTTCTCATAGACATCGAGCTCGAGCTGGCCCTTGGGGCCCTTGACGACAACGTTGTTGCCGTTGACTGCCACTTCGACTCCGGCGGGAATCTGGACAGGCTTATTACCGATACGAGACACGGTGATCTCCTTTCCTTCTACCTACCGAGCGAATTACCAGACGTAAGCGATGATCTCGCCGCCGACGTTGTGCTTGCGAGCATCGCGGTCGGTCATGACGCCATGGCTGGTGGAAATAATGGCGGTACCAAGGCCACCGCGGACGCGGGGCATGTCGGCAACGCCGGTGTACTTACGCAGACCCGGCTTGGAAATGCGGCGGATGCCGTTGATGACCTTAGCCTTCTTGGGACCATACTTAAGCGTGATGTGCAGAGTCTTCTGGGGAACGGTGTCCTCGACATCGTAGCCCTCGATGTAGCCCTCCTCGTGCAGAACACGAGCGATCTCGACGAGCTTCTTGCTGCTCGGCATGGAGACCGTGGCCTTGTTCACAGAGTTAGCGTTACGGATGCGCGTAAGCATATCTGCGATCGGGTCTGTAAGGTTCATACAGATTCTCCTTCGTTCTTGATGAACACGTGCTCTTGGTTCTTCGCCGCCCTTAACGGCAAAGCCTAACTAGCGCGTTTTCCCTGTTCCAAACGGATGCTTGAAACGCTGGTAGTGACTTACCAGCTGGCCTTCTTAACGCCGGGAAGCTCGCCCTTGAGTGCAAGCTCGCGGAAGCAGACACGGCACAGGCCGAACTTGCGGTACACAGAGTGCGGACGGCCGCAGCGCTGGCAGCGCGTGTACTCACGAGTAGAGAACTTCTGCTTGCGATTGCACTTGACGATCATCGATGTCTTAGCCACTTATATCCTCCTCACATAGAGTATTGTTCGCCCCAAGCGCCGTCCCCTTATGGAAACGGCGCTTTTAGGGCAGGTGAACCTATTTCTTGAACGGGAAACCGAAGGCGTCCAGAAGGGCCTTGGCCTCCTCATCGGTGTTGGCGGTGGTCACGAAAGTGATGTCCATACCACGCTGGTGATCGACGGAATCGAAGTCGATCTCGGGGAAGATGAGCTGCTCGGTGACGCCCATGGAGAAGTTACCACGGCCGTCGAAGCTCTTGGCGGAGATGCCGCGGAAGTCGCGGATACGGGGGATCGCGACGGAGGTCAGACGATCGAAGAACTCCCACATACGGTCGCCACGCAGGGTAACCTTGCAGCCGATCGGCATACCAGCGCGCAGGCGGAAGGTAGCGATGGACTTGCGGGCACGGGTGATCATCGGCTGCTGGCCGGTGATGGCGCGCAGGTCGCGCACGGCACCGTCGATGGCCTTGGAATCGGTAGCGGCCTCGCCGACACCCATGTTCACGACGATCTTCTCAAACTTGGGGATCATCATGACGTTCTCGTACTGGAACTTGTCCTGAAGCTGCTGCTTGACCTCGTTGTTGTACTTGGTCTTCAGACGCGGCACATACTTCTCTTCTGCCATTGTTCACTCCTTCTTGGGGTTTTAAGCACGGGGCGTGGCCACGGTGGGTTGTCCTCGTGCCTCCTGACTGCATCCGCGCCGCTCATGGCATTTTGCGGTTTGGACTCGACACAGCAGGAGCCGACAAAACAATCGGTACTATACGCGCATCGGGAGCGTATTTCCAGAAAAACCTCGTCTGCCTGCACAACTCCACAACTCCCCCGCACATATCGATCCCTAGGGGACGGAGGAAAATGGCAGTTGCGGTGAAATAGGGACCGTTTGACGGCTTAACAGGCTTAAACAGTCCGTATTTCACCGCAACTCATATATGGGGATGCGATTAGCGCTTGCGGGGGACGAGTTTGGTGCGACGCAGGTGGATCATCTCGGCGGCGATGGAGATGGCGATCTCCTCGGGGTCCTCGGCCTCGATGGCGACACCGATCGGCAGGTGCAGCTCGTCGATCTGGCCCTGCGTGAAGCCCTCCTGCTCCAGGCGGGCGCGCACAAAGGCGGTCTTGCGGCGCGAGCCCAGGCAGCCCAGATAGGCGGGTTTAGCGCGCATGGCCTGAATCACCACGTCGATATCGGACTTGTGACCCGCCGTGGCGACGACCACCAAGTCGCGCGGGCCGATGGGGCACAGCTCGCTCAGGTTCTTATAATCGACCAGACGACGGTCGTAGACGCCGGGCACCCATTCGGGGGTCAGCGTGCCGGGGCGGTCGTCGCAAGCCACGACGGCAAAGCCCGCCGCCGTGAGCACCCGCGCCGTCGCAGCGCCCACGTGGCCGCAGCCAAAGATATAGGTCAGGCCCTCGGGGCAGAGCGTCTCGATGTGCGCCGGGGGAATCTCGGAGGCGGCGTTGGTGTAGGTGACCTTACTCCCCTCCTCCACCAGCGAAAGCTCGGGGCAGCCGGCAATGGTATGGCGCGATGTCTCGCCATGGTACTCAACCACATCGCCCTCGAGCGCGCTCGCGATAAACGGCTCAAAGTCGATGACGAAGTCGCCGATGCGCCGATAGGCCAAGACGTCGGCAACCGACTGGAACAACGGTGCCTGGGTCGAGTCCAGATGCAGGTAGCACAGGCAGATGGCCCCGCCGCAGATCATGCCGGTATCGGAGTTCTCGCCGCCCATGGTGTAGCGGACCAGACGCGATTGCCCTGCGGCCAGCAGCTCGCGCGCCTCGTCCAGCGCAAAAAGCTCAATCTTGCCGCCGCCGATGGTGCCCGCTTGGCTGCCATCGGCAAAGACGGCCATCCAGGCGCCCACGCCGCGTGGTGATGACCCCGCCGTACCGGCCACGACCACGAGCTCGCACGTCTCGCCAGCACGCAGGGCGGCAAGCGCCGCATTCACAACATCGAGCTTTTCCATTGCCGCCTTCTATCCTCTAAAGACATCGGTGAGCATAGCGAGTGCCTCGAGCACGCCGCCGCCGACCGATGTCGCCTTGTCCGAAATATAGTTGATGTAGCTGGCGTCGCCGCGCGGATCGACATCGGCGCATTTAAAGCCCTCAGTCACCTGCACGCCGTTCGCCAAAAGCCCGCGCAGACAGCCATCGATCTGCGTGCACATGGGCGTATCGCCCGCGTAGCCAATCACGTCTCCGGCGCTCACGATGTCGCCGATTGCGCGGTCGGACCGAAACACGCCGGCGGCGGGGCTGTGGATAACACGTTCCTTGCCATAGCCGGCGATAATGCCCGGCACGCCCGTGTTAGGCTGGGGCGAACCTTGGGTAATGACACGGCCGAGAAAATGCCCGCGCATGGTCTCGACCACGGCGTCGCAGTCAACCGGCGCGGTAAAGCCCGGCCCCACGGCGATGACGGCGGGCGCCATGTCGCGCGTGGTGCCCAAGTTGCGCTTAGCCAAAATCGCGTCGACCACAGCCGCGGGTTTCAGCTCGCCGATCATCTTGGCCTGGGGGTCTACCACAACGGCGACGTCTCCAGCCTCGGCAATCGCAAGCGCCTCAGCCGGCGTCTGTGCCAAGCGAGCGCGAATGCCCTCGACCTGGACCTCGCCCAGGCGAATGGCCTCGCAAAAACTGATTGTGCGGCGGATGCACGTGGGAACCGCGATATCGGCCATGACAACCGACACGCCGGCGCGCACCAAACGGGCAGCGACACCCGTGGCGATATCGCCGGCGCCGCGAACATAAACGAGCATTCCCGGGGCACCTCCCTGTGCTACGGTTTGAGCAGAGCAAAAGCGGTTCGACCGCTACTCTGATGATTATTTATTATCACAGTATTATACGGCGGTGAACAGATGGAAACGGTTAGCGGCAATCTTGCCTCGGCGCTCAGGATCGAGCCGGGCATTACCGCGATTATCGGCAGCGGCGGCAAGTCGACCTTGCTCAAGACGCTGGGTCTTGAGCTCATGCGCGCTGGCGGCCGCGTGCTCCTCTGTACCACCACGCATATGCTTCCCGTTGCCGGCGTGCCATGGGACGGGTCGAATCGTCGCCTGGACGCCGCACCTTGGAAGCCAGGTGCCTTACACGCCCCCGGCTGCACCTGCGAGGCCTGCGCGGGCCTTGTGCGCGGAAGCATCTGCCAGGCAGGCGTCTTGGACCCGGAGACAGG
The DNA here is from genome assembly GCA_958451615.1 of uncultured Collinsella sp. Taxonomy (GTDB): domain Bacteria; phylum Actinomycetota; class Coriobacteriia; order Coriobacteriales; family Coriobacteriaceae; genus Collinsella. The sequence continues at coordinate 14,807 of CAUDQR010000015.1, read as the reverse complement.
CAAGCTCTCCGCCCCCGCTGAGCCGCTCGACCAGCTGGCGCAGCGCTTTGACTATGTGTTGGCCGAGGCAGATGGCAGCAAGCGACTCCCGCTCAAGGCGCATGCCGCCTGGGAGCCGGTAATTCCCGCCGCCACGGCAAACGTTGTCTGGGTCGTCGGCGCCTCAGGGCTGGGCAAGCCCGTCGCCAAGGTTGTCCACCGCCCCGAGCTCTTCTGCGAGCGCTGCGGCTGCGAGCCCACCGACGCTGCCACCCCAGAGCGCGTCGCCATGGTGCTCAATGCCGAGCTGCAGATGCTGAACCTCGACAATGCCCGCATCATGCTCAACCAAGTCGACACGCTTGCCGATCCAACGATGGCAGATTGCTTCGAGGCAGCCCTCGGCCGCCCCCTCATCGCCACCAGCCTCCAGGGGTAGCAAATTTGGGACGGGGCTCTTTTTGCTACCCCGTCCCAAAAAATCATCTCCCAAATTAGCTACCCCGGCGGTCTTCCCGTTAGCGGGGCACGTAGCGGCCGGGTTGGGCTCCGGTGGGCTCGCCGTCGCGCGCAGCCAGCACGCCGTTCACAAACACGGCCTTGGCGCGGCCGTGCGCCTCAAAGCCCTCGAGCGGCGTATAGTCCACAGCCTGATGCTGCGTCGCGGCGCTAATCGTCCAGCGCGCCTTGGGATCCCACACGCACACGTCGGCATCGGAGCCCTCGGCAAGACAGCCCTTGCGCGGATACATGCCAAAGACGCGCGCCGGGTTCTCGCTCATCAAGCGGCACAGATCCTCGGGGCCCAGCTGTCCCTCAAAACTCGTAGCGATCGCGACGGGGCGATGCTCCACACCGGGCCCGCCGTTGGGAATCGCGCGGAAGTCATCGCGCCCGCGGTCCTTTTGCCCGTGCAGGTTAAAGCTGCAGTGGTCGGTCGCAATCGTATCGATCTCGCCGGCCACAAGCGCCTCGCGCAGTGCCGCACGGTCGCCGGCATAGCGCAGCGGCGGGCTCATCACATACTTGGCGCCCGCAAAGCCGTCCTCGCCCTGCTCCAAGTAGCGCGTATCGTCGAGCATCAGATATTGAGGACAGGTCTCGACATAGATGTTCTTCTGCCCGCGCGCTTTGGCAGCGCGAATGGCCTCGAGCCCCAACTTGGTCGAAAGGTGTACCACGTTGACCGGTGCGTCGCCGGCCAGGTGTGCCAGATACAGCAGACGGCTCACGGCCTCGGCCTCGCACACATCCGGACGGCTGAGCGCATGGCCCTCGGGCCCGTGGATACCCTGCTCAAACACGCGCTTCTGCAGCTCATTCACCAGCGTACCGTTCTCGCAATGCACGCACAGTATGCCGCCAATACGCTTGAGTTCCTCCAGCACCTCGAGCGTCTCGGCATCGTCCAGGCGCAGATGATCGTAGGCAAAGTAGGTCTTGAACGACGATACGCCCGCCTCGCGCATGGCCGAGAGGTCGGCGCGGTTGCGCTCGTTCCACTCGGCGAGTGCCATATGAAAGGCGTAGTTGGCCGTGCAGGTTCCGTCGGCGCGGCGATGCCACTCGGCCAAGGCATCGGGCATGGTCACGCCGCGATCGGCCGTCGCGTAGTCCACGATGGTCGTCGTACCGCCGCAGGCAGCCGCACGCGTACCGGTCTCAAAGCTATCGGCCGTCCAATCCATGCCGGTCCAGCACTGCATGTGCGTGTGGCCGTCGATAAAGCCCGGGAACACCCAGCAGCCCGCAGCATCCTCGACGGTATCGCCCTCGGCCGGCTCAATCGCCGCGGCAATCCGCACGATCTTATCGCCATCCATGGCAAGATCGGCGCGGCGAAGCCCCTGGGGCGTCACGAGCGCGCCGTTTTTGATGATGATCATAATTGCTCCTTATTAATTGATGCAGTTGGCCACGCGATCAAAATACGAGCAGGCGGCGATATGCTCCGTTATGCGTCGCTGTCCCTTGACGGTATCGACGTCCCACAGCTCGTAGGCACGCGCCTCGACCAGCACCACGTCGGTACGGTCCTTGAGGATCGAACCGCCGCCGTCCTTACCCTCAAGACACATAAGTGCATCGAACAGTTCCGCCGGAAAGAGCACCGGGCTCGAAGGCTCACCGTTGCACGCAAGACGCACCGGATACTTGCGGCCACGCTCATCAAACGCGCGAACCATGGCCTCAAAAGAATCCGAACTCACGAGCGGCTGGTCGCCCGGCAAAAAGAGGCAACCCTTCCAGCCGCGGCTCGCCCCCCACGAAAGGCCCGCACGGACGCTTTCGCTTCTGAGCTTGCCATCGTGCAGCACACACGGGCAATGCTTGTCCTCGCAAATCTGGGCGACCTCGGGCCAACGCGTCGAAACCACGACGTCAAAGCCCCGGGGAACCGAATCGATGGTCCGGGCAATCAGCGGCTTGCCATAGATATCGGCAAGCATCTTGTTAGAGCCAAACCGCTTGCCCTCGCCCGAAGCCATAATGACGCAACCAAGTTTCATGGCGATACCTCCCCTGAAACCATCGTACCCATAACTCGCGTCGCGGGGCATCTACATCGAAAGCGCTTATCCCGCACGCCCACGATGCAAAAAGGGGCACCCCGCCGGTTGGCAGAGCGCCCCCTTTACATGGCTTACCTCAGCCCAGCTTTAGGCCTGGAACCAACGGTCGGTGTTGCGCTCGTCGAGGGCCTTAAGGGTAGCGGCGGGATCGGCAACCTTCTGCAGGAACATCATGGCTGCGATGGCGTACGGCTTGTAGCTGGCCTCCTTGTACATGCCCACACGATGCATGTCAAAGACGTCGGCGTTGACCTCGCCGTGCTCGCAGGAGACACCGGAGATGTCGGCGGGCAGCGGATGCATAAAGATGGTGTCCTGGCCGTTGGCGGTCTTCTCCATGAGCTCGGTCGTGGAGCACCAATCCTGATGCGTAGCGTTCTGAGCGAGCAGCTCCTTCTCGAGCGCAGCGATGCCGGCGTCGTCGCCCTCGGCGTACAGGTTGGTACGCTTCTCCATGGCGGCAAACGGAGCCCAGCTCTTGGGGATCACGATGTCGGCGCCCTCGAAGGCCTCAGCCATGGTGTTGACCTGCTTAAAGGTGGTGCCGGACTCGGCGGCATAGCCCTTGGCACGCTCGACGACCTCGGGCATGAGGTCGTAGCCCTCGGGGTGGGCCAGGGTGACGTCCATGCCAAAGCGGGGCAGCAGGCTGATCAGCGACTGCGGGCAGGACAGCGGCTTGCCGTAAGAGGGCGAATAGGCCCAGGTGACGGCAACCTTCTTGCCCTTGAGGTTCTCAAGACCGCCAAACTCGTTGATGAGGTAGAGCATGTCGGCAGAGGACTGCGTGGGGTGATCGGAGTCGGACTGCAGGGAGATGAGCGTGGGACGGTGATCCAGAACGCCGTCCTCGTAGGCCTGCTGGACAGACTCGGAGACCTCGGCCATGTAGGCGTCGCCCTTGCCGATGTACATGTCGTCGCGGATGCCGATGACGTCGGCCATGAAGGAGATCATGGTAGCGGTCTCGCGGACGGTCTCGCCGTGAGCGATCTGGGACTTCTTCTCGTCCAGGTCCTGCAGCTCGAGGCCGAGCAGGTTGGCGGCCTTAGAGAAGGAGAAGCGCGTACGGGTGGAGTTGTCGCGGAACAGGGAGACGGCCAGGCCCGAGTCGAAGATCTTGGACGAAACGTTGTTCTCACGCAGCTCGCGCAGGGCATCGGCGACGATGTAGAGCGCCTTGAGCTCATCGGTGGTCTTATCCCAGGTGTGCAGGAAGTCGCTGCCGTACATGCCCTTAAAATCGAGGCCGTTCAGCTGCTCGACGAGCTCGGTAAACTTGGCGTCCATGTAAATATCCTTTCCATAGATGAAACGATCGCAATGAGTAGATGTGCTCCGGCATGCGCGTGTGGCTAGAACATGCAGAGCGCTATGACGAGGACCCGCTACCGTTGAGGAAGCATGGGAGATAACGACCGCGGGCCCCAAGTCAACAGGGGGTGCCGGGGACACAGGCTGTCCCCGGCTCAACAAGATCAAGGAATGGGACTAGTCGATCTTGTTGTTGGTCAGACCAGCGCGGAACACGGTAGCGTCGCCATCGGCCTGGCTCGGATCGTAGAGGTTCAAAGCAGCAACATACATGGCGGCAGCGGTGACCAGGTCGTCCTTGTAGGTGACCTCGTTGGGAGCGTGAGCCTGAGACTCGGCACCCGGGCCAAAGCCCACGCAGGGGATGCCATAGCGGCCCTGGATGGAGACGCAGTTCGTGGAGAAGGTCCACTTGTCGCACAGCGGACGACCGGTGCGCTTGTCCATGCTGGGCTCGCAGCCGATGCGCTCGTCACCGAACATGGCCTTGTGGGCGTCGACGAGGGCCTTGACGTGCGGAGCGGTCTCCTTGTTGATCCACGTGGGGAAGTAAGCCTCGGTCTCGTAGACCTCGCCGGTCCAGGACGGACGGTCGTACATGTACATGGAGACCTTCACGTCGTCGCCGTACTTCTTGGCGGCCGGCAGGTTGCGGATCTCGTCCAGGCAGGACTCCCAGGTCTCGCCGGCGGTCATGCGGCGGTCGATGGAGATGGCGCAGGAGTCAGCGACAGCGCAGCGGCTGGGGCTGGTGTAGAAGATCTGGCTGACGGTGCAGGTGCCGCGGCCCAGGAAGCGGGCGTCCTCGAAGTGCTCGGGGTTGTACTTGGGGTCGAGCATCTTGACGAGGCCCTTGATGTCGGTCGACTCGTCGCAGCCGTTGTTGTTGAGGGCGCGGACGTCGGCGATGATGTCGGCCATCTTGTAGATGGCGTTGTCGCCGCGGTCGGGAGCGGAACCGTGGCAGGAGGTGCCGTGAACGTCGACGCGGATCTCCATGCGGCCGCGGTGACCGCGATAGATGCCGCCGTCGGTGGGCTCAGTGGAAATGACGAACTCGGGCTTAATGCCGTCCTTGTTGTAGATGTACTGCCAGCACATGCCGTCGCAGTCCTCTTCCTGGACGGTGCCGACGACCATGATCTTGTAGCCCTCGGGGATGAGGCCCATGTCCTTCATCATCTTGGCAGCATAGGTAGCAGAAGCCATGCCGCCCTCCTGGTCAGAGCCGCCGCGGCCGTAGATGATCTCGTCGGTCTCGTAGCCCTCGTAGGGATCGGCATCCCAGTTCTCGATGTTGCCGATGCCGACGGTGTCGATGTGGGAGTCGATGGCGATGATCTTGTCGCCCTCGCCCATAAAGCCCATAACGTTGCCCAGGCCGTCGACCTTGACCTCGTCATAGCCAAGGCTCTCCATCTCGGCCTTGATGCAAGCGACAACCTCACCCTCCTCGCAAGACTCAGAGGGGTGCGAGATCATGGCGCGCAGGAAGCGAGTCATATCAGCACGATGGGACTCAGCAGCAGCCTTGATAGCGTCGAAATCGAGTTCTTTAGCCATTGTTCATAACCTTTCAAACGAAGGAATCTACCTGTGAGGTGGCGGAGCGATACCTATTTACTCCGCCCTAACGATTAGCAAGTGGGATATTCGCCTTCCCAAACAATACGGCGATACTGGTCGGGATCCGTATCGCCCTCGGTGGAGAAGCAGAGCACGGAGCTCGTCTTGTCCAGGCCGATGAGCTCCTTGAGCTCGGCGTACTCGGGATCGAGCATAAGGGTCTCGACCAGGCCGGTGGTCACCGCGCCGGACTCGCCGGAGATGACGCGCGGGTCGCCCTTCTCGGGAGCACCCAGGGTGCGCATGCCGCGAGCGGTGACCCAGTCGGGGCAGGACACGAACGCGGTGGTGTGGTTGCGCAGGATATCCCAGCCCAGAATATTAGGCTCGCCGCAGCACAGACCGGCCATGATGGAGGGCATGTCGCCGTCCACGATGCGCGGATCGCCGTCGCCGGCGGCAGCGCCCTTGTACAGGCAGGCGGCAGGAGCGCACTCGACCACGACGAAGGTGGGCGGGTTATCGGGATACAGGTTGGTGAAGTAGCCCACCACGGCGCCGGCGAGCGAGCCTACGCCAGCCTGGACAAAGACGTGCGTCGGGCGGTTGATGGCCATCTCGCGCAGCTGCTCGGCAGCCTCGGAAGCCATGGTGCCGTAGCCCTCCATGATCCAGGACGGAATCTTCTCGTAGCCCTCCCAGGCGGTGTCCTGAACGATGACGCCGCGCTCGCAGGCATCGGCCTCGGCGGCGGCCATGCGCACGCACTCGTCGTAGTTGACCTCTTCGATGGTCACCGTGGCGCCCTCGGCGGCGATGTTATCAAAGCGGGGCTTGGTGGAACCCTTGGGCATGTGCACGACGGCCTTCTGGCCCAGCTTGTTGGCAGCCCATGCCACGCCGCGGCCATGGTTGCCGTCGGTGGCGGTAAAGAAGGTAGCCTGGCCAAAGTCCTTGGCAAGCTGATCGGAGGTCAGGTAATCGAAGGTGCACTCGGCAACGTCCTTGCCGGTCTCGTCGGCAATGTAGTTGGCCATGGCAAACGAACCGCCCAGGACCTTAAAGGCGTTGAGGCCAAAGCGATAGCTCTCGTCCTTAACGCACAGGTTGGACAGGCCCAGGCGCGCGGCCTGGCCATCCAGGCGGGCAAGCGGAGTGACGGTGTACTGGGGGAACGACTGGTGGAAGGCGCGGGCCTTCTTCACGTGGTCGAGGCTCATGATTCCCAAGTGCTTGTCATCGCTCTTGGGCATCGTGTTGCCCGCCCACTGGATCTTATCGGCCATACGGTGAACTCCTTAAGTTCTCTCTTGCCGGCCCCCGCATACGCGTTTCAGCCCGATCCCATTCACACGGCTGAACTTTTATGTGGATGCCAAACAAAAAGTTTGTTAGCACTGTTCTATCACACTTTTTGATTGGTAAACCTAACAAATTGTTTGTTGCCGTAATCGGTACCTTTTCGCCGCCGAACGGTCACATAACGCAGCGACGCTTTCGTTATTTGCGAACAAGTGTGGTTTATGGCAAAGTGTGCCCAAACTAATTTTTAGGAAGGCACCCATGACCCCCGCACAGATTGAGTTTTACAAGCGCCTTGCACACGGTCTGGCGCTCCAATTTGGCCCCAACTGCGAAGTCGTCGTCCACGATCTGGAGACCGAGGACGTGGACCACTCCATCGTAGTGATTGAAAATGGCCACGTCAGCGGGCGTAAACTGGGTGACGGCCCCAGCCATATCGTGTTTGAGTCCATGCACGAGGGCACCACCGACGTACACGACCGCGAGCCGTACCTCACTAAAACCACCGATGGCAAGCTGCTCAAGTCCTCGACCATCTTTATCCGCAACGACGAAGGCAAGCCCGTCGGCATTTTGGGCATCAACTTTGACATTACGCTCATGAAGGCTTTTGAGCGTTCGCTCGACGCCTTTACCGGCACCGGCGGCACGGGCTACACCGAGCCCGAGCCCATTACCAAGAACATCGGCGACCTGCTCGAGGACCTGCTGCACGAGTGCGAGCAGTTTGTGGGCAAGCCCGCGGCGCTCATGACCAAAGATGAGCGCATTCGCGCCATTGGCTACCTCGACCGTCGCGGCGCCTTCCTCATTTCCAAGTCGAGCGAGCGCGCCTGCGAGTTCTTTGGCATCTCCAAGTACAGCTTCTATAGCTACCTCAATGAGGCCAAGGCGGCAGCAGGCGACAAGTAGGCACTCGCCTGGATTGCCTCTCCCCTTTTGGGCGCGAGTTCTGGAAAGCATGAATCCAAGACCGAGCCGCTTGGAAAGTTCCATATAATCGATGTCATTAGTATTTCGAAAGGGTGGAACAGAATGGCGTTGAGCAAGGCATCATGCACCGGTCGCGGATTGATTCCGGCAATTGGTGGACATGTGCACCGCATGTTCGATGAGGGTGAAGACGACTTGTTTTCGCTGAGCCTTGACGACGTGATGGATGATCGCCCGTGGACCGCCGACGAACTCATGGGCGGCGGGGCTCGCCCGTCAAACCCCAATCCCGCACTTGCGCCTAAGACCGCATCTGCGCCGACTCCTGCGCAGTCGGCTGTTTCGACGCCCGCGCCTACGCCCGCACCCACTTCGGCGCCCACGCCCGCTCCCCGCCCCGCAAGCGACCCGTCCGAGACGGCAGCATTTCTCGCTGCAGCGACGCAGGGCAAATCGGCCGACAGCACCGTTATGTACAGCGCCCAGCAGTTGCCTGTTCCTGCGGCACGCAAGCCTCCGGTCGCAAGGCTCGACGAGCCCGTTGCCCATCAAGTTGCCTACGATTCCTGGGCTGCAACCGATCTGGATGAGACCTCTACCGGCATGCCGGCGCTCGATGTTCCAGTTAACCCGCTTTTTGCCGCCAACACGAGCGCCGCGGACTATGAGGGCGGTGCGGCATATTCCGATTATTCCGATGGCTATGCTGGCACCGGTCGCATCGAGACCGAGGATTATGGCACCGCATCGAGCGATTATCTCAACGATCCGTACGCTGCCACGCCTGCACCGGAATATGACCCGGAGGCCGCGTCCGCGCCGGCGTATACCAAAAGCACGGGCGAAGAGCGCTTTGCCGATTATTACGCCGAGGAAAAGGCGCTGCGTTTCTCGGAATTTCCGCAGGCAGTCAAGGTTGCCTTTATCGCCATTATCATTGCCCTGCTCGGCGTCATTGCGTTTGAGGGATTCCAGCTGTTCCGCGGCCCCACCCAAGCGGAGTCGGAGACCCAGCAAAAAGAGGACGATAACCAGTACCTGGACATCAACACCCTCAAGGGCGACCCCAACGACGGGGACGAGTAGCGGGGGTTAAGGGAGGGCCGGAAGAGCCGGCGGCATGTTACGGCTCCAAAAGCCCTGCCATAAAGATGGGCAGATACAGCACGTCACCATCGCGGTGAAGATTACATTCCGCAAGTACCAGGGCGCGATCGATTCCGTAGCCCTTCGTCGCGAGCGCGTTGTCGAGCGCCGCATGGGACTTAAAGCTCTTGCCCGACTTGACCTCGATGGCAAGAACCTCCCCATCGAGCGTCTCCTCCACAAAATCGAGCTCGCCGACTTTTTTAGACGTAAAGTAGCGCAATCTGAATCCGTGGGCTTTGAGCTCTTGGGCAACGAAGCCCTCAAACGCCGCCCCCATGTTCATGCCAAAGGCGTCTTCCGCCCCCCCATCAAAAACGCCTTGGGCGACCCTTTTGGAATACGACGACATGAGCATTCCGGTGTCCAAGTAAAACAGCTTGAACAAATTTCGTTGCTCCCCCAATAAAAGGGGTGCCACGGGCGCCGTTACGTTATACACGGGAAGCGCGACACCCGCCTCCGATAGCCAGAGAAAATGATCTGTCACCTGCGAAAAACGTTTGACACCGTTAATCGATGACAGTTTGAATCGCTTGTTTTTGGAGCCGGCCTCGCTGGGAATCAGATCATAGATATCGCGAATAACCAAGCGTAGCTCAGGCGGAGCGTACTTTGCGATGTCATCGCGATACAGGGCGTGAAGATCGCGATGGATGTTTCGAACCTCGTCGACATTGCGCGTCGCCAAGAAGGAATTGACCGCGTCGGGCATGCCCCCCACCACCACATACTGATGGAACAGATTGAGCAAGCGGTCATACAGATAGCCGGGGAGCTCCTTTTCGTCCTTTAGACAACCCCTGAGCATGTCAAACGCTCCGGCAGCAACGCCGCTTGCCCAGCAGAACTCCTCAAAGTCGAGCGGGTACATCTGGACCTGCTCGACATACCCCACCGGCAGGGAATCGATGCCCTCGAGCTCAACACCAAGGAGCGATCCGGTAAGGATGTATCGAAAGTCGCCGCGCTGGACCAGGTATTTGATAAACGTCACTACGTTGGGGCATCGCTGCACCTCGTCGATAACCACAACGGTCTTGTTCGCAACCATCGGCTGCGTTGCAGCAATAGACATGCGCATAAGCAGGTCATCCGCGCTTTTTGCCGCCAAAAACGAATCGCGCACGGACGCGTCGGCGATAAGGTCGAACGTCACGACATTTTCGAACGATTCGCTTGCAAAGACGTTGACCAAATATGACTTTCCTACCTGTCGGGCGCCCTTGACCAAAAGAGCCTTGTTAGGCGACGAGGCAAGCCAAGATTCAAACTGTGCTTTCGCTTTTCTCTGTAGCATAAGCGTACCCCTTATTACGTGCTGTTTTAGCACTAGGATACACTTTTCCGTGGTTGCTAGGTGCTCATTTCGACACTTTTCCGTAATTTGGGCGGCTCGAATTTGACACTTTTCTGTACTATTTTACGGCTGATTTCGACACTTTTCCGGATGTTTGCCGAATAATTGCCGCGCAATCAAGCGCCGTCTGTACATCATTTCGCAGGCGGCGCTTGATTTGTGTCCGCGCGCGCTGATAGACTCCATCGCGCCCGCAAGGAGCGGGTGCGTTTTATCCAGAGTCGGGGTAGAGAGTTGGCTCCACGATCCCGGCGCCAACCGGCCAAGAGGCACGGTGGCCCTGCCAACATCGATGAAAGGAGTCCGTATGGACAATTTCTCCGTGCGCAGTGAGCGCAACTTCCACAACCTGGTAGCCAAGCCAAAACGAATGCATCTTCTGGACGAGCCGAGCGGCTATGCCTCGGCCATGGTCAAGAGCAGTCTCTCCCATCAGATGCGCTTTACGGTGCAGGCGCTCGAGGAAGAGCTCTGCGTTGCCGGAGACCCTCACGTACTGCAGATCAAGTTGCTCGGAAATGACTCGCGTGAGCCGTCCAGCTGGAAGCTCTTCGCCGACGGCGCGTGCGTTGCGGACGGATCCGGCGCCTTTGCCCGCGAGTGCTTCTGCGAGGGAGCCGAGGTGTTCCTGGATCTGTGTCGCGATGCCGTCAACGCGGCCGAGCTGTACCAGTGGAGCCAGGGGGAGTACGAGCTGCTGAGTGCCGCGCGCGGGATCGTGGGTGCGTAGACGAACGCACCCGCCACGCGAGACCGCGACAGCGTTGTTGGCAGGATTGTCCCTGCCTGACTCTTTGATTCCACGCCTAACCATATTGCCGTTCACCCATTCGCCTCAACAGTCGCCAGCAATGCAACGCTATAATGCTGCAAACGCATTTGTATTGCATTTCGAGCGATGGGAGCGCAGATGCCCGACAGCTACAAGGAGCTCATCAAGAGCAACCCCGACGAGACCGAGATCAGGAGCTTCCTGGTGAACGGCGAACAGGTCTCCGTGACCCTGCGCATCCCCGACGCACTGCGCGACGCGGCGAAGGAGGAGGCGACCTTGCGGGGCATGAGCTTCTCGGCATTCGTGCGCACCTGCATGATCGAAGAGCTCGCGAAGAAGGGGGTGTGAGCGTGATTCGGGTCAAGACTCTCACCGTCCAGCTCATAGACGCGCAGCCGGACCGCATCCGCATCTGCCGCATCGACGGCGAGTCGCTTGTGACCATCGTCGTTCCGAGGGAAGACCTCGCCGAGGCGAAGTCGCTGCCGAACATCCCGCAGCGCGGCGTCTACTACCTGCTCGACGAGGACCACGGCAACGTGAGCCGCGTCTACGCGGGGCAGACGACCCAGGGCATCGCCCGGCTCGACGCGCACAAGGCGAAAAAGGAGTTCTGGAACAAGGCCGTTATGTTCCTCGATGACGACCAAAACATCAGCAGGGATGCACTGGATGTTCTCGAGGCGAAGGCCATCGACTACGTGCGTACCCACGGCTCGTACGAGACCGACAACTCGGCGACGCCCAAGCCCTACATCGACCCGTACAAGGAAGAGGCCGTCGAACGCCTGCACGATAGGATCCTCTTCAGGATGGCAGCTCTGGGGTACGACCTCGACAGGGTCGACCAGGGTCCGGCCGGTGCGCCGACGGTCTTCCACACGAAGAAGAGCGGCATACGCGGGACGGGGCGCTACGACAAGGCCACCGGACACTTCACCGTGCTCGCCGGCTCGAAAGTTAATCTCTCGAGGCCCGTGCTGAAAAACGCGGGCGTCGCGGCCGCGCGCAGGGAAATCTTCGACGATTCAGGCGGCATCGCAGAGCTCGCCGAGGACCTCGAGTTCCCGACGCCCAGCGCCGCGGCGGTGTTCGTGCTCGGCGGCAGCCAGAACGGCTGGACCGAGTGGGTAAGCGACGACGGAGAAACGCTCAACCAAGTCTATAGAAGTGAGGAAAACTAGATGAACAAGCAGCAGCTGGCCTCCAAGATATGGGAGTCCGCCAACAAGATGCGATCCAAGATTGAGGCTAACGAGTACAAGGACTACATTCTGGGATTCATCTTCTACAAGTTCCTGTCCGAGACCGAGGTTTCCCGCCTGAAGGCGCGCGACTTCGCCGAGGATGACCTGCCCAGCCTGGTGGAAGACGACGGGGAGACGGTCGAGTTCGTCAAGGGAGAGTGCGGCTACTTCATCGCCTACGAGAACCTCTTCTCCACCTGGGTCGCCAAGAGCGGCGACTTCGAGATTTCGAATGTTCGTGACGCCCTCTCCGCCTTTAGCCGCAATATCGACCCTGCCCGCAAGCGCGTCTTCGACGGCATCTTCGACACGTTGCAGACCGGCCTCTCCAAGCTCGGCACCGACGCACGGAGCCAGTCCAAGGCCGCTCGCGACCTCATCTACCTCATCAAGGACATCCCGATGGACGGTCGTCAGGACTACGACGTGCTCGGCTTCATCTACGAGTACCTCATCAGCAACTTCGCCGCCAACGCCGGTAAGAAAGCCGGCGAGTTCTACACGCCGCACGAGGTGTCCATGCTCATGAGCGAGATTGTCTCATGGCACCTGTTCGGACGCGAGAACATCACCATCTACGACCCCACGAGCGGATCGGGCTCGCTGCTTATCAATATCGGCAAGGCAGTGGCGCGACGCAACGGCGACCCAAACTCCATCAAGTATTATGCGCAGGAGCTTAAGGAGAACACGTACAACCTCACGCGCATGAATCTGGTCATGCGCGGAATACTCCCCGACAACATCGTGGCGCGCAATGGCGATACGCTCGAAGACGATTGGCCTTGGTTCGATACGGTCGAGAACAAGGATGAGACCTACAATCCACTGTTCGTCGATGCCGTGGTGTCGAATCCGCCCTACTCCCAAAACTGGGATCCGGAAGACAAAGAACTCGATCCGCGCTTCAAGTTCGGCGTTGCCCCCAAATCCAAAGCCGACTATGCCTTCCTCTTGCATGATTTGTACCACTTGCGCCCCGACGGCATCATGTGCATCGTTCTGCCCCATGGCGTGCTGTTCCGCGGCGGCGAGGAGGGCACCATCCGCAAGAACCTGGTGGAGAACCGCCATATTCAGGCAATTATCGGGCTTCCCGCCAACATTTTCTTCGGCACCGGCATCCCGACAATCGTCATGGTACTCCGTAAGCAGCGCGAGAGCAGCGACGTGCTGGTCGTGGATGCGTCGAAGCACTTTGTGAAGGAAGGCAAAAACAACAAACTGCGCGCGAGCGATATACGTCGCATCGTGGACGCAGTCACGACTGAAGCGACCATCGACAAGTTCAGTCGCCTGGTGACCATCGACGAGATACGCGCCAACGATTACAACCTCAACATTCCGCGCTATGTTGATTCGTCCGAAGTTGCTGAAAGCTGGGACGTGTACGCCACCATGTTCGGGGGAGTTCCGAAGGCCGAGGTCGACGCTCTCGACCACTACTGGAAGGTGTGGCCGAGCCTGAAGGGCCAGCTTTACGGCGATGGCGGCGGGTCGTGTTTTGCGGTTGTGGCAGACGACGTGGCGGCAACGATAAAGACCAACGCCAACGTCGTCTCATTTCTGGGCGGCTATCGGGATGCACTGTCGCATCTGCCTGCTGAGCTGCAGAAGAGGTTGGTGGACGGTGCGTCGCAGGTCGACGCCGTGGCCGAAGAAGAGCATATTGCGGCGCAACTTCATGATGCCCTTTCCGGTATCGCGCTTGTTGACGAATACGATGCCTATCAGGCTCTTGATGATGCATGGACGGGCATTTCCGGTGACCTCGAGGTTATTCAAGCCGAGGGCAGGGAAGCCGTGCGTAAAGTCGACCCAAATATGGTGATTAAGAAGAAGAGTGGCAAAGACGTTGAGGTGCAGGATGGCTGGACAGGCCGCATTTTGCCGTTTGCGCTTGTCCAAGAGCAGCTGCTCGCTGATGATGTCAAGGAAATTACCGCGCGCGAATCCCGTTTGAATGAAATATCTCAAGAGCTTGACGAGATTCTTGAGAATCTTGATGAGGAGGAGAAAGGCTCGAGCGATGTTTTTGACGATGACGGCATGCTTGTGGCGGCATCCCTCAAGAAAGCCGTGAAGAGCATCGGCAAGCATCCGAATGGCGACTTTGAGATGGCGCTTGTTCGTGCTCAGACTCTGCTCGATGAGGAGAAAGACCTCAAAAAGGCAAGCAAAAAGGCGCTTGTCGCGCTCGAAGAGACGACAAAAAAGGTTATTGAGGGCTTGACTGATGTCCAGTGTGACGAATTGCTGGCTGCGAAATGGATTGAGCCGCTGCAGTCTGATTTGCTCGAACTGCCCAATGCCGTTATAGGCGACTTCATTGCGAAGATTGTGGCGTTGAATGCAAAGTACGCGACAACCTATTCGGACGTGTGCAATCAGATTAATGAGGCGGAAAACGAGTTGGCAGCGATGTTGGGCCAGCTCACGGGCAATGAATTCGATATGGCGGGCATTGCTGAACTGCGGAAACTGTTGGGAGGTAAATAGCGTGACGGAAAAGACTAATGTACCCAAAATTCGTTTTGCCGGTTTTACGGACCCTTGGGAACAGCGTAAGTTGGGAGAGCTATGCACGTTTTCTAAGGGACATGGATACA
>CAUDQR010000014.1 GCA_958451615.1 uncultured Collinsella sp. | reverse complement strand
TGTGCATCGCGCGCGGCCGTCCCGGGCGACCGATTCCCGGGCCGGGGGAGGTCGCTGCGGGCTGTGGCGTGGCGTGGAAAGCGTTGCCTGCCGTTGAGGAGCTGCTGCGCGGCGCGCTCGCCGCGGCGGGCGTTCCCACTGAGGGCTATACCGTGATTGATATGTGGGAGGTCGTGCGATGATCTATCTGGATAACGCGGCGACGACCATGCACAAGCCGCAGACGGTCATCGATGCCGTGGCGCAGGCGATGTGTTCGCTCGGCAATGCCGGGCGCGGTGCCACGTCGGGCGCGCTCGACGCGGCGCGCACGATTCACGGCTGCCGCGCCAAGCTTGCGCGCTTGCTGGGCTGCCCGAGGGCGGACCATGTGTGCCTTACGCCTAATTCCACGGCCGCGCTCAACACCGCCATCAATGGCGTGGTGCGTCGCGGCGACCGCGTGGTCACGACGGTGCTCGAGCACAACTCCGTGTTGCGTCCGCTCAACCGCCTGGCGGCAGAGCAGGGCGTGACCGTTGAGCATGCGGGCTGCGACGCGAACGGTGCGCTCGACTACGAAGAGCTTGAGCGGCTGGTGACGCCGGGCACACGTGCCGTGGTGGTGACGCACGCCTCCAATGTGACCGGCAACGCGGTCGACATTGCGCGCGTGGCCGCCATGGCCCATGCGGCCGGTGCGCTCGTGATCGTCGATGCCTCGCAGTCTGCCGGCACGGCGCATATAGATATGCAGGCCATGGGGCTCGACGTGGTGTGCTTTACCGGCCACAAGGGGCTCATGGGTCCGCAGGGGACCGGCGGCCTGGCCGTGGCGGAGGGCATTGACGTGGCCCCCTGGGCCATGGGCGGTACGGGCGTGCACAGCTTTGATCCGCTGCAGCCGCTTGAGTGGCCCACGCGCCTGGAGGCGGGCACGCTCAACGGCCACGGTGTCGCCGGCCTTTCTGCCGGCCTCGACTTTATCGAGGCCCAAGGTGGGGTCGAGGCGATTGCGGCGCATGAGCGAGCACTGGCGGATCGCTTTCTCGCTGGCGTGCGCGAAATCCCGGAGATCAAGCTCTACGGTGCCTTTGACCAGCCCGTGCGCTCGGCGATCGTTTCACTCAACGTGGGTGATATCGACTCTGCCGAGATCTCGGACGCACTCATGCAAGGGTGGGGGATTGCGACGCGCCCCGGTGCCCATTGCGCTCCGCTCATGCACCGTGCGCTGGGGACCGAGCGCCAGGGTGTCGTCCGCTTCTCGTTTGGGTATTTCAACACGGATAAGGAAGTCGACATCGCGATTGACGCTTTGCGCGATTTAGCCTGCTAAAGCGTATATACTTGCGGGACGGGTGTTTTTGCCCGTCCCGTTTTTGTTTCGACCCGAAAGGTGTGCCTATGGCTTCATCCGCCCCGCGCGGTCTGCGTTCCGACCATGTCGTTACCGTCGGCATTGCGCTGTTCTCGATGCTCTTTGGCGCCGGTAACCTCATTATTCCGCCGCTGCTGGCGCTGCAGGCGGGTTCTGCCACGCCGGTCGCCATGCTCGGCTTTCTCATTGCCGCCATCGGCCTGCCCGTCATGGGCTTTATCGCCGTGGCACTTGCTGGAACGGCGCGCGAGCTTGCCGGCCGCGTGCATCCCAAGTTTGGCGAGTTCTTTGTCGCGGCGGTGTATCTGGCTATCGGCCCGTGCCTGGCCATTCCGCGCACGAGCTCCACAGCCTTCGAGATGCTGGTGCCGCTGCTGCCCGAGGGCGTCTCGCTCGGCACGGCGCGCCTGGTGTTTGCCGTCGGCTTCTTTGTCGTCGCGTTTGCGCTCACGCTGCGCCCGGGCGTCATCACACGCGTGCTCGGCCGCATTACGGGTCCCGCGCTCATTGCGCTCATCGTGCTGGTCGTTGGTGCTGCCGTGATCTCGCCGCTGGGTCCCGCTGCCGCGCCACAGGCTCCCTATAATGCCGGTGCTGCCGTGCAGGGCTTTTTGACCGGCTATCAGACCATGGACCTGCTCGCGTCGCTCGCCTTTGGCATTATTATCGCCGAGACTATCCACGAGCTGGGCGTGACCGATGACAAGCGCGTGGCCTTCGAGATCTCGCGTTCGGGTGTGATCGCCGGCGTGCTCATGGCCATCATCTACTGCGGCCTGGCGCTTGCCGGTATGCAGCTCGGCACGGTTATGCCCGATGCCACCAACGGTGCCGCCATCCTTGCCCGCTCCGCGTCCATGCACTTTGGTCTTGCCGGCACGGTCGTGGTCTTTGCGATCTTTTTCCTCGCCTGCATGAACGTGTGCATCGGCCTCATCAGCTGTTGCTCGCGCTATTTCTGCGAGACGTATGTGGTCGAAGGGGGAGCGGAGGCTTCCGAGGAGGCCATGCGCCGTCCCTTTGCGGTTCTCGCCTTTGTGTTCGCGGCGTTCTCGTGCGTGCTTTCCAACGTGGGTCTCGACGTGATCCTCATGTTCTCGGTGCCCATGCTCAACGCCTTGTATCCCGTCGCCATTGTGCTGGTGCTTATGGGCCTGGTGCACGGCTTTTGCGACGCACATCCGCAGGTTTGGGTCTGGGTCGGCGGCGTTGTTGCTGTCCAGAGCGTGATCACCTCGGTCCGCGATGCGTTCTTTACGGGCGCGTGGCTACCGTTCGATGCGTTGCCGCTGGCAGATATCGGTGCTGCGTGGGCACCGGTTGCCGTGGTTGCCTTTGTGATCGGCCTGCTCCATAGTCGTTTTGTTGCACATTCGAGGAGCTAAGGCATCAATGCTTGCGCAGGCGGGGAGTCTCCCCTATAATTTCCTTCGCTTTGGGACACGCAAGGTTTAGACCTTAGCTGCTCAACACCTTCGGGACGTGGCGCAGTTTGGTAGCGCGCCTGCTTTGGGAGCAGGATGTCGCAGGTTCAAATCCTGTCGTCCCGACCATATCTTGCGGGCGTAGTTCAATGGTAGAACCCCAGCCTTCCAAGCTGATGACGCGGGTTCGATTCCCGTCGCCCGCTCCATAAGATAGATGAATGGCTCTGGTTCCTTTTGGGACTAGAGCCATTTTCATATACATGCCGGGGACCCCACATCCCCTCCTAAGTTGCGGTGAAATAGTTCCTGGATTAGCCGCAAAAGCTGTTATCCAGGAACTATTTCACCGCAACTTATTGAGGCCGAGCGGCCTGGGTCGATGATGGGTTCTGTTGTCGAGAAGATGAGGGCAGCCTGTCAGGAGTCTGCGTAGGGTTTTGTGGTTGGTATACCGTAACCGCGCATCATGGAGCCGAACGCTTTGACATCGTAGGTGTCTGAGAGCTTGAAATGAATGACGTTGTGGCCCATGGCACGCAAGTTCGCGTCGCGCATGAGGGCAGCTCGATAGGTTTTTGCCGCAGTATGTTCCGGATCATTTTGGGCATCGTCCTCAAACTTGCCTAGTCCATGCAGCTCAGCCAGCATCCAAGAGCCGTTTGGCATCTGCCAGCCGTAATCTGCCAAATAATAGCCGGCGTTTCCCGGTCGAGTGATTTCAACCTGAAGTTCGGGAGCGGCAACTCCCGCCAGAATCATTGCCGCCCGTGCTTCGGATTCTCCACCGTTATCCGATCTGCCATCCATGTGTTCAAAAACGTCAAATGCGCGTGCGATGCCATGCAGCCCTCGGCAATTGGCCTGCGCGTATGCCCGCAGTTCTTCGCGCTCGACATCGTACTCACGGGCCAAGCCATCGACATAACCCAGCGCATAGCGAAACGCGGTCGTTCGGGCGATATCGACAACCGTTCGATACGGATCCGTGAGCGTAAACGGACCGAGCTGCCACACTTCGCCCGCCCGCCAGCGACGATACTCAACGAATTCATACGTATCACGCCTGGTAGAACGCGGCAACAGCACTTGCACCTTGTCGAGAAGCGAATATACAGAACGGATGCCATAGAGCAGTGCCGCCGTTGCTCCACAAAACACGGCATCCGGTTCAACGACCGCAATAGCGGATGCCAATTGAAAGATGCGATCTTCGACGCCGAGGTCATTCCAATACGCGGGATCAGCGTAGACATGGTTGTAGAGTCGAATAATCATCTCTTTTTGCATGAGCGCGTAGGCGCAGCGTTCATCCCATTTTTTGGTAGCTACAAACAGGTGCCCGCCATGATGGGCCTCGAATAACCGGAAGAACAGCTCTACTTGCGGTTTGGAACAGCGTTTATCGTGACTCATTTTCGACCCCATGGTCTCGAGGGGGAGTGAATGACACTACGCTATCCCATATTTGGTCCGCCAGACCTTGCCATGAACTGACCAAAAGCTTGACGGGGCAGGTCAGAGTCATGAGTCAGAGCCAAACATATCGGCAAACGGTTGGTTTGTGCCCCTCGGCGGCATTAAAAACCACCCTTAAAGAAATTTGCGTTGAACTAGTTCCTGAAAAGCTCTAATAAGCCTAAATCCAGGAACTATTTCACCGCAACTTAGGTGGGGATGGGGTTAGCTGCGGGGGTGGTGGCGGAGTTTGTCGATGGTGGAGTCGATGCTTCGGCTGCGGGCTTCGGCTGCGGTTTGGCGCTTGCGGCGGTAATCGATCATGCCTTGGATGATGGGCTTGCCAAAGCTCACGACATCATCGTTGTAGATGGCGGTTCGGGCTGCGAGGAGGCAGTCGGTAAAGTCCATATGGGTCTTGCCAAAGAGTTTGACGGCAAGGGCGACAACGGTGGGCTCGTCGACCATGACGTCATCGAGCAGCCTTTTCATAGCCGCAGCAATCTCAACGCGGGGAACCTTATAGACGTCGCGCAGCGTGACCACAACGCGCGTGATGATTTCGGGGTAGACGCGAGCGGTGCGCGTGGCGATGACCTTGGCGGCGCGCGGTGACAGAACTTCGTCGTCGTCAAGCAGGTAGCGTAGGATGACGGTCTCGTCGA
The DNA here is from genome assembly GCA_958451615.1 of uncultured Collinsella sp. Taxonomy (GTDB): domain Bacteria; phylum Actinomycetota; class Coriobacteriia; order Coriobacteriales; family Coriobacteriaceae; genus Collinsella. Next base: position 58,990 of record CAUDQR010000014.1, on the reverse strand, counting down.
TGATGGTGCTACTCATGGATATCTACTTCCTCGGGACCCAAAACCGAATCGTCGCTTTCCGTAGCAAGGTATTCAATCCAGGCATTGCGTTCCTCAGAGCGGCGATTGGGGTCCCCATATGCTTTGAGCGATCCATAGGCGGCGGTGCCGTCCTTTGAGCGCACGGCGACTGGCTGAAAGGGGAGCTTGCGCATCAAAATGCTCTGCGCGACAAATAGGCGGACGGCCTCGGCGAGCGAGGTGCCCATGGCGTCGTAGAGGCGCTCGGCATGCTGCTTGTCATCTTCGCGGATGCGCACCTGCAGGATGGCTCTTTTTTGAGTCGATGACATCGCTGGCCTCCCTTTATTAGCGTGCAATATGGATGGTCAAATACGGCACGTGCCGATACTTGGCAATCATATATCCAATACTTTATTGCACTCAAGTTTATGAGTGTAAACATTACTACAAGCGTAGTACATCTTTAAAAGAAGAGCGCGAAATCTCTCGCGGCGTACGCGTGTAATACACTCATCTCTATATCTAAGCAAGAATAATCCTAACCAGCCCAAACCCCTGCAATACACACGTATTGCAGGGGTTACGCTCAAGTTTACCCCCTGCAACTGCGTATATTCAACCTGTATACCGTTGGAGAAATTCTACCGAGTGCCTGTTTCGCCGCATGCATTCGATACACCGATGCCAGGCCACGGGCGGCTTGGGACAACGTCGACAGGGTCTCTCCGGCATGGGATTCAGGAGGGAGTGAACAACATGGGCAATAAACGAGTCGTGGCCGATTCTTCACGCTGCATCGGGTGCCAAACCTGTATGGCGGCGTGCATCGAGGCGCACGACATTCCCGGCAACATCGCCGCGCCTCGCCTGCGTGTAACGCGCACCTACGAGATCTCCGCACCGGTGGCATGCCATCACTGCGAGGATGCTCCGTGCGCCAAGGCCTGCCCCACGGGCGCCTTGTTCTTTGATCCAAAGAACCATCGCATCGGTGTTAACGAGGACAACTGTATCGGCTGCAAGAGCTGCGTTATGGCATGTCCCTTTGGCGCTGTAAGCGTGGCGACCACGCAGGTTCCGGTCTTGATGGGCGACGTTCGCGTGGGGTCGCAGACCAAGAGCTTTGTGCTCAAGTGCGACCTGTGCGTGGACCGTCCCGGCGGTCCGGCGTGTGCAGAGGCGTGCCCGACCAAAGGCCTCGCCTTGGTAGACGAGGAGCGCCTGGCGGAGCTGACCGCCGAGCGTGCCCGCGCCACCATCGAAAACGAGGCGTAGGCGGGCGGCCATACAGGCCCAACGATTGTCAAATACGTACCGATTAATCGGTAGCAGAGAAAGGAAGGAGGGTGTCATGGAGAAGCATAAAGTGATCTGCCCGTACTGCGGCGCCGGTTGCCAGTTTAACCTCCTGGTCCAAAACGGCCAGGTCGTGGGTACCGAACCGCTTAACGGCATCACCAATCAGGGCGAGCTGTGCCTTAAGGGCATGAGCGGCTACGACTTCATCAACGACACCAAGATCTTGACTCCTCGCGTACTGCACCCGATGATCCGCCGCACCAAGGGCGCGGATCTTGAGCGCGTAAGCTGGGACGAGGCACTGGATTTCACCGCATCTAAGATGCAGGCCATAATTGACGAATATGGTCCTAACGCTGTCATGACCACCGGCTCTTCGCGAGGCGGCGGCAATGAGGCGAACTACGTCATGCAGAAGTTTACGCGTGCGTGCATCGGCACCCACAGCGTAGACAACTGCGCCCGTACTTGACACGGCCCTACTGTCCTCGGTCTGATGGACACGGTTGGTTCAGGTTGCATGTCATGCTCCATCCCCGGTATGGAGGATGCGGGCTGCATTTTCCTCTTCGGCTATAACCCTGCCGATTCGCACCCCATCGTCGCAAGGCGTATCGTGCGAGCCAAAGAAAAGGGTTGCAAGATCATCGTCGCCGACCCGCGCCATATCGAAACTGCGCGTATCGCCGATCTCTACCTTCCGATCAAGAACGGTTGCAATGTTGCGTTCCTCAACGCCTTTGCCAACTGTCTGGTCAACGATGGCCTCTACGACAAGGAATTCGTCGCCGAGCACACGAACGGCTTTGACGAGTGGTGGGAGACCATCAAGAACTACACTCCCGAATCCGTACAGGACATCACGGGTGTCGATCCCGCGCTGATCCACCAAGCTGCCGAGATGTACGCCACGGCGAAGCCTTCTGCCATCATTGGCTGGGGCATGGGCGTATGCCAGCAGAAGCAGAACCTGAAGACGGTGCACACCATCGCCTCCATCGCCTGCGTTGCCGGCCAGATCGGCAAACCCAATTCCGGCCTCGCGCCCGTGCGCGGTCAGAATAACGTCCAGGGCTCCTGCGATATGGGCATGCTGCCCAACCTGTACCCTGGCTACCAGAAAGTCACCGACCCCGCCGTTCGCGCCAAGTTTGCCAAGGCTTGGGGCGTGCCCGAGGAAAAGCTCCCGCTCGAGGAGGGCTACAAGCTCACCGACCTGGGCCACCTGGTCGACGAGGGCAAGGTGCACTGCTTCTACAACTACGGCGAGGACCCGGTACAGACCGAGCCCGATTCGGCCGGAATGCGCAAGACGCTCTCCGAGCTGGATCTGTTCATTTGCCAGGACATCTTTATGACGCAGACGACTATGCTCGCCGACGTCATCCTGCCTGCCACCTCTTGGGGCGAGCACGAGGGTGTCTTTACCGCATCCGACCGTAGCTTCCAGCACTTTGACGCGGCCGTTCCGCCCAAGGGCGAGTGCCGTCACGACTGGGAGATCTTCGCGGACCTGTCCACGCGCATGGGCTACCCCATGCACTACGACAACACCGAGCAGATCTGGAACGAGTGCATTAGCCTGTGCCCCAACTTTGTGGGCGCGACCTACGAGAAGATGGCTCCCGAGGGCGGCTACGCTCAGTGGCCTGTCAAGAGCACCGATGTGAACGACCACGGTACGGCCGACATGTTCGCTGGTGGCAAGTTCACCACCAAGGACGGCCGCGCCAACCTGATGGCGCACGACTGGGAGGCGCCCTCCGAGCTTCCCGACGATGAGTACCCACTCATCCTGTGCACCGTCCGCGAGGTCGGCCACTACAGCTGCCGCTCGATGACCGGCAACTGCAAGACGCTGGCGCTGCTTGCCGACGAGCCCGGCTTTGTCCGCATGAATCCCGCGGACGCCCAGGCGCGCGGCATCAAGAACGGCGACATCGTCTCGATTCACAGCCGCCGCGGCCAGGTATACAGCCGCGCCGACGTGAGCGACCGTATCAACAAGGGCACGGTCTATATGACCTACCAGTGGTGGATCGGCAAGTGCAACGAGCTGACCATGCACAAGGTCGACCCGGTCTCGCATACGCCCGAGGACAAGTTCTCCGCCTGCCAGGTCGACGCCATTGCCGACCAGGTCTGGGCCGAGGGCGAAGTCGAGCGTCAGTACACCGAGCTCAAGCAGGCTCTGGTCGACGCCGCCGCTCCCCAGGACGTTGAGCCCGGTGCCGCCAAGTTCGACGACGAGACGCACGTGAATCAAATCGTGTAGTCCCGTTCTCGTTGGCTTTTTGGGCCGGGCGTCCCGTACGTTCGGGAGCCCGGCCCGTTATTTTGAAAGGAAGTGGGGATGAACCGCTTCATCGACATCAACCCGGAGAGGTGTATCGGCTGCGGAACATGCCAGTCCGCCTGTGCCGACGCCCACCGGATGCAGGGTCTTCAGGATACGCCGCGCCTGGCGCTCGTGAAGACCGGCGGTATTTCGGCCGCCCTTGCCTGCCACCATTGCGAGGGTGCCCCCTGCGCCGAGGTTTGCCCGGTGAATGCCATCGAGCACGATGGCGATCGCATCCACGTCAAGGAGCAGGAGTGCATCGGGTGCAGGCTGTGCGCCATCGCGTGCCCCTTCGGAGCCATCCATCCCGATGGCACGTCTATCGCCGGTGTCGCAGGCATGTGCGACCCGACGCCTTCGTATCCTAAGTCCCTGAGCAGCCTGCTTACGTGGGCTCCTGGCCAGTACACCTGCGCTGTCAAGTGCGACCTATGCGCCTTCGATCCGGACGGCCCGCATTGTGTGGCGGCGTGCCCCACCAAGGCGCTGACCGTCATGGGCGGCGCGGCCGATCGCGAGCTCGACGAGGCCAAGCGCCTGCGCTCGATCGAAAACGGTCCGGCCGTCGACGTTACCGCCGTGGCCCAGGGCCTGTCCGAGAAAGCAGAAGGGAGCGTAAACAATGGATAGCATGACGCTGTTTATCGCATCGCTTGCCGTCTCGTGCATCGGTGCGCTCGCCTCGGTTCTGCTGATCAAGGCCGATAACGCCGCCAAGACCGCCGGCTGCCTTATCGGCGCCGTCGCCGCGGTGCTTTCGTTTGTGGCCGGTATCCAGGCCGTGCTGGGCGATGTCACGTCGGTCGACACCATCGTGTTCTTCCCGTTTGCCCATTTCCAGCTGCTGCTCAATCAGCTGTCCGGCCTGTTCGTGGCGCTCATCTCGGTGCTCGCGTTTGCCGGTTCGATCTACGGTCTCAACTACTTTGATGAGTACCCGGGCAAAAAGGGCCGCGCTGGCTTCTTCTTTAACACCTTCGTGGCGTCCATGATGCTCGTCATTACCGCCGACAACGTGTTTTGGTTCCTGGTCGCCTTTGAGCTCATGTCGCTGACCTCGTACTTCCTGGTTGTGATCGAGGAGAACGAGAACTCCATCCATGGCGGTTGGCTCTACTTTGTGATCGCGCACGTGGGTTTTGTGCTCATCATGGCGAGCTTCCTCACCATGACCAACTTCGCCGGCGGCTCGTTTGCCTTTGCGGATTTCCGCGCCACGCAGTTTAGCCCCGCGGTCGCATCCGCGTGCTTCGTGCTCGCCTTCTTTGGCTTTGGTGCCAAGGCCGGTATCATCCCGCTGCACGGCTGGCTGCCCAAGGCACATCCCGAGGCGCCGTCCAACGTGAGTGCCCTCATGTCCGGCGGCATGATCAAGATCGGTATCTTCGGCATCCTCAAGGTGGGCCTCGACCTGCTCTCCGCCTCGGGCGTTCAGGTCTGGTGGGGTCTTATGGTCATGGTCTTCGGTGCGATCTCGTCGGTTCTCGGCGTGGCCTTCGCCCTGCAGGAGCATGACATCAAGCGCCTGCTGGCCTATCACTCCGTCGAGAATATCGGCATCATTCTGCTCGGCGTCGGCGCCTCCATGGCCGCCATGGCGCTCAACTCGGTCGGCATCGCCGTCCTGGCTCTGATGGCCGCCCTCTACCACACGTTTAACCACGCGATGTTTAAGGGCGAGCTGTTCTTGGGCGCCGGTGCGCTGCTGTACTCCACGGGTACGCGCAATATGGAGAAGATGGGCGGCCTGCTCCGCCGTATGCCGGCAACGGCCATCTGCTTCCTTATTGGCGCGCTTGCCATCTCGGCCATCCCGCCCTTCAACGGCTTTGTGTCCGAGTGGTTTACCTACCAGTCGTTGTTTAATGCCGCCATGCAGGGCGACAAGGCCGTCATGATCGTGGCCGTGTTCGCTGCCGTCGCGCTTGCCATTACCGGCGCGCTGGCCGTCACGTGCTTCGTCAAGGCCTATGGCGTCTCCTTTGCCTCCGCGCCCCGCTCCGAGGCCGCGGCCAATGCCAAGGAGGTTCCCGCCCCCATGGTGTTTGCGCAGGGCCTGCTCGCAGCCATCTGCGTCGTGCTGGGCATTGGCGCTCCCGTGATCGCGCCCGTGCTGGTCGATGTCGCCGCGTCCGTGCTGCATCCGTACGGTGGCGTGTTTGCCGCCGAGGGCATGGAGCTCATGAACCAGTACTCCGGCGCTGCCACCTCCACGCCCGCGATCGCTCTTGCGCTCGTGGTGCTTGTCGGCCTTGCCTGCGGTTATCGCAAGCTCAAGACCGTCGGCAAGGTGCAGAAGTCCCAGCCGTGGGCATGCGGCTATGCTCCCAACGAGCATATGCCCGTCGTGGCCACGACCTTTGCCTCAGAGGTGTCCTGGTTTATGCAGCCGCTCTACACGCTGCGCGACCGCTGCACGGCCGTCTGCTGGTCCATCGCGCACTTCTTCCAGAAGCTCACCGGTGTGGCCGAGGCTGTGGAGCCCGTACCCGACAAGGTTCTCGTCGATGCCCCGCATAAGGGTGTCGAGAAGCTTGCCGACCTCGCGACTAAGCTCGAGGGCGGCAACTACAGCATCTATATCTGCTACATCGTCGCGGCACTCGTGGTGTTCCTCGTGCTCGCCGTGCAAATGGGTTAAGGAGGGGAGAGCATGAACAACATCGTACTTGCCGTTCTGCAGGGCGTGGTCGTTATGGCCGTCGCGCCGTTCTTCTCCGGTCTCGGTCGCGTGATCCGCGCCAAGATGCACAACCGTCGCGGCCCCAGCATCATGCAGGACTATCGCGACCTGGCCAAGCTCTTTGCGCGCCCCGAGTCCCAGAGCGAGGACGCGAGCTTTGCGCTGCGCATTATGCCGCCGCTGTTCTTCGCCGTCGCCTTTATGCTCGCTATGGGCCTGCCGCTCTTTACGGCGCAAAGCCCCATCCCGGTCTTTGGTGACGCCATCACCATCATGTACAGCCTGGCGCTCGCCCGCTTCTTCTTCGCCCTCTGCGGTGTGGATTCGTCCAACGCCTACGCCGGTATCGGCGGCGTCCGCGAGCTGCTCATGAGCGTGCTCATCGAGCCGTCCATGCTGCTGGCGCTGTTTGCCGCGGCCCTGGTGTGCGGCTCCACCGACATCGCCACCATGGGTCAGCACATCATGACGGGTGCCGTCGACGCGCCGGTCGCCGTGATCCTCGCCGGCATCGCCTTTGCGATTGCCTGCTATATGGAGCTCGGCAAGCTGCCGTTTGATCAGGCCGAGGCCGAGCAGGAGCTTCAGGAAGGTCCGCTCGCCGAGCTTTCCGGACCGTCGCTTGCGATGGCCAAGCTCGCCATGTCCATGAAGCAGGTCCTGGTCGTCGCCTGGTTCTGCGCGATCTTCGTCCCCTGGGGCGAGCCCGCGACCGTGGGGGCCGCAGCCGTTCTGGGCGCGGTCATCTTCCTGGTGAAGTGCCTGATCGACTTTGTCGTGTGCGGCGTGATCGAGAACTCCTGCTCGCGCTCGCGCTTTAAGGTGCTTGGCAATCAAACCTGGGCCGTCGTGGGCATCGCCGTTCTGGCGTTTGTCTTCGTGGTCGTCGGCGTGTAGGAGAAGGGAGAAACAATGTCATTTGCAGTCAGTCTGTCCCTTCTCGGCTTGGTCGCTATCGCGGCCCCGATGGTGGCCTCGGTGCTCGTCGCCCTGTTCCCCCGTCCGTACGCCAGGTGGTTCAGCGTTTTGGGTGCCGCCGTCTCGACGGTCTGCACCATCGCCCTCGCCGCGAATTTCGCTGGCGCCAGCATGCCCGACACGCAGGTCCCCCTGATCTCGTTTGGGCAGACCCTCGTTATGGGATTCACCTTCGATCGCATGAGCACGCTGCTCGCGCCCGCCTTTGTGGGTATCGGCCTGCTTGTCGTGATCTATTCGATCCCCTATATGAGCGAGAACAACCGTGAGCATCCCGACGCGCCGCGTCGTCGCTTCTACGCGTACCTCGCGACCTTCATCGGTGCCATGGCCGGCCTCGTGTACAGCTCGACCCTTTTGGGCCAGCTCGTGTTCTTTGAGATCACGGGTGCGTGCTCTTGGGGCCTCATTAGCTACTACATGACGCCTACGGCCAAGAAGGCCGGCATGAAGGCCCTGATCATCACGCATATCGGTGCGCTCGGCCTGTATCTGGGCGCCGCCATCGTGTTTGCCCACACCGGTACCTTCGCCATTACCGCGATTGCCGGCCTCGACGCCAAGCTCAAGGCTATCGTCCTTTTGCTCGTGCTGTTTGCGGCCTGGGCCAAGTCCGCACAGGTTCCCATGTACATGTGGCTGCCTTCGGCCATGGAGGCGCCGACGCCTGTTTCGGCCTACCTGCATGGTGCCTCGATGGTCAAGGTCGGCGTGTGCGTGTTCGCGCGTGCACTCGTCTCTGCCGGCGAGATTCCCGAGATTGTGGGCTGGGTCGCCATTATCGACGCCATGGTCACCATGCTCCTTGGTTTCCTTATGTACCTGCCGCAAAAGGACATGAAGCGTCTGCTGGCCTTCTCCACGATCGCCCAGCTCTCCTATGTGTTCTTTGGTCTGGGTCTTTCGGTCTTTGGCAGTCAGCTTGCCTTCGATGGCGCCGTGTGCCACATCTTTAACCACGCTTTCGCCAAGACCCTGTTCTTCCTGATCGCCGGTTCGTTCTCCTTCACCCTCGGCACGCGTATGCTGCCCAAGCTTCGCGGCATCGTAAAGAAGTACCCGATTTCGGGCGTGGGCTTTGGTGTCGCGGCACTCGCCATTGCCGGCGTGCCGCCCATGAACACGTTCTTCTCGAAGTTCCAGATCATCGCCGGCGGCTTTTCTGTGGGTGCCGGCAACGTTGCGATCCTGGTGCTCGTGTGCATCATGGTCGCCGAGACCGTCGCCACCTTTGCCTGGTTCCTCAAGTGGATGGGCTATTGCCTGCCCGGCGAGCCGAGCGAAGAGGTCGCTGCGGGAGCCCCGCTTCCCCGCGCGATGGCGTTCGTGTTCATCGTGCTCATCATCATGGTCATCGTCAGCGGCCCGCTTTCGGCCAGCTGGATCGGTTAGGAGGTAGAACGACATGGGTTATTCGATCGTCAACATCCTTGGCGGCCTTCTGATCGTTACGTCCACCATGGTGGTTGTCTCCAAGAACATCAAACACTCCATCCACTGGTATGCGGTGCAGTCGCTGGTGCTCGTGGGACTACTTGCCACGCTCGGTGTCACCACCGGTGCGCAGGAGCTGCTTATGTGGGCTGGATCCGCCTTTATCACCAAGGTCGTCCTGGTCCCTTATATCCTCAACCGCGCATACAGGAAGATGGGTGAGCCGAGCGACGCATCGCTCAAGGCCGGCCTTAAGCCCGCGTGGGCCATTTGCATCATCGCCGTCGAGGTTGCGATCTGCTTTGCCGTCGTGACGCAGATCAGCCTGCCCACGGCCGAGGTCGCAACGCCTGCGCTCGCTATTAGCTTCGCTCACTTCTTTGTGGGCCTCACCTGCATCATTTCGCAGCGCAACATCATGAAGCAGATCTTTGGATACTGCCTTATGGAAAACGGCAGCCATGTGACGCTCGCGCTTTTGGCCCCCACCGCTCCCGAGATCATCGAGATCGGTATTGCCACCGACGCCATCTTTGCCGTCATCATCATGTCCATCGTCGTGCGTCGCATTTGGGACGACTCCCACTCGCTCGATGCGCGCGACCTGTCCGAGCTGAGGGGGTAGTCCATGGAAACGTTGATTCTCGCCCTGCTCGCGACTCCTTTGGTGTTCTCGCTGGTCATGGCGTTTTTGCCCAAGAACACGTCCTATAACGTGTTTGCCGGTCTCAACCTGGTCTCCGTCGCAGCCGTTCTGGTGCTGTCGATTATGACGGCCGGTGACGTCCTTATGAGCGGCGACGCCGCGAGCGCTCTTGGCCTGTGGTTCCACCTCGATTCGCTGGGCGCCATCTTTGTGCTGCTCATTGGCTTTATCGGTTTTCTTACGGGGCTGTTCTCGCTGCCCTATGTAAAGGCCGATATCGAGGAGGGCTCCATGCCTGCCGAGCGCGCCAAGCAGTATTTTGCGCTGTTTAGCCTGTTCGTGTTCACCATGCTGCTCGCGTGCCTGTCCAACAACATGATCCTCACGTGGGCCGCCGTGGAGGCAACCACGCTTTCCACCGTGTTCCTCGTGGGTATCTACAAGAACAAGACGGCCCTCGAGGCTTCTTGGAAGTATGCGATGGTCTGCACCGCCGGCGTGGCCTTTGGCCTGTTCGGTACGCTGCTGATCTACGCCAACGCCGCCGACGTGATTCCCAACGCCCACGAGGCCGCATTCCTGTCGTGCGTGCTGCCGTATGCCGACCAGTTCGACCCGACGCTCATGCGCCTCGCCTTTGCGTTTATCGTGATCGGCTTTGGCACCAAGGCCGGCCTGTTCCCCATGCACACTTGGCTGCCCGATGCCCACTCCCAGGCCCCGAGCCCTGTCTCGGCCCTGCTCTCGGGCGTGCTGCTTAAGTGCGCCATGCTTGTGATCATGCGTTTCTACGGCTTTACCATCCAAGCTGTGGGCGCCGAGTATCCGCAACTTTTGCTGCTGATCGTCGGCACGCTGTCCATTTTGGTGGCGGCACTCTCGATGTTTCGCCAGGACGACCTCAAGCGCCGCTTTGCGTACTCGTCTGTGGAGAACGTGGGCGTTATCGCCCTGTGCCTGGGTATCGGTGGCCCGCTGGGTATCGCCGCGGCCCTGTTGCACTGCGTGTTCCACGGCTTTACCAAGACGCTTGCCTTCTGCGTGTCCGGCAACATCCAGCACGCCTTTGGCACGCGTAGCCTGGCCAAGATCCAGGGTGTCGTCGAGGTTGCCCCCGCAACCGCCGCGCTCGCCATCCTGGCGCTGCTCGGTCTTGGTGCCTTCCCGCCCTTTGGCATGTTTATCTCCGAGTTCCTGACTTTTGTCGCCGGTGTTACCACCGGTCCCATGTGGCTGGTCGTCGTGGTCGCCCTCGGTCTTACCGTGGCCATCTCCGCGCTCACCCGCATCGCACTCAAGTCGGTATTCGGTCATGCGCCCCAGGGCATGGGCAAGCATGAGGCCCCGGCGCTCATGCTTATCCCCGAAATCATCCTGGCTGTCATGATCTTGTGGTTTGGCATCGCCACCCCGCTGCCTCTCGTGCACGGTGTGGAGACCGCGACCGGCATCGTGCTCGAGCAGAGCACCGAGGAACTTCACGCGACGCCGATGTACAGCGCTGTGTTCGGTACCGAGACCGCTCAGAGCGAGGTGGAGTAACGAATGATTGAAACTGAGAACAAGGTGTATGCCCGTCGCTGCGAGAGCCATGTCGAAGCCCTGCGCCGCGCCGTTCCGGGCTGCATCGAGAAGGTCGAGTGGCAGTGCGAGGACCAGCTGACGATTACCGTCAAGCAGGACAAGCTGCCCGAGGCCGTCCACTACCTGTATTACGAGCGTTACGGCTGGATTCCCGTGATCGTCGGCAACGACGAGCGCAGTCTGTGCGGTCGCTACGCCTTGTACTACGTCATCTCCATGGAGGGGGAGGACCCCGGCTGGGTGACCGTGCGCACCGAGGTCGATCCCGCCAAGATGACGTTCCCGTCCGTGACGCCGTTCGTCCCCGCCTGCGTGTGGGGCGAGCGCGAGCTGCGCGACATGTTCGGCCTGATTCCCGAGGGTCTGCCCGATCGTCGTCGCCTGGTGCTGCCCGACGACTGGCCCAGCGGTCTGTACCCGCTGCGCAAGGACTCCATGGACTACCGTTTCCGCCCCGCTCCCGCGAGCGACATGGAAAACTACGAGTTCTTGGCCGATACCAAGGGCAAGGAGACCACACTCGTCCCCATGGGCCCGTTGCACATTACCTCCGACGAGCCCGGCCACTTCCGCCTGTTCGTTGAGGGCGAGACGATCGTCGACGCCGACTACCGTCTGTTCTACGTGCACCGCGGCATGGAGAAGGTTGCCGAGACGCGCCTGAACTATGACGCCGTGACGTTCCTCGCCGACCGCATCTGCGGCATCTGCGGCTGCGCCCACTCGGTGGCCTATGCCGAGGCCGTCGAGCGTGCCCAGGGCATTCATGTTCCGCCGCGCGCCCAGTACATCCGCGCCATCATGCTCGAGGTCGAGCGTCTGCACTCGCACCTGCTCAACATTGGCCTCGCATCGCACTACACCGGCTTCGACTCCGGCTTCCAGCAGTTCTTCCGCGTCCGCGAGAAGTCCATGGACCTGGCCGAGAAGCTCTCCGGGCACCGCAAGACCTATGGCCTCAACGTGATCGGCGGCGTGCGTCGCGACATTTTGGCCGAGCAGAAGCTCTCCACGCTCACGACCATCCACCAGCTGCGCTCCGAGGTTCAGGAACTTGTCGACGTCTTGCTCTCCACGCCCAACTTTATTGAGCGTACGAGTGGTATCGGCATCTTGGACCGCAAGATCGCACGCGACTTCTCGCCGGTCGGCCCGCTCATGCGTGGCTCGGGCTATGCCCGCGACGTGCGTTTTGACCATCCCTTCGACGGCTACGCCGATCCGGACGTCCAAAAGATGCACGCCGCCACGGCCGACACCTGCGATGCCTTCGGCCGTACCGCCGTCCGCATTCAGGAGGTCTACGATTCGATCGACATGATCGAGACCATGCTCGAGAACTGCCCGTCGGGCCCCATCCTCACCACGGATTGGGAGTACACCCCGCACAAGTACGCCATCGGCGCCACCGAGGCGCCGCGCGGCGAGGACGTGCACTGGGCGATGCTCGGCAACAACCAGAAGTGCTACCGCTGGCGCGCCAAGGCCGCCACGTACAGCAACTGGCCGGTCCTGCGCTACATGTTCCGCGGCAACACCGTGGGCGACGCGGCGCTGATCGTCGGCTCGCTCGACCCGTGCTACTCCTGCACCGATCGCGTGACGGTGACCGATGTCGCCGCCAAGCGCGACCACGTGCTCGACAAGGAGCAGTTCGAGAACGTCTGACGCGACAAGTCGCCGCTTGCGGGCGAGGGCACCATGGCCGCTCCGCTCGATGAGGAGGCGCTCTAATATGCTGAAGCTTTGGAAGGTTAACGCCAAGGCCGGAGACGCGACGGTCAAGTACCCGTTTGCGCCGTTCCCCACCAACAAGGACATGCGCGGCAAGCCCGAGCACAACGCGGAGCTCTGCATCGCCTGCGGTGCCTGCGGCGTGGCGTGCCCGGCCGATGCCATTCGCATGGACACCGACCTTGCGGCCGATACCATCACCTGGTCGATCGACTACGGTCGCTGCATCTTCTGCGGCCGCTGCGAGGAAGCCTGCCCCATGGAGGCCATCAAGCTCACCGAGGAGTTTGAGCTGGCCGTCATGAGCAAGGACGACCTCACCAGCAAGAGCGTCTATACGCTCGAGCACTGCTCGCGTTGCGGCAAGCCGTTTGCCCCGCACAAGGAGATCGACTACGCCAAGCGCCTGCTGCAAAAGGCCGGCGGCATGGAGGCCATCCAGGCCGCCCGTACCGTCGGTATGTGCCAGGAGTGCAAGCGCGAGCTCGACGCCCTGCGCGCCGCCTCGGCCGTCAAGACCGGCAACGCGCGCGGCATGGCTGCCAACGAGACGCTTGCGTCCGGCGAGCCCCAGGGCCCCGGCATGGAGTATCTGGGCGGCCACGGCGTGAACCCGGAGTATATCGACCGCGAGCTCAACCCCGATGCGCCCGAGATTCCCGCCGGTCCTGCGCCGGTCGAGGGCATCATCATGGATTTTGATACGAAGGAGGAGTAACCATGGCCGAACCCACGCTTTTGCCCGAGCGGCTTCAGTACCGCCCGACCAAGATCGAGCTCGACGAGAGCATCGAGAAGGCCAAGGCGACCCTTCTTAAGAAGATCAAGCGCTCGGTGTACGTCTACCGTGTCGACTGCGGCGGCTGCAACGGCTGCGAGATCGAGATCTTTGGTTCCATCACGCCCGTCTTTGACGTCGAGCGCTTTGGTATCAAGGTCGTGCCCTCGCCCCGCCACGCCGACGTGTTGCTGTACACCGGCGCCGTGACGCGTGCCATGCGCATGCCGGCCCTGCGCGCCTTTGAGGCCGCGCCCGATCCCAAGATCGTGGTGTCCTATGGCGCGTGCGGCTGCACCGGCGGCATCTTCTACGACAACTACTGCGTCTGGGGCGGCACGGATAAGATCCTGCCGGTCGATGTCTACATCCCCGGCTGCCCGCCCAGCCCCGCGCAGACCATCTACGGCTTTGCCATGGCGCTTGGTCTGCTGGACCAAAAGCTCCATGCCGAGACCACGGTGGAGGCCGCCGGCGAGCAGGCCGATATCCTGCACCCCGGCGTGCCGTACAAGCTGCGTGTTGCCATTGAGCGCGAGGCTCGCGCCATGAGCGGCTACCGCTACGGCCGCGACCTGGCCAACGAGTTTATGGATACGCTCGAGGGCGCACCCAAGGGCGATATCCGCGGTGCCATGGCGCTGCTCATCGACAAGCAGGACGATCCGCGCCGCGTCGAGGTGTACTCGGCGCTGCAGGATCTGGTGCTGGCCGGAGGTCGCTAGATGGAGCTCACGGACCGCTCTGGTTACTTTGCGGGCCCCGGCATGCTCGGCGGCTCCTTTGGCGATGCCTCGCGCGCAAGCGACGAGGCTGCCGAGGGCGTCGCCGACCCTTGCCTGGGCCATGCGCCCGACCAGGTGGTCTTTTACGAGCTCACGCGTAAGTTTGTGGAGACCGAGGAAGACGTTCCCCAGGAGGCTTGCGACGTGCTGTACTACACGCTCGCCGTGGGCCACCACACCGGCGTGCTCGACTGCTTTGAGCCGCGCCTGTCGGTGCCGGTGGATGTGTTCTATACGCTTATCGACGCGCTGCCGGAGGGGGAGGCCAAGACCAAGTTTGAGGCCATCCGCTCCTTTGGTGAGTGCCAGCTCGACAAGGCGGCGGTGCCGTCGCTGCTCGAGGCCTGCGATGCGCTGCTCGACGAGCGCGGTTTTCGTGGGTCGGCCAAGGCCGGCATCTCGGTGTTCGACGACGACTTTGGCCTGCATGCCCAGCAGGTCGCGTTTCTGATGAAGTTTCGCGATCTGGTGGAGCGCGTGCGCGATGTGTCGGGCGTGTATCTGACGGGGAGGTTGCAGTAATGGGTTGCGTTGTGGATGGATGTGTGAACGGCGCCCCGTTTGCGGGCATCGTGCTCACGGCGGGAAGCGTGCTGCGTGCCGACGATGCCGCCGGCCCCGTGCTCTCCAAAAAGATGGAGGACGCGCCCATCGCCGGTTGGTACACCATCGACGGCGGCCAAACGCCCGAGGATGACATCATCGAGGTCAAGCGCGAGCGTCCGCCGCGTCTGGTCTTGGTCGATGCCGCCGACATGGCGCTGCCCGTCGGGTCCATCCGTTTGCTCGACAAGCGCGATGTGGCCCGCAATTCGATGTTCACCACGCATTCGCTTCCTTTGTCAATTCTGATCGAAGAGATTGAGCAATCGTGCGATGATATCGTCTTCGTCGGGATTCAGCCGGGCGACACGGAGTTCTATAACCCCATGTCCCCGGAAGTCTTTGACGCCGTCGACGCCGTGTACGACGCCGTGGCCGCCAACGACTTTTCCCACTTTGTCCGCTTGGGGCAAGAGCAGTAGGAGCACTTGTTCCATTTTGTTAGGAAAGAAGTGATTGACATGGCAGATTCCAAGGTGGAGTATCCCGCACCCGATTGCCTGGCGCCCGCCGCGATCGAGGCCAAGACCGAGGCCGCCGGCGTGACCAAGGCCAACCTGCCGGTCGCTAAGGCCTTTCTGTTGGCAATGTTCGCCGGTGCGTTCATTGCCTTCGGCGGCCTGTTCTTTACGGTGTTCTTGAGCGATAGCACGCTGGGCTGGGGTGCCCAGCGCGTCGTGGGCGGCCTGTGCTTTTGCCTGGGCCTGGTGCTGGTGCTGGTGTGTGGCGCCGAGCTGTTTACCGGCAATTCGCTTATGGTCTGTGCGCTCAAGAGCAAAAAGATCACCCTGGCTCAGATGCTCAAGGCCTGGGTCGTCGTGTGGGTCGGCAATTTTGTCGGCGCTCTGTTCATCGTCTTTTTGGTGTACATGGCCGGCATCTATAAGCTCAACGGCGAGGCGGTCGCCAACTCCATGGTGAGCGTCGCCGCCGGCAAGGTGACGATCGACTGGGTGACGATTTTCTTCCGCGGCATCCTGTGCAACATTTTTGTGTGTCTGGCCGTGTGGATCGGTACCGCCGGCAAGACCGTGGTCGATAAGGTTGTGGGCATTCTGCTGCCGATCGCTGCCTTTGTGGCCTGCGGTTTTGAGCACTGCGTTGCCAATATGTACTTTTTGCCCATGGGTGCCGTGATGCACGCGTGCGGCTATGGCGCCGACGTCGCCGGCGCCGATGCGCTCAACGTCGCGGGCATTGCGTTTAACCTGTCCGCCGCCACGCTGGGTAACATTGTGGGCGGCGCGGTTCTGATCGCGCTCGGCTACTGGTTTATCTACGCCAAGAAGTCCGAGGCGTAAGGTACCGTCTGTTTGACGTTGGGCCTCCCGCGGGGCGTTGCCGTGCGGGAGGCTTTTTTGGCCTGGGGCCCGGTGCCGGGCTGTTGGCTTGTTGTGTTTGGCTGATGAAAGGGGTAAACGAGATGGCATCTGCTGTGGAGCGTGACGGTCGCGCCGTGGTGACCACATGCGGGGGATGCTATGCCGATTGCGCCTTTGCGGCACGCGTTGAGGACGGCTGCGTGTTGGCCGAGTTGCCGGTGCCGGGGCACCCGTGCGCTGCGCGTGCCCTGTGCGCCCGCGGACGGCATCGCCTGGCAATGCCGTTTGACGAGCGCGACCGCATTGTGCACCCCATGCGTCGGCGAGCTGATGGCTCGGGGTTCGATGCGATTTCGTGGGACGAGGCGTTCGCGCAGATTGCGGCGCGCCTTGGGGGGATTATTGACGAGTGTGGTCCGCGTGCGCTGGGCATGACGCTCGGCGTGCCCTCGTTCGACCGCTACTGGGCCTATCGCTTTATGCATGCGCTGGGCTCGCCCAACGTGTATGGTGCCGACGGTGCCTGCGAGGTAAGCCGACTTACCGGTTGGGAGCACAGCCTAGGCTACAGCCCCGCCTCCGACCTGGCACATACCGATTGCATCATGTACCTGGGGCGTTCCATTGTCGATTCGTCGACGATGGGGTCCGTTGATGCGCTCAACGATGCACGCCGGCGCGGGGCGAAGATCATCGTTGTCGACCCCCGGCGCAGCGGATCGGCTGCGCTTGCCGACCGCTGGCTGCGCGTGCGCCCGGGCTGCGATTTGGCGTTGCTGCTGGGTATCGCACATGTGTTGATTGCCGAGGACCTGTACGATCACGAGTTTGTTGCCCGCTATACCACAGGCTTTGACGAGCTGGCGCAGGCGGCCCGTGCTTGGACGCCCGAGTGGGCCGAGTCGATGTGCGACGTGCCGGCCGCAGAGATTGTCGCCACGGCGCGCGATCTCGCTGCCGCCGCGCCTGCCGCTGTGGTGGATGCGGGCTTTCATGGTGGCATCGGTATCGCGTATGCCAATAGCACCCAGACCGCGCGCGCTATCTGCTTGGTCGATGTGCTGCTGGGCTGCATCGGGCATGTAGGCGGCGCGCTCAATCCGCCCACGCCGCTTGTGTTGGGCGACCTCGATCCCGCGCGCTTTGCGACGCCGCCGGTGCCTCGCGGGCCCAAGCTGGGGTCCGAGCGCTATCCACTGGTCGATCCGGTGCGCGGCCTGTGCACGACCATCGGTCAGTCGATACTGGCCGGCGATTTGCGTGGGCTCATCGTCTATGCTAGCAATCCCGGGGCAGGCTATGGCAACGCCGGAGCGTGGTTGGGTATTTTGCAGCAGCTCGACTTGCTCGTGACGATTGATATCCGCTGGTCCGAGACAGCGCGCGCTTCTGACTTCGTGCTGCCCGATGTGACGTATCTGGAGGCCGACCGCGGTGTGGGCACAGTCGTGGGTGCCAACGATTCGCGGGTGTTCTACCGCAACGCCGTGCTGCCTGTGCAGCATGACGACACACGTCCCGGTCGGGAGATTTTTGCCGGTCTGGCGCAGGCGTGTGTGGCTGGCGAGTACTTCCGGTTTACGTCTGACGACCTGGCGGCTGCCCAGGTGGCGCCTTTTGGGATCGATCTGGACGAGCTCAAGGAGCGCGGCTGGGCCGACACGGGTGTTGCGTTGCCGTCGCGTACGGGCGAGCCGGCGATTCCCTTGGATGGCGGCAAAATTGCGCTGGCAAGCGACGTATGGGAACGAGCCGGCCTGGGTCGTGTACCCAACTGGATCGCCCCCATGGTGGAGCCGGGCCTGGGGATGTTTCGCCTCATTAGCGGCAACCGTCCCTTTGAGTCGCATACCTCGCGAAGGCTTGCAGCCCAAGGTGCCGCCGAGGCTGGGTCGGACCTGGATGCCGTGCAGATGAATGTCGATGCTGCCGCGCACATGGGCATCGCCGACGGCGAGATCGTCGAACTCGTGAGTGATATGGGCCGCGACCGCGTGCGCGTGGAGACGACGCCTTATCTGCATCCGGCGTGCATCTTTACGTCGGCCGCCCCCGGCGGGCGTTCGCTTGGCGCCGATGCCGGTGGCGCTCAAGCCTTGGGCGTGGGCCCGCTCGATCATACGCCGTTGCGTTGGGACCCGTTGACGGGTGCCGCGCTCACTCAGGAAAACGCCGTTCGCGTGGAAAAGATCGTCGCGCGCGGGGATAATGACGAGTAATTGACTCAGCTGATGTATTCGACTGATCCACGTTTCTTTTGAAAGGCCGCACATGAGCGATAGCCAGAACATTTCCGATGAGGTGCGCGCCCGCCTGCGCGCCATTCCTTCCGTCAACGAGCTGCTTGCCGAGTGGCCGGTGGTGAAGGCGGCGGGGGAGACCTGCGACGCGGTGGTCCATGCTGCCGTGACGGCTGAGCTCGACGAGGAGCGCGCCGCGATTCGCGCCGGTGCCGTCCCGCGTTCCAAGCGCGAGCTGGCCTCGGCCATCGAGTGGCGTGCGCATCGCTCCGCGCTGCCGAGCCTGCGTCCCGCCGTCAACGCCACGGGTGTGGTCATCCATACCAACTTGGGCCGCGCCCCGCTTGCGGAGTCGGCGGCAAAGGCCGTGGCCGAGGTCGCACGCGGCTACAGCACGCTCGAGTACAGCGTCGACACCTGTTCGCGTGGGTCGCGCAAGGAGCATGCCGCGCAGCTCATCCGTTCGCTTACCGGTGCCGAGGACGCGCTCGTGGTCAACAACAACGCCGCCGCGGTGCTGCTGGTGCTGGCGACTCATGCTGCAGGCAAGGAGGTCATCGTCAGCCGCGGCGAGCTTGTCGAGATCGGCGGCAGCTTCCGTATCCCCGACGTCATGGCGGCTTCGGGCGCCAAGCTCGTCGAGGTCGGGGCCACCAACCGCACGCATCTGGTCGACTACGAGCGTGCCATCACGCCCGATACGGCGATGATCCTTAAGGTCCATCCTTCTAACTATCGCATCGAGGGTTTCCACGAGGAGGTGGGTTCTCGGGAGCTTGCGGCGCTTGCTCACAAGCATGGCCTGCTGTTCTACGAGGACCAGGGCTCGGGCGCGCTGTTGCCCGACGACATCCTGGTGCGCGGCGGTGAGGAGCCCACGCCGGCTTCGGTCGCGGCGGGGCTCGATATCGTATCATGCTCGGGCGATAAGCTGCTCGGTGCCGCACAGGCGGGCATTATCATGGGCCGTCGCGATCTGGTCCAGGCCTGCGGCGCACATCCGCTCATGCGCGCTCTGCGTCCGGGCAAGTTGGCGCTCACTGCGCTCGAGGCCACACTTCGCATCTACATGGACGGTGCCGACGTGGCCCATCGCGATATTCCGGTGCTCAGCATGCTCACGCTGCCGCAGGCCCATTTGGAACGACGTGCCCGCAGGCTGCGCGATCGTATGGTCGCCGGGCTCGATAAGGCTGGCTCCCCGTGTGCCGTGCAGGTGGAAATCGTCGAGGAATCGTCGACCCCCGGTGGCGGCTCGCTGCCTACCGTGGAGCTGCCCACGATGTGCGTTGCCGTGCGTCTTGTTGACACGCGCCTGTCCGTCGACGCGCTCAAGCGCTCGCTTGTCCAGGACTTCGACACGCCGGTCGTCACGCGGACCTCGCACGATCGCATTTTGTTTGACGTCCGTACGCTCGTGGGCGACCGCGATATCGAGACGGCGGCGTCGACGCTCGTCGCATGCGTGGAGAAGGCGATTGCTCGATGAGTGAGGTTCAGGCGCTGGTGGAGTGTCCCGTTATCGTTGGCACGGCGGGCCACGTTGACCACGGTAAGTCCGCACTGATCGAGGCGCTGACCGGCAAGAATCCCGACCGTCTGGAAGTTGAGCGCCGTCGCGGTATGACCGTGGAGCTGGGCTTTGGCGAGCTGGCGCTGCCGAGCGGCAAGATCGTCGGCCTGGTCGACGTGCCGGGCCACGCGCATTACCTGCGCGCTATGGTGCAGGGTGCCACGGGCATTGATGTTGCCGTGTTGGTGGTCTCTGCCGTCGAGGGCGTGATGCCGCAGACCCGCGAGCACGTGCATGTGCTGGAGCTGCTGGGCGTCACACACATGGTGGTCGCGCTGACGATGTGCGACCTGGCCGATGCCGAGATGACCGAGCTTGCCGAGCTCGATGTCGATGACTTTTTGTCGGATACCGTGTTTGCCGACGCGTCGATCGTGCCCGTGTCGTCCAAGACCGGCGCGGGGATCGATGACCTGCTGGCTGCGCTAGACGAGCAGGTTGCCGCTTGCTGGGATGCCTGCCGTGCCCGTGCCGAGGCCACCGATGCCGCGCCGCGGCTGCCCATCGACCGCTGCTTTACGATCAAGGGCGCCGGTACCGTGGTGACGGGAACGCTGCACGATGCGCCGGTTGCGGTGGGTGACGAGCTGATGGCGTTACCGTCGCGTACGGTCTGTCGTGTGCGCGGGATTCAGGTACATGACGATACGCCGCGGGCGTTGCCCGGCCAGCGTGTGGCGCTCAACTTGGTGGGCGATGCTGTCGCCGCGCTCGATCGCGGTGAGATGCTCGGCGTGGCGGGCCGCTTTGGCCAGACGATGCGCTTTATGATGACGTTTACGTATTTGGGTCGCGAGGGAGCCAAGCCGCGCGTGCTCGAGTCGGGTGCGCGTGTGCACGTGATGGCGGGTACGGCAGAGGTTGTCGGTCGCATCATGCTTTTGGAGGGCGAGGCCCCCATGGCGGTGGGCGAGACCCGTATTGTTCAGGTGCGCTTGGAGGAGCCGCTGCCGCTGCGAGCTGGAGACCATGCCGTGGTGCTGTCCTATTCGCCCGTGATGCTCATCGGCGGCGGGCGCGTGCTGCTTTCGCGCTGTCGTCGCTCGCGCGAGCTTTCGGTCGGCGAGCGCGCGCTGTTTGCGGCGCTCGAGTCCGGCGATATCGTGGGCGGTGTGGGCGCTTGGCTGGCGCTGCAGACGCTGCCGGTTACGCCGGTTGATGTTGCCGAGGCGCTGGATCTTGGTGTCGGCGAGGTCGATGCCGCACTGCGCGGGTTGGTGGCGCAGGGCTCCGTTCGCAAGCTTGCCGTGGGTGATGCGGGCCTCTTGGCGGACGCCGTGGTGCTCGACGCCGCGATGGATGCACTGGCGGCGACCCTGTCAGCCATGCACGCGGCGGCTCCCAAGGAGACAGGCTTTACGCCCGGCGCCGTTGCCCATGCTGCGTGGCCTGACGCTGATGAAGGCGTTGCCGCGGCTCTGATTGCCGAGGGCTGCTCGCGTGGCGTGTGCGCCGCCGAGGGCGCCGAGGTATTCGATCCGCATTCGGCCGCC
This sequence comes from uncultured Collinsella sp., assembly GCA_958451615.1. GTDB lineage: Bacteria > Actinomycetota > Coriobacteriia > Coriobacteriales > Coriobacteriaceae > Collinsella. Next base: position 37,494 of record CAUDQR010000014.1, on the reverse strand, counting down.
GCGGCGGCACGCGTGGTGCGCGAGGCTTGCGAACGTATCGTTGCCTTGCTGGACGAAGCCGGTCTCGATGTACCGACATTGCCCGAGGTGGGCGAGCAGTTGCAGCTTGATCGCGACACCATGACGCGCGCCCTGCGCGAGCTTTCGCTCAACCGCTCGATCGTTAAGGTCGAGCGCGACGTTGCCCTGTCCGCTGCCGCCGAGGCCCATGCGCGCGAGCTCGTTGCCGCCGCTATCGCCGATGCCGGTGGCGCTGCCACCACGAGTGTGTTGCGCGAAGCCCTGGGTGTGTCGCGCAAGCGTGCCATCAGCATCTTGGAGCACCTGGATGCCGTGCGCTTTACGGTGCTCGACAAGGAAGCCGGCGGCCTGCGCTCCCTGCGCTAGGTTGGCTGCTCGGTTTGGTAAAATACCGGCGCACTTGGGAACGGATGGGCTCCGGTGGGCTCCGCGGTCCTCAAAACCGTTGCGAGGCGTGCAAAACGTCTTGGATGTGTTCGATTCACATACGTTCCCGCCATACACTACCAGCGCTTTTGTGCTCGCGGTCTTGCTGCGTGCCGCAAAGGCGCTGTTTTGTTTTTGCACGAGCTTTTTGTAGCGCCGCTATTTCGGCGGCTGTATTTAGCTTCGTGCACCGGGTTTCGAGCATGCCGATGGAGGTGTTTTGCCGTATGACTACCGTAAGACGTGCCGATCTTTCTTGTGTCGTCCAGGCGGGCGGGCTGTCCTCGCGCATGGGCTGCGATAAGGCACGCATGGCGTTTTGCGGCGAGCCGCTCATCGAGCGCGTGCTGGGTCGGCTGGCGCCAGTTGCCGGCGAGTTGGTCGTGACGACTTCGCGTCCCAGCGAACTTGCCTACCTTGAGGAGCACATGTTTGACGGCCTGGTGCCGCGTGTGGTGGCGGATCTTGAAGGGTCGGCGGGCGCCATGCGCGGCATCGCGAGCTCGTTGGCTGCGGCTCGGCTGCCTCTCGTGGCGATCGTTGCCTGCGATATGCCGTTTGTCTCGCCGGAACTCATCGGCGCGCTTGCCGATCGTGTTGAGGCCGAGGCGCTCGATGTGTGCGTGCCGCGCGAGGAGCGGGGGATTGAGCCGCTTTGCGCTGTCTGGCGCCGTGACGCGTGCGCGCCGGTTGCCCAAGAGCTGCTCGCCTGCGACCGCCAACGCATTCGCTGCCTGATCAATCGCGTTCAAGCTGGTTATATGGATGAGCCGCAGATCGTTAAGGCCGCGGGCTCGACGCTCTGCTTCGAGAACGTCAATACGCCCGAGGAGTTTGCGGCGGCCGAGTTACTCGCCTAGACGATTGGAGTTGCCATGTCTCACGATATTTGTCCCGATACGGGAGAGCCTTGCACTTGCGATGGTTCCGAGCCCTGTACCTGCGGCTGCGGTGGCTGTGGGCATACTGCGGAAGAGGAAGCGGCCGCCGCGGCGTATCGTGAGGCACATCGCGGCGGCCCGTCCGGTGATGCCCTCGACCATGAGCGCAAGATTATCGTGTCGTTCGACAGCACCTTCGATGTGATGGAATGCGAGCAGCTGTGCCTGGATGCCGGCGTGCCCGGGCGCATCATGCCGCTGCCGGGCTCCATTACCGCCGGCTGCGGACTGTGCTGGGCCATGCCGCTCTCGGGCGATGCGCTCGCCGCCTTCCGCGCCGCCACCGAGGGCCGCGTAACCCCCGCCGACTACCATCAGCTCGTCCTCTAGCCGTCAAAACCACCACAAAGGTGTCTGTCCCCAATGTGGTGGTTTGGAACACGTGGACGAAACAGGTTTGAAACACGCAATTTGCTCGTCAAGCGCTCAAAAACCTATCTACCTGCATCGTAATCAAAATGAAACATCCGCCCGCGGTCTTATCCGTAACTTTGCCGCAACAGTGCGATATTATCCATACTCGATAAAGTCGCGGCGCATGGGTCGCCGCGAACGACACCTTTCTTTTCCATCAATTGGAGGAAGCATGAGCTACACGCAGAAAGTTCTCGACGAGCTCAAGGCCCGCTATCCCGAGCAGCCTGAGTTCATCCAGGCCGCGACCGAGATCCTCGGCACCATCCAGCCGGCGCTCGACGCCCACCCCGAGTACGAGGAGGCCGCCCTGCTGGAGCGCCTCGTCGAGCCCGAGCGCATCGTTATGTTCCGTGTTCCCTGGGTCGACGACCAGGGCAAGGTCCAGGTCAACCGCGGCTACCGCGTCGAGTTCAACTCTGCCATTGGACCCTACAAGGGCGGCCTGCGCTTTAACCCGACGGTCACCCTGGGCATGCTCAAGTTCCTGGGCCTGGAGCAGATCCTCAAGAACAGCCTGACCACCCTTCCCATGGGCGGCGGCAAGGGCGGCTCCGACTTTGACCCCAAGGGTAAGTCTAACAACGAGATCATGCACTTCTGCCAGTCCTTCATGACCGAGCTCTATCGCCACATCGGCCCCAACACCGACGTTCCCGCCGGTGACCTGGGCGTTGGCGGCCGCGAGGTTGCCTACCTGTTCGGTCAGTACAAGCGCCTGACCAACGAGTGGACCGGCGTCCTTACCGGCAAGGGCCTCTCCTTTGGCGGCTCGCTCGCCCGCACCGAGGCCACCGGCTACGGCCTGGTCTACTTTGTGGACGAGTACCTCAAGAGCCGCGGCGATTCCTTCGAGGGCAAGAACGTCGTCGTTCACGGCTCCGGTAACGTCGCCATCTACGCGGTCCAGAAGGTCGCCCAGCTCGGCGGCAAGGTGCTGGCCTGCTCCGACACCCACGGCTGGGTCGAGGATCCCGACGGCATCGACTACACCGTGCTCGAGCATGTCTACAACAAGAAGCGCTCCGGCCACGACAAGGGCGTCACGCTCGCCATGTACGTTGATGAGAAGCCCAACGCCGTGTGGCACGAGGGCGACGGCCGCGGCGTGTGGCAGCTTCCCTGCGACATCGCGCTGCCCTGCGCTCGCGAGAACACGCTGCTTCTCGAGGACGCTCAGGCGCTCGTTGCCAACGGCTGCAAGGTGGTCGGCGAGGGCGCGAACATGCCCACGACCATCGAGGCCACGAACTACTTCCAGGAGAACGGTGTCGCCTTTATGCCCGGTAAGGCTGCCAACGCCGGTGGCGTGCTCGTGTCCGGCCTGGAGATGAGCCAGAACGCCGAGCACCTGTCCTGGACCTTCGAGGAGGTCGACGGCAAGCTCGAGCAGCTCATGCGCGGCATGTTCCACAACGTGGACGATACCGCCAAGGAGTATGGCCAGGAGGGCAACTTCGTCATGGGCGCCAACATCGCCGGCTTCCTGAAGGTCGCCGACGCCATGCTCGCCCAGGGCGTCTGCTAAATCTTCGCTCGACATAGCATGTGATGAGGCTCCCAGCTATCCGGCTGGGAGCCTTTTTCTATGGTGACGATGGCGGCGCCCCCTCGTTTGGTACACTTAAACGTACTGGACAAGTGGAGAGATGGGGGAGAACGTGCTCAAGTTCGGTACCTACGTCCGTGTTGGAAACGCGGCCGAAGCCTATGAGCTCTTACAGAAGAACCGCAACAACAAGATTGTGGGCGGCGGCATCTGGATGCGCCTGGGTTCGCGTCGTGTGGCGACGGCGATTGACCTTTCGGCCTGCGGACTCGATCAGATCGAGGAGACCGAGACCGAGTTTCGCATCGGTGCCATGTGCACCCTGCGCCAGCTCGAGCGCCATGCCGGGCTCAACGCGCTTGTCAACAATGTCTTTGAGTTCGCCGTCCACGACATCGTGGGAGTGCAGCTGCGCAATACCGCTACGGTGGGCGGCAGCATCTACGGCCGCTTTGGCTTCTCGGACGTGCTCTCGGCTTTCCTGGCGCTCGATTCCTATGTTGAGCTGACGGGCGCCGGTCGCGTGCCGCTCGCGGAGTTCGTGGACATGGGCTACGTACGTGACGTGATCGAGCATGTCGTGGTCGTCAAGCACGATTACCGCGCGAGCTATGAGGCCGTGCGCAAGGCCGCGACCGACTTCCCCTCCTTAAACGTCACCGCCGCCTGGTGGGACAACAGCTGGCACGTCACCGTGGGCGCCCGCCCGCTGCGCGCTACCTTGCTGCAGGGCGAGGCATGTGGCCTTTCCAGCGAGCAGCCTTCCGAGGACGAGCTTCGCGCCCTTGCTGCATCCGTGCGTGCCCTGAGCTACGGAACCAACCTGTGGGGCTCGGTCGAGTACCGCCGTCGCATCTCGGCACCGCTCGCCGTCCAGGCCGTGCGTCGTGCCGCCGGCATCGAGCTTTCTGCCGCGCTTGCCCGCGAGCTCGAGACCGTGCAGATTCCTAAGTTTGCCACGGACGAGTATTCCTGCCGCCGCGTGCCCGGCGTCGATTCTAGCGAGGTGCGCTAATGGCTACCAAACTCATCGATCTTTCCTTTACGCTCAACGGCCGTAAGGTCAAGGTTCAGATTGCCCCCGACACTATGCTCTTTGCGCTGCTGCGCGAGCAGGGCTGTGCGTCGGTGCGCTGCGCCTGCGAGACCACCAACTGCGGCCTGTGCACGGTGTGGCTCGACGGCGACCCGGTGCTGAGCTGCTCGGTTCCCGCCGCCCGCGTTGAGGGCCACACCATCACCACGCTCGAGGGTCTCAAGGCCGAGTCCGAGGCGCTTGCCCGCGCGATGGCTGCCGAAGGCGCCGAGCAGTGCGGTTTTTGCGCCCCCGGCCTTATCATGAACGTGCTGGCGCTTGCCCGCGCCGCCAAGGAGGACCCGAGCCTCGTCGCCACGCGCGAGGAGCTGTCGCGCCAGCTCGCCGGCAACCTCTGCCGTTGCAGCGGCTACGAGAGCCAGCTGCGCGCCATTGTCCGCTTCCTCAACGAGTCCGGCGTGCAGGTGGGCTTTGAGATGCCCGAACTGCCGGTCAACGACACCAGCTGCGACGGTGTCTCGTACAAGCAGATCACCCATAAGCAGCCCAAGAAGGACTCGAAGGCGCTGCTCGAGGGCCGTCCGGTCTACACGGGCGACCTGGTGCCCGCCGGCGCCCTGATCGTCAAGCTCAAGCGCAGCCCGTATGCCCGCGCCAAGATCCGCTCCATCGACACGTCTCGCGCCCTGAAGGTGCCCGGCGTCGTGGGCGTCTACACCTACGAGGACGTGCCCAAGCGCCGCTTTACCATTGCCGGCCAGAGCTATCCGCAGCCGAGTCCCTACGACCGCCTGATTCTCGAGAACCTCGTGCGTTACCAAAACGAGGAGGTGGCGATCGTCGCTGCCGAGACCGAGGAGGCCGCCGACAAGGCGCTCAAGCTCATCAAGGTCGACTATGAGGTGCTCGAGCCCTTGCTCGACTTTACCCAGGCACTCGATAACGACATCGTGGTTCACCCCGAGGGCGACGTGACCTTTATGTTCCCGCAGGGCGGCGACGTTGCTCGCAACCTGGTGTGCAGCGGTACCAGCGATTATGGCGACCTTGACGAGGCGTTTGCCCAGAGCGACATCGTCTTCACCCGCACCTACACTAGCCAGGCCACGCAGACTGCGCCCATGGAGACCTTCCGTGCCTTCGCGACGACCGACGCGTTCGGCCGCATCTCGGTGACCACCTCCACGCAGGTGCCCTTCCACGTGCGCCGCATGGTCGCGCAGTCGCTCGACATTCCGCAGTCGCAGGTGCAGGTCATTAAACCGCGCATCGGCGGCGGCTTTGGCTCCAAGCAGACGGGCTGCTGCGAGATCTTCGTTGCGTTCGTGACCCAGCAGACTGGCCGTCCGAGCTACTGCTGCTACACCCGCGAGGAGACTATCACCGCGGGTAACTCGCGCCACCAGATGCAGATGACCGTTAAGCTGGGCGCCATGAACGACGGCACCATCACGGCCATCGACTTGCACACGCTGTCCAACGCGGGCGCGTACGGCGAGCACGCCACCACGACGATCGGGCTTTCGGGCCATAAGAGCCTGCCCATCTACAACCATGTGAAGGCGAGCCGCTTTAGGTGGGACGCCGTCTACACCAACACCAACCGCGGCGGCGCGTATCGCGGCTACGGTGCCACCCAGGGCCAGTTTGCCGTGGAGAGCGCCGTCAACGAGCTCGCCGACATGCTGCATATGGACCCCGCCGACCTGCGCCTTAAGAACATGGTGCACGAGGGCGAGGTCATGCCGCAGTACTACAACGAAAGGCTCAACGCCTGTGCGCTCGACCGCTGTCTGCTGCGCGCGATGGACATGATCGGTTGGCGCGACAAGCCGCTGGCCGTGGACCTGGGCGACCGCGTGCGTGCCCTGGGCTGCGCGCTCACCATGCAGGGCTCGGGCATCTCTAACGTGGACATCGCCGGCATCGACATGCGCCTGGAAGAGGACGGCTTCATTACCATCGGCACCGGCGCCACCGATAACGGTATGGGCGTCGACACGATCCTGGCGCAGATTGCCGCCGAGGAGCTGGGCGTTGAAAGCTCGCTCATTGTTGTGCGCGGCGTGGACACCGACGTGTCGCCGTTCGACGCCGGCTCGTACGCGAGCTCGGGTACGTACGTGACGGGCCTGGCAGCCAAGAACGCCGCGACCGAGCTGCGCCAGAAGATTTGCGCCAAGGCCGCCCAGATGTGGGACGTGGACGCCGCCGACGTGGTCTTCGACGGCCAGTACGTGCGCCTGACCGACGAGCGTGCCGCACGCGAGCAGAACCGCTACCTCACGCTGCGCGACTTTGCCAACCTGTGCGTCAAGAACATCGCGGGCGGCGACGCGCTGACCTCGCATGCCTCTGCCTGCCTGCCCGTTTCGCCCCCGCCGTTTATGGCCGGCATTGCCGAGGTCGAGGTTGACAAGGCTACCGGCAAGGTGACCGTGGTGGATTACGCCGCTGCCGTCGATTGCGGCACCGTGATCAACGAGGCGCTCGCGCGCGTCCAGGCCGAGGGCGGCATTGCCCAGGGCATCGGTCACGCGCTCTACGAGATCGTCGAGCATGACGACCGCGGTCGCCTGCGCACCGGCAACTTTATGAGCTACAAGCTGCCTACGCGCCTGGATATCGGCAGCATTCGCGTGGCCTTTGAGCCGAGCTACGAGCCGACGGGCCCGTTTGGCGCCAAGTCGATCGGCGAGGTCGTCATCAACACGCCGCTCGCCGCCGTGGCCTCGGCCGTGGCGCACGCCACCGGCCACCAGGTCCGCTCGCTGCCGATCACGCCCGAGAAGGCCCTGCTGGGGGAGTAGCGGGTCGGCGAACAAGTCGTAATTGGCGGGGCGGGGCAACTCGACCCGCCTTTTGCACTCATGGTGAGGTCGTGAGCCTGTAAAACGTGTGCGTGCGCTTGTCGCTCGTATCTGCTATCATTCCTAGTCTGTGCGCTCATGCGGGCGTGGCGGAATTGGTAGACGCGCCAGATTTAGGTTCTGGTGGGATTCCCGTGAAGGTTCGAGTCCTTTCGCCCGCACCAACGCATCTGCGTCGGCCCTGGCCGTCGCGACTCTTTGTTGCATAAAGGTACCAGCACCTCAGATAAGCTGGGCAGTATGAGGAGGAACGTGTTGAACATCACCGCTTCTGACGTCAAGGACGCCAAGCTCACCGCTACGGTCACCATCCCGGCCGCCGACGTCGACGCCGCGATCAAGAAGGCTTACAAGGACACCGCCAAGAAGTGCCGCTTCCCGGGCTTCCGCGCCGGTAAGGCTCCCCGTCCGGTTATCGACTCTGCTCTTGGCGCCGAGGCTACCCTCGCTCAGGCCACCAACGACCTGATCGCCGCCAACGAGCCCGCCGTCCTCAACGAGCTGGACATCGTCCCCACCAAGAACGGTGACTACAAGGACCTCGACCTCGCTAAGGATCACGAGGATTACACCTACACCGTCGAGTTTTCCCTGCGTCCCGCCGCTGAGCTCTCCTCCTTCGACGCTGTCGAGATCGAGATGCCTCCTGCGGAGGTCACCGAGTCCGAGATCAACAACCAGGTCGAGATGCTCCTCAACTACCGTGCCACCTTCGAGGACGTCGAGGGTCGCGCCGTCGAGGCTGAGGACTACGTCACCGTCGACCTCAAGGCCGTCGAGAACGCCGACAACTTTGCCGCCGAGGGCCGCATGCTCATCGCCGGTAGCGACAGCAACCCCAAGGAGTTCAACGAGGCCCTGATCGGCGCTAACGTTGACGACGTCAAGACCGTCACCTGGACCGACGAGGTCGAGGAGGGCGAGGAGGCCGAGACCCACACCGTCGAGGTCACCGTCAAGGGCATCAAGGTCCGCAACACCCCCGAGCTCACCGACGAGCTCGTCAAGTCCGACTTTGGCTTCGACAGCATCGAGGCCATGCGCGACGCCATCAAGATCGAGATCGAGCAGGACAAGGCTTCCCGCCTCCCGGCCGAGAAGGAGAACCGTTGCGTCTCCGCTCTCGCCGAGCGCCTGCAGCTCGACGAGATGGACGCCGACTACGAGCAGTCCGTCTTTGAGGAGCTTGGCCAGAACTTCCTGTCCAACCTCGCTGCCCGCGGCATGACCCTGGACACCTGGCTGCCCGCTTCTGGCCTGACCATGGAGCAGTTCATCGGCGACCTGCACAAGCAGGCCAACGACGTTGCCCGTGAGTCCCTGGCGCTCGACGCCCTCGCCCGCGAGCTCAAGATCGAGGTCACCGAGGACGACATCAACGCCGAGTTCGAGAAGGCCGGCGTCAAGGACGTCGAGGCTTCAAAGGCCGAGTTCATCGCCGATGGCCGCATGCCTGCCGTCCGCGAGTCCATCCGTCGCTCCAAGGCCGTCGACCACCTGGTCGAGAACGCCAAGGTGACCGAGGTCGACGAGACCGCCAAGGACGCCGAGTAATTCTCGCCACCTTGCCCACGAGCGCTTGCGTGCGCCCGTGATGGGGTAAAGTTATACACCGGTTATCCGGTTGCTTCGTACGGTGCCAGCCAATGCATAGCATGCGGGCACCGTACGTTTGTCTAGAACCACTATTGGTCCGTAAGAGAAATGGAGATGCGTATGATCGCTAAGTTCGATTCCGCCCTCGTGCCATACGTTATCGAGCAGACGCCGCGCGGCGAGCGCAGCTACGATATCTATTCGCGCCTGCTCAACGACCGCATCATCTTCTTGGGCGAGGAGATCAACTCCGTCAGCGCCAACCTGGTCGTTGCCCAGCTGCTGCATCTTGAGAGCCAGGATGCCGAGAAGGATATCTCGCTTTACATCAATTCGCCCGGCGGCGAGGTCTACTCCGGTCTGGCGATTCTGGACACCATGAACTTCATTAAGCCGCAGGTTTCCACCATTTGCGTCGGTATGGCCGCGTCTATGGCCGCCGTGCTGCTTTCGGCCGGCGCCAAGGGCAAGCGCTTTTGCCTGCCGCACTCTAAGGTCATGATTCACCAGCCCAGCGGCGGTGCCCAGGGTCAGCAGACCGAGATCGAGATCGTGGCCGAGGAGATCAAGAAGACGCGTCGCGAGCTCAACCAGATCCTGTCCGACGCCTCGGGCCAGCCCATCGAGAAGGTCCAGGCCGACACCGAGCGCGACAACTACCTGACCGCTGCCGAGGCCCTCGACTACGGCCTGATCGACCGTATCGTCACCTCGCGCGACCTCGCCGCGAAGGACGCCTAGGATGGCAGGTAACATGCAGGACAACTTTGACGAGAACGGCAACCCCATTCGCTGCTCCTTCTGCGGAAAAGAGCAGGGCCAGGTTCGTCGTCTCGTAAAGGGCCCGACCAACATCTTTATCTGTGACGAGTGCGTCGCCGCCTGCTCCGAGATCCTTGAGGAGTCGCTGGCTTCTGACTTTATGGACGCTGCCCGCAACGGCAAGCTGCCGGGCTTCCTCAACGATCACGGCCAGGCTGCGTCCCAGCCCGCCGTGGATCCCGAGGCCGAGGGCTTTGAGCTCGAGGACGACCGCCAGGTCATCACGCACGTGCCGACGCCGCACGAGATCTATGACGAGCTTTCGGCCTATGTTATGGGCCAGGAGGACGCCAAGCGCGCTATGTCGGTGGCCGTGTACAACCATTACCGCCGCGTGATCGAGGGCGGTGCTGCGGTGTCCGCCTTTAACGAAGCCTCGGGTATGGGCGGCCAGTTTGACGACGATATGGACGAGGTGGAGCTTGCCAAGTCCAATATTCTTCTGCTCGGCCCGACCGGTACCGGCAAGACGCTGCTGGCCCAGACGCTCGCGCGCATCCTCGAGGTGCCGTTTGCCATCGCTGATGCCACCGCGCTCACCGAGGCTGGTTACGTGGGCGAGGACGTGGAGAACATCCTGCTCAAGCTTATCAATGCTGCCGATGGCGACATTGAGCGCGCGCAGGTGGGCATCATCTACGTGGACGAGATCGATAAGATTGCCCGCAAGGCAGAGAACCTCTCCATCACCCGTGATGTTTCGGGCGAGGGTGTTCAACAGGCACTGCTTAAGATTCTTGAGGGCACGGTGGCCAGCGTTCCGCCCACCGGCGGCCGCAAGCATCCCCAGCAGGAGCTGCTGCAGATCGACACGACCAACATCCTGTTCATCTGCGGCGGTGCCTTTGTGGGCCTGGATAAGATCATCGCCGACCGTGTTGGCAACAAGGGCGTGGGCTTTAACTCCGAGATCGCCGGCCCCACCTCGGTCGACGAGAACGACCTGCTGCGCCAGGTGCTCCCGCAGGACCTCAACGCCTTTGGCATGATCCCCGAGTTCGTGGGCCGTACGCCCGTCGTCACCCAGACGCAGGCGCTCGATGAGGACGACCTGGTGTCGATCCTGACCGAGCCCAAGAACGCCGTGGTGCGCCAGTACCGCAAGATGTTCCAGCTCGAGGATGTCGATCTTGAGTTTGAGGACGCGGCCCTGCACGAGATCGCCCGCATGGCGCTCGCCCGCAAGACCGGCGCCCGCGGCCTGCGCGCCATCTGCGAGGACGTGCTGCAGCAGACGATGTTCGACCTTCCCAGCGAGGAGGGCGTCACCAAGGTCATCGTGACCGAAGCCGCCGTAAAGGGCGAAGAACAGCCCCAGCGCATCTACGGGTAAACCAGCCTAAAACGTGCTTGCAAATAGCCTCCGGCCACCCGCGGTCGGAGGCTATTTTATATATACGCAATAACCCCAACTACCTGTGTTATTCTGTGTGTTTGTTTAAGCCTCAGCGAAGTCATTCAGACTGAAGTAATCGATACCTAAGGGGAGGAATGTAGGCCCGATTTTGTAGATTCCGCACGAGCCGAAGACCACTTAATGTGGTCTTCGAGCGAGCCCAGGACTTGACCGAGCAAAAATCGGGCCTACATTCCTCCCCGGCGGGACAGGGAGAGATATATGGAAGAAATGCCCAAGAACTACGATCCGTCGACTAACGAGCCGGCGATCCTGCAGAAGTGGCTTGACGGCGGCTACTACAAGCGCCGCGAGGGCGTGGGCGACTGCACCGTCACCATTCCGCCTCCCAACGTGACCGGCAAGCTCCACATGGGCCACGCTACCGACGACTCCATCCAGGACGCCATCATCCGCATGGCCCGCATGCGCGGCAAGTCCACGCGCTGGGTGCTCGGTACCGACCACGCCGGTATCGCCACGCAGACCAAGGTCGACAAGAAGCTCAAGAGCGAGGGCATCAGCCGCCTGGAGATTGGCCGCGACAAGTTTGTCGACGCCTGCTGGGACTGGACCCACGAGTACGGCGGCATCATCGTCGAGCAGATCAAGCGCATGGGCTGCTCCGTCGACTTCGACAACGAGCGCTTCACCATGGACGAGGACTATGCCCAGGCCGTGCGTAAGGTCTTCTGCGACTGGTACCACGACGGCCTGATCTATCGTGGCAAGCGCATCGTCAACTGGTGCCCCAACTGCACCACCGCTATCTCGGACGACGAGGCCGAGTACAAGGACGAGAAGGGCCACCTGTGGCACCTGCGCTACCCGCTGACCGAGCCGGTCAACGGTCAGGACTATATCGTCGTCGCCACCACGCGCCCCGAGACCATGCTCGGTGACACGGGCGTTGCCGTCTCCCCGAAGGACCCCGAGAAGGCCGCCTTTGTGGGTAAGACCGTCAAGCTCCCCATCGTCGACCGCGAGATTCCCATCTTTGAGGATTGGCACGTCGACGCCAACTTCGGTTCCGGCTTCGTTAAGGTCACCCCGGCCCACGACCCCAACGACTACGCCATGGGTCAGGCCCACGACCTGCCGCAGATCAACATCTTCGACGAGCACGCGGTGGTCGTCGAGGGCTACGGCGAGTTCACCGGCATGAACCGCGACGAGTGCCGCGAGGCCGTCATCAAGTGGTTTGAGGAGCACGACCTGCTCGATCACGTCGAGGACCACGATCACTCCGTCATGCACTGCTACCGTTGCGACTCCGCGCTGGAGCCGTGGCTGTCCGAGCAGTGGTTCGTGGCCGTCGACAAGCTCAAGGGGCCGGCGCTCGAAGCCGTCAACTCCGGCAAGGTCACCTTCCACCCCGCGCGCTGGACGCAGACCTACACCACCTGGATGGAGAACCTTAAGGACTGGTGCATCAGCCGTCAGCTGTGGTGGGGCCACCGCATCCCCGTGTTCTACTGCGAGGACTGCGGCTGGGAGGACGCCCTCACCGAGGACACCGACGTGTGCCCCAAGTGTGGCGGCCATCACGTGCATCAGGACGAGAACGTGCTGGACACTTGGTTCAGCTCGCAGCTGTGGACCTTCGCCACGCAGGGCTGGCCGCAAAAGCCGGAGCTGCTCGAGGGCCGTCACCCCACGACGGCGCTCGTCACCGCACGCGACATCATCGCGCTGTGGGTCGCCCGCATGGTCATGAGTTCGCTGTATTTCTTGGACGAGGTTCCGTTTAAGGACGTTGTCATCTACCCGACGATCCTGGCCAAGGACGGCAGCCGCATGTCCAAGTCCAAGGGCAACGGCGTTGACCCCATGGACCTCATTGGCATGTACGGCGCCGACGCCATGCGCTTCAACTTGCTCACGCTGTGCACCAACAACCAGGACGTCAAGTTCGACGCGAACATCGACAAGAAGACCAAGAAGCTTATCGACAGCCCGCGTACCGACCAGGCCAAGAGCTTTGTGACCAAGATCTGGAACGCCAGCCGCTTCCTGCTCATGAACATGGAGGGCTACACGCCCGGCGAGCCCGTCGTGGAGACGCCGGCCGACGCCTGGATGTTCAGCCGTCTGGCCAAGGCCGTGAAAATGGTCACCGAGGGTATCGAGAACTACACCTTTGGCGACATGGCCCGCGGCGTGCAGCAGTTCTTCTGGAACGAGGTCTGCGACTGGTACGTCGAGGTCACCAAGGCCCGCCTGAAGGGCGAGGGCCGACTGCAGGCTCAGCGCAACCTGATCTTTGTGCTCGACACCTCCATTCGCCTGATGCACCCGCTCATGCCGTTCGTTACCGAGGAGATCTGGGACAACATGCCGGCGAGCGTGCTCGATCTGGACGCCGAGGGCAACGTGAACCGCGCCGAGGCGCTCATGATCGCCAAGTGGCCCGAGCCCGCCGACTACGCCAAGTATGTTGACGAGGACGCCGAGCGCGCGTTTGAGCTGTGCCGCGCCGTCGTTTCCGCCGCTCGCGCCACGCGTTCGCGTTATCGCTTGAGCCCCAAGGCCGAGCTCGACGTGGTCGTGCGCGCCGGTGCTGAGGACATCGAGAAGCTCGAGAGCCTGCGCTCCACGATTGAGCCGCTGGCGAACACCGCTTCGCTGGTCATGGGTACCGACGTCGAGAAGCCTGCCGCGAGCATTGCCGTGGTCGATAGCGGCGTCGAGGTCTTCGTGGTACTCGAGGGCAAGGTCGATCTTTCGGCCGAGAAGGCGCGCCTGGAGAAGGAGATCGCCGCGGCTCAGAAGGAGCTCGCCGGCTGCGAGAAGACCCTTGCCAACGAGGGCTTTGTGGCCAAGGCCGCGCCTGCGGTGGTCCAGAAGAAGAGGGACCGTGCAGCTGAGCTCAAGGAGATCCTGGTGGCGCTGACTGCTCAGGTCGCTGACTTCTCGTAAGGTTTACTCGGGGGCGCGTCCCGATGCTTTGCTCTCCGCTGCGGACACCTATTCCGCCGTTCTAACGAACGGCGGCTGACTCGACGCTGCAAACGCCTCTGATGGCCAATCTGCCGTTCAACTTCGGGCGCATGGGCATAAGCCCTATGCGCCCTTGTTTCACGGCACCTTGGCTCATCAGAGGCGTTTTCGCTGACTATCCTCAACCTATACTGTTTTATTTTTCTATGAATGGCGGTTCTAAAAATGCCTAAGCGTTCTGGCTTGTATACCGTTCCTTTTGAGTTTGATTTGCTTTCGTTTGGTGAGGCTGTTGCTTTGGCTGCTGATACGGGGCGGATTTCTGGGGATGCTGGTCCTCTGCTCGAGACGGTTGTCGATATGCTCGATGAGCTGGGACGACCGGACGAGTATTTCGATTGCATTCAGGTTGCCGGTACCAATGGCAAGACTTCGACCACGCGTTTTTCGGCTGCCATCCTTCGTGGTGAGGGGTTAAAGACCGCGCTGTATACGTCGCCGCAGCTGGTGCGCTATCCCGAGCGCATGGAAGTCGATGGATGCGTCGTGAGCGATGAGGCATTCGCCCGTGGCGTTTCGGCCGCTGTTGAGGCGGGGCATCGAGTGAATGCCCGTCGTGTGGCGGCGGGGGAGCGTGCCTATACCATCACGCCGTTTGACCTGCTGACGGCTGCTGCACTTGTGGTGTTTGCCGAGGCTTGCGTGGACGTGGCCGTGCTCGAGGTTGGCATGGGCGGGCGTTGGGACGCCACGAGTGCAACCGATCCCGTCGCCGTTGCCATTACGGGCATTGGGCTTGATCACACACGTATTTTGGGCGATACGCTCGAGGCCATTGCGGGGGAGAAGGCTGCGGTTATCAAACCCGGGCGCTTGGTTGTTTTGGGCGAGGGCACGCATGAGGCGAGTGTTCAGCGCGTGATGGATGCCCGTTGTCGCGAGTGCGGCATCGTGCCGCTCGTGGTGAGCCACGCCACGACTAAGGTGCCGGCGCATGTTGGCGACACGGTTGAGTTTAGCTGTACCACGCCGCGCGCGATCTATACGTCGAGCATGGTCAAGCCGGCCTACCAGCCGCAGAATGCAGCGTGCGCGATTATGCTTTGCGAGGGGTATCTGGGTCGCGAGCTCGATCACGATGCGTTGGATGCATCGCTTATGGGTTGCCCCACGCCGGGTCGTTTTGACGTGCTGGGGGCCAATCCTCTCAAGCTGATCGATGCCTGCCATAACCCTCAGAGCTGCGAGAACTTTGTGAGCGCGCTGGACGAGATCGATCCGTGCGTGGAGAACCGCCCCACGCTGCTGTGCGCCGCGCTGGCCGACAAGGACGTGGCGGGCATCGTCGACGTACTGATCCCGGCCTTCCCCCGCGTGGTCGTGACCCAGACCGATTCCGATCGCGCCCTGCCGGCAGAGGAGCTCGCCGCCCTGGTGGGTGCCGATAAGCTCGCGGGCGTATACCCGAGCGTGTCCGAGGCCCTCGCTGCCTTCGATGCCGCGGGCGAGCCCTTCGTTGCCGCCGGTACCATCACCCTAGCCGGCGAAGTAGCCGGCCTACTGCGTTAACCCTTCCCCTTAGCAGTTGCGGTGAAATACGGACTGTTTTACAAGCCAGAAGCCTCAAACAGTCCGTATATCACCGCAACTCAAAAGCAGTCAATTTGGGACGGGGCTTTTTTGGTCGTCCTGTGCCCCCGAGTTGACTCGCTCGCCACGAAATGGGCCCATCTACTACGTTTGGCCGGTAACCCTTGACCATACCGAGAATTGTGAAATCAAAACCGCAGGTAAAGGGGTTGCCATTTTTTAAAAAAGACCCGCATGGTCGACCCATGCGGGTTAAACGTAGTAGATGGCCCGTTTTCGTGGCGCAGCTAATCGGAAGGGACAATGGGACTGTCCCTTTGGCACATTGCCTAGTCTAAGCGGACCGGATCGTGGGGGTAGGCGTTGAGAATTTCGACGCCGTTCTCGGTCACCAGGGCCAGGTCCTCGATGCGGACGCCGGTGCGGTCGGGGAGGTAGATGCCCGGTTCGATGGAGAACGTCATGCCCGGCTCTACGACCTGCTCGTTGACGAGCGAGACGTCGCCCGGCTCGTGGTCCTGCAGGCCGATTGAGTGACCCAGGCGATGCGTAAAGTATTCGCCGTAGCCCGCGTCTTCAATCACATCGCGTGCGGCGCGGTCCAGGTCGCACATGCGCACGCCCGGTGCGATGAGCGCTTCGGCGGCCTCGTTGGCGCGGCGCACGATGTCGTAGATGCGTGCCGTCTCCTCGTCCGGTTCGCCCCAAAAGAACGTGCGCGTCATGTCCGAGCAATAGTTGCAGCGGCGTCCGCCAATGTCGAACAGCACCACGTCGCCGCGCTTGAGCACAGTGTCGTCGGGTTCGTGATGCGGGTCGCCGGCGTTGGCGCCAAAGCTCACGATGGGCGGAAAGCTAAAGCCCTCGCAGCCGTGCTTGCGATACAGGCCGAGCATCTGGTCGGCAATCTCGCGTTCCGTCACGCCCTCGTGGACAAGCTTAATAGCATCGGCCATTACAGCGTCGTTAGCGGTCGAGGACGCACGCATGAGCTCCTGCTCGGTGGCATCCTTGTGGGTGCGTGCGGCGGTGACGGCAAAGTCACCCAGGAAAAACTCGCTTGCGGCGTGGCGCTCCATGAGCGGCATCAAAAAGCCGGAGCGCATGACGGTGTCGATGCCGAGCGGTTTGGTCGGATCGACCTCGCGAGCGATGGCGTCGGCCACGACATCGGTATCGGTGTGATAGGCGACGCGGGCATTGTCGTACTCGGGCAGTTGATGCAGTGCGTTGACCAGGATCACCGGCTCGGCATCGCGCACGAGCAGCACGCCGCAAAAACGCTCGAACATATCGGCATAAAAGCCGGTCAGGTAATAGATCGACCACGGGTCATTCACGAGCAGCTGCGCACCGGGGTGCTGATCCTCGAGCGCATCGAGCACGCGCGCCACGCGCTGGTCATCGACATGTGCCATGAAACATCCTTTCGCTAGGCTGCCACCATGGTATCCCAAGCCCGGCAGTTAGGGACGTTCCTTTTATGCCGGCACCTGGGGACACTCCTTGCAAAAGCAGCTAAAAGAGCCCGTCCCAAATTTGCTTCTTAGGCTGGGTCGATGTCCATGCTGGCGACTAGGTCAATGTTGGTGTCGAGAAGATCTTCCAGCACGACGTCGCCCATGCGGATGGGGGCCTCAACGACCACGCCACGGATGAGGTCCATAGCTTGGGCGTGAAGCTCCAGCGGGATGGCTTCGGCCGTGCGCACGGGGAGAAGGGCTTCGTCGCCGCCGGAGACGGCCACGGTCGTTGTGAGCACGCGCATGGGGCAGGTGAGCTCTTGATGTGCGAACGTGTCGCCGCGCGGGCAGTTGTTACCGGTTACGGAGCGCACTTCCACCACGGTGCCATTGGCGTCGTGCTCCACCTCTACGGTCAGGAGGCACTCGGATGGGCAGGTGGTGCAGTTGAACTGCAGCGTCTCGGTCACATTCGTACTCATGAGCTATGCCTCCTCAACGGGATCGACGGACAGGACGATTTCGCTGGCACCCAGGTCGAGTGCGCGTTGAATCACCTTAGCCGGCAGCGGGAAGCTTTCCATGACGCTCGGTTTAAACGCGCGGACTTTGCCCGCAAACACTTCTTCGCCGTTGGCCAAGATGCGTACTCGAGCGGTATCGACCGGCCGGCGTACGCGGAAGTTGAGCTTGGTGAGCGCCACAGCCGTAATGCGTCCCGGCAGCGCGTAGCCCGCAATGCCGGCGGGGGAGACCGTGAGCTCGCAGCGCGTGTCCGCCACTCCCGTCGCGGTGCCGACAGTCCCCAACGCCCACGCCGCCGCAGCCGCGCCGGCGCACTCGGACTCGGTCGTCACGTTGTCGGCTAGGTCGTGCACGTGCAGCACGTTGCCGCAGGCAAAGATGCCCGGCACGCCCGTCTGCAGGCTCTGGTCCACCACGGCGCCGCGCGTGCGCGGGTCAAGCTCCACGCCCGCGGCAACCGAAAGCTCGTTCTCGGGAATCAGGCCCACCGAAAGCAGCAGCGTGTCGCACGGAACGATGCGCTCCGTCCCGGCAATGGGCGCCAGGCGCTCGTCTACTTGGCTCACCTCGACGGCTTCCACGCGGTCGTGCCCGATCACGCGTGTGACGGTGGTGGACAGGTGCAGCGGAATGCCAAAGTCGTCCAGGCAGTTCTTGACGTTGCGGCGCAGACCGTTGGCGTACGGCATGAGCTCGTACACGCCCTCGACGGAAATCCCCTCGAGCGTGCAGCGACGTGCCATGATAAGCCCGATATCGCCCGAACCCAAAATGACGGCGCGCGAGCCGGGTTTGAGGTTTTCGATATTGATGTATCGCTGCGCCAGGCCGGCCGTAAACACGCCGGCGGGACGGCTGCCGGGGATCTTGATCTCGCTGCGAGTGCGCTCACGGCACCCCATGGCAAGGACGACCGCGCGTCCGGTGAGCTGCAGCATGCCGGCGCGGCTCATGAGCGTGACGGCATGGACTGCGGTGGCTCCCGGGGCCTCGTCCACGCCCGACGCGCTCACGGCTGCGCCCGCGCCCTCGCCTGAATCAATCCCAATCACCATGCTGTTCAGGAACAGCGCAATGTCGGTTGCGTGCACCTGGTCGATAAAGCGCTGCGCGTACTCGGGACCGGTAAGCTCCTGTTTAAAGTGCGACAGGCCAAAGCCGGGGTGGATGCACTGGCGCAGGATGCCGCCCAGATGCTGCTCGCGCTCCACGATGGCCACGCGTGCGCCGGCCTTGTGTGCGGCAAGCGCGGCCGCCATGCCGGCGGGTCCGCCTCCGATAACGACCACGTCGAAGACTTGCGTTTGTACGTCTTCCACGACGCCGCAATCAATCGCGCTCGATCCGAATTCCGCCATCCTAGCGTACCCCCTTCAGCGGTCCCTGGACCAGCCAAGATCCGGCATCCTCCAACAACACCTCGCTGGGGTCGCAGTCCAGCTCACGCGCCAGGATCGCGACCACGCGGCTCTGGCAAAAGCCGCTCTGGCACCGACCCATGCCGGCGCGGCAGCGGCGTTTGATGCCCTCGACCGAAACCGCGCCCGGGCGGCGTCGAATCGCGGCCACGATCTCGGCCTCGGGCACCGTCTCGCAGCGGCAGACGATCTGCCCCCACGCGGGGTCGGACTCAATGAGCTCTTCCTTGCGCGCAAGCGGCGCGCGGTCAAAGTCGTCCGGCGCGCGGCGAATCGGGTCCCAATCGGCACGTTCGCGCAGGGCTACGCCGGAATTGCGCAGCACCTGCTCCATGCGCTCGGCAATGGCCGGCGCGCTCGCCACGCCCGGCGACTGAATGCCCGCCGCCTGGAAAAGCCTTGGCACCACGGCCGACTGCCCAATAAAGAAGTCGTTCGTCCCCTGAATGACCGGACGCCCGCCGGCAAACGCGCGCACCACGCGGCGCGTGTCCAGGTCGGGCACCAGCTTGCGCGCGCCGGTCAGCAGCGCGTTCACATCGCTCGCATAGGTCTGCGTGTCGCCCGGCTCGCGCACAGCAGCCGTGGCGGTGATCACGGTGTTGCCATGCACGGTGCCCGTCACGATAACGCCCTTCGACACCGGCGTCGGCACGGGGTAGAGCGGCATGAGTGCGCGCGGTTCCTTGTCCAGCACCACGATGTTGCCCTGACGCCAGATCATCTGGAACTCTTCGGCACCCACCATATGCGAGATGTCGGCGGCACCGTTGCCCGCGGCGTTGATCAGGTAGCGGCAGCGCACGTCTCCGGCGGGCGTCGCCAACGTAAAGCGCGCGTCGTCGCCTGAGCCCGCAACTTCAATCGCTTCCACCGGCGCAGACCGCATAAACGTCACCCCGTTGGCCACGGCGTTCTCCAGCGCGGCGATGGCAACCTCAAACGGGTCAACGTAACCGGTCGAAGGGCACCATAGCGCGCACGTGCCCTGGGCACTGGCGCGCGGCTCTAATTCGTGGATGCGGTCGGGTCCGACGATCGACAGCTCGGGCACACCGTTGGCAAGGCCGTTGCACCGCAGCTGCTCCAGATGCGCCCGGTCTTCGTCGTTAAACCCTAGCACCATCGACCCGGTGCGGCAGAACAGAAAGCCCAGCTCCTGCGCCCACGTACCGTACAACTCGCAGCCACGGGCGTTGACCTGCGCCTTAACCGTGCCCGGTGCCGGATCGTAGCCGGCGTGCACCAGGCCGCCGTTGGCCTTCGACGCGCCCAGCGCAATATCGTTAGCCGCCTCGACCACGCAAATGGACAGGTCAAATCGCGCGAGCTGCCGCGCGATGGCACACCCGGTGATGCCCGCGCCCACAATTGCGATATCAAACGTTTCCGTCACAGTGCCTCCCAGACAAGTTGACAGGCTGTCAATAAGACTATCCTACGGTCTG
This sequence comes from uncultured Collinsella sp., assembly GCA_958451615.1. Taxonomy (GTDB): domain Bacteria; phylum Actinomycetota; class Coriobacteriia; order Coriobacteriales; family Coriobacteriaceae; genus Collinsella. The sequence continues at coordinate 17,039 of CAUDQR010000014.1, read as the reverse complement.
CACACCCCCAGCGCGGCGGCAATGCGGCGAACAGCCCCGCAACACCCGCCAACGGCAGACGAGGTGAGGCCCGGTAACGTCGACAACCTCGTCTGCCGACAACTATGGAAACCGTTCGTCTCGATCTGTAACATCTAGACCCGGATTTCGCCTCCACCTGTTACAGATTGAGATGTTTGTGTCCGCGCCAGCCCCGCCCCTAGCCGTGGTCCCATATAAACAAACCCCGTGGTAAACTTGACCGTACTGTTAATATTCCGAAAGGTACCCGTAATGTCCAAGTACATCTCCGAGCTCATGTCGCCGCAGCTTATGGGCGTCGTCTATGCCTTCGTTGGCTTTATCATCGCCCTGTATGTGCTGTCGGTCGTCTATGTGTTCATCGACGCTCGCCGCCGCGGCGCCAGCGCCTATGTGGCATGGGGCATCATCGCCCTCATCCCGTTTGTAGGCCTCATCGCCTACCTGGTCCTGCGCCCGCACTCCTACGCGTCCGACCGCGAGGAGCAGGAGCTGGACATGGCCCTGCGCGAGCGCCAGCTTGCCCAGTACGGCACCTGCCCGCAGTGCGGCGCGCCCATCGAGAAGGACTTCGTCGTCTGCCCGGTGTGCGATACCCAGGTTCGCAACGTCTGCCCCAGCTGCCATCGTCCGCTCGATGCGCACTGGAAGGTCTGCCCCTACTGCCGAACTCGCATCCAGTAACGCATCCATCGCCGGGCCGGCCGCAAGCCACGGGCGTCGCAAGCGCCACAAGCCGCGCGCACCCCGCCTCCACACGATGAAGCATGCGTAGAAAATCGCCCGCCGTGCCATTAAGGTGCGGCGGGCGCTTGTATACCAAGGCAACCTGCCTATAATGATGCAAGTCAAAAACGCCGAGCGCATCGCACGCACTTGCATCAGGCATCCGAGAGGAGAAAACATACCCATGAAGGCACTCTACAATGACGGTTCGGTGGCCGAGCTCCCACAGGACGAGGTCACGCACGTCATCCGCCACTCCGCCGCGCACATCATGGCGCAGGCCATCAAGCGCCTATACCCCCAGGCCGACTTTGCCTACGGTCCCGCGACCGACAACGGCTTCTACTACGACGTCGACCTGCCCGAGGGCGTCAAGATCAGCGAGGACGACTTCCCCGCGATCGAGGCCGAGATGAAAAAGATCGTCAAGGAGAACCTCAAGTTCACCGTGTACGAGAAGCCCCGCGCCGAGGCCATCGCCCTTATGGAGGAGCGCGGCGAGAAGTACAAGGTCGAGCACATCGGCGACCTGGACGACGACGCCCGCATCACCTTCTACCAGCAGGGCGACTACATCGACATGTGCGTCGGCCCCCACATCTGCTACACCAAGGCCCTTAAGGCCTTTAAGCTCACCGGCGTCTCGGGCGCTTACTGGAAGGGCGACAAGGACAACAAGATGCTCACCCGCATCAACGGCGTCGCCTTTGCCACCAAGGAAGAGCTCGACGAGCACATGAACATGCTGGAGGAGGCCAAGAAGCGCGACCACCGCAAGATCGGCCGCGAGATGGACCTCTTTATGATGCGCGACGAGGCCCCCGGCTTCCCGTTCTTCCTGCCCAACGGCATGATCCTTAAGAACACGCTGCTGGACTACTGGCGCGAGATCCACCACAAGGCCGGCTACGTGGAGATCTCCACGCCGCTCATTATGAACAAGCAACTGTGGAAGACCTCGGGCCACTGGGACCACTACAAGGACAACATGTACTCCACCGTCATCGACGACGAAGAGTACTGCATTAAGCCCATGAACTGCCCCGGCGGCGTGCTGGTGTACGCCTCCAAGCCGCATTCCTACCGCGAGCTGCCCATCCGCGCCGGCGAGATTGGCCTGGTGCACCGCCACGAGCTGCGCGGCGCCCTGCACGGCCTGTTCCGCGTGCGCTGCTTTAACCAGGACGACGCCCACCTGTTTGTGCGTCCCGACCAGCTGACCGACGAGATCGTGGGCGTGGTCAACCTCATCGACTCCGTGTACCAAAAGTTTGGCTTTAAGTATCATGTTGAGCTTTCCACCCGCCCCGAGGACTCCATGGGTTCCGACGAGGACTGGGCACGCGCTGAGGAGGGCCTGCGCACCGCTCTGGAGAAGCTGGGCATGGACTACGAGGTCAACGAGGGCGATGGCGCCTTCTACGGCCCCAAGATCGACTTCCACCTGGAGGACTCGCTCGGACGTACCTGGCAGTGCGGCACCGTCCAGCTCGACTTCCAGATGCCGCTCAACTTTGATCTTGAGTACGTGGACGCCGACGGCACCAAGAAGCGCCCCATCATGCTGCACCGCGTATGCTTTGGCTCCATCGAGCGCTTCATTGGTATTCTGATTGAGCACTTTGCGGGCAAGTTCCCCACCTGGCTGGCTCCCGTGCAGGTCAAAGCGCTTCCTGTCTCCGAGAAGAGCCGCGACTACGCCCACGAGGTGTGTGCCAAGCTGGAGGAGGCCGGCATTCGCGTGGTCTGCGACGACCGCGACGAGAAGATCGGCTACAAGATCCGCGAGGCCCGCAGCATCGACCGCGTGCCCTACATGCTCATTCTGGGCGAGAAGGAGGTCGAGGCCGGCAACATCTCCGTCCGCGATCGCTCCAACGAGACCGTTCAGATGAGCGTTGACGAGTTTGTTGCGAAGGTGCTCGAGGAGATCAAGACTCGCGCCTAAGGCAAACTTCACAACAATTAACAAAGGCGACCGTCTACACAGGGCGGTCGCCTTTTTCATGCCGAAATAAGAAAAGCCGCTGGTTGAGCGGCTTTTTTTGTTGCACAAAAAGGTACAGGTTTTTATAGAGGGGTATGGAGATGTACCTACTAGCAGTACATTTTGCGTAATCTGGGCAAACGCTGATTAATTGCTCGTATAATGTCGTCTGTCGAAAGATACAAAAACCTGTACTTTTGCGACTGCGCCTAGCTGCGAGCGAGAAGCCTGTTCTAAACGCCCCTGCATTTGCGTGCATCGCAAAGCCAAAAAGAGGGGGCGAGAACATGGAACAGACGGCACGGCGCCAAGAGCAGCTGCCGGGCGCATTTAACGGCGCCAGCACCAACAGCCAGCACGGCCGCGTCCGCTGGTATCTGGTCCACACCCCCAATGGAAAAGAGCGCGAGATCTGCGAAAAGGTCCGCTGCATTATCCCGCACAACCTTATGCAGGACGCTTTTGTGATGCAAAAGGAGTTCTGGTTTAAGCGGGACGGCGCATGGTCGCTCCAAACCAAACCCATGTACAAGGAATATTTCTTCGTCGCCACGCACGATGCCGCAGCGCTCGATAGGGCTTTGGCTCAGTTGAGCTTTGGCTGCCGCATCGCCGGCAGCAGGGAGCGGGCCTATGCGCCCATGCCGGACGATGCGCAGGACTGGTACCGCAGCGTGCTCGACGACGACGGCGTGGTGCGCAACAGCGTTGCGCGCATTGAAGACGGTGTGCTGCACATAGAGCAGGGCCCACTTGTGGGGCAAGAGGCCCACGTAAAAAAGATCGACCGTCACAAGCGCTGGTGCCTGGTGGACGTGGGCGAAGGCGACTCCGCATTTAGGGAGCTGCTTCCGTTAGACGTGCCGAGCAAAACGTAAGGAAGACGTTACGCCGGCAATTTATTTGGTTTTTGAATTTGTGGATTGGGGGGGGGGTTCCTGGGGACAGGAACGAAATTTTTATTGTGACTACTAAAGAAGTAACAGAGGATAATGCGCCCGTGGGCGCGGCGCTCATTGCTCAGGCCATGGACCGGCGCGAGAGCGCGGCGGGCGCCGGTGCCGGATCCGCTGCAAGCACGGGCACGATGAGCCTCCCAGGCTCGCCCGAGTTTGCCGCAGAGTCCCGCGCGCTCGACACGAGGTCGCTTGGCTACCGCTTCGTCAAGCGCACCTTCGACATCGCGTTCAGCGCGTGCGTCTGCGTCGTGGGGCTCATCCCTGGCGCGGTGCTCTGTGCGTTCATTGCGGCCGATACCAAGGGCGCACCCATCTACGCTCACGAGCGCGCGGGGCGCTTCGGTCGCCCCATCCGCGTGCTCAAGTTCCGCTCCATGGTCGCCGACGCCAACGACGTGGAGAAGTACCTCAGCCCCGAGCAGATCGAGGAGTGGCACCGCGAGCGGAAGGTCACAAACGATCCCCGCATCACCAAGCTAGGCCGCGTCCTGCGCAAGACTTCCCTGGACGAGCTGCCCCAGTTCTTCAACGTGCTCGCGGGCCAGCTCTCCGTCATCGGCCCTCGCGCCATCACCTACGAGGAGCTCGGGAACTTTACGCACGAGCAACAGGTGCAGGTGCTTGCCGTCCCGCAGGGCATTACCGGTGCCTGGCAGTCGGGCCCGCGCAACCTCGCGACCTTCGAGAACGGCCTGCGCCAGGAGTTCGAGCTTGCCTACGCGAAGGGTGCCAGCCTCAAGGCAGACTGGAAGGTCTTCTTCAAGACCTTTGGCGTCATGTTCGGCAAGAAGAAGACGGGGAGGTAGCGCATGAGTGCTGACAAACCCCTCGTCTCGATCGTGGTGCCGACCTACAAGCGCTCTGACAGGATTCGCGTGGCCCTGGACTCAATCGCCGCGCAGGACTACGGCGCGGAGAACATCGAACTGATTGTAGTGAGCGACAATCGGCCGGAGTGGCCGGAAAGCGCCGAGACTGACGCGGCGGTCGCCCCCTATGCCGCGAGCCTTCCGCACTTTAGGCTGCTGCACACCTCCGGCCAGACCGGCGGCGGGGCGGCGCGCAACTACGCCTGCCGCCAGGCGACGGGCGAGTACCTCACGTTCCTCGACGATGACGACGAGTTCCTGCCTGACAAGGTGTCCACCCAGGTCGCCTTCATGCAGGAAAACTCCCTCGACATGAGCTGGCAGGATGTCTCGTGGTATGACGAACGTGGCCGGCTTGTGGAGCACCGCAGGCTCGACCATTGCGAGGACTTCTCCACCGAGGGTCTGCTGCGCGCGCACCTCCTAACGCCGATAAGCCCAACGTCCATCTATATGCTCAGGCGCGACCTGTTCGACCGCACTGAGGGTTTCGGCGAGGTGGCGACCGGCCAAGACTGGTGGCTGATGCTGCGCTGCATAGAGGCTGGCGCCCACATGGGCTACATGCCCGAGGTGCACGTGAGGCAGTACCTCCATTCCGGCGAGAGGCTCTCGCTTGGCAAGAACAAGGTAAACGGCGAGGTCGCAAGGCACGAGGTGGTGCGCGGCTACTACCCGCGCCTCAGCAAGAAGGATGTGCGCTACATCGAATTTCGCCACAACGCCGTGCTCGCCTTCGCTATGAAGCGCAGCAACCAGCCAGGCCAGGCTGTGATTTACGCCTTAAAGGCCATTGCCTCATCGCCCGCCGCCTGCGTCTCTGAGGCGCTGAAGTTCTTCGGCAAGGCGAAATCCTAACTATTTCATATGTGTGCCTGCTCTTAACGAAAGGTTGAATGATATGTCCGAAAAAATGAAGATAGCAGTCGCCGGCACCGGCTATGTGGGGCTCTCGTTGGCCGTTCTGCTCTCGCAGCACAACGAGGTGCGCGCGCTCGACATCGTCTCTGAGAAGGTAGAGAAGATTAACGCTTTTCAGTCGCCCATCCAGGACGACGAGATTGAGCTCTTCCTGGCCGAGGCTAAGGCGGGCACAAGGAAGCTCGACCTGCATGCAACCGTGGACGTCGCCGAGGCCTATACAGGCGCGGATTTCGCCATCGTGGCCACGCCAACGAACTACGACTCGGACCGCAACTTTTTCGACACCTCGTCTGTTGAAGCCGCAATTTCGGCAATCCGCTCGGTGAACCCGACGGCCTGGATTGTCATCAAGTCGACCATCCCTGTGGGTTACACTTCGTCGCTTCGCGAGACGCTTGGCGACAGCCGCATCATCTTCAGCCCCGAGTTCCTTCGAGAGAGCAAGGCGCTCTACGATAATTTGCACCCTAGCCGCATCGTTGTGGGCGCGCCCAAGGACGACGAGGAAGCTGTGAAGGCCGCAAAGACGTTTGCTGGGCTGCTCGCCCAAGGCGTCGGCCCCGCCGAGCTTGAGCGCACCAACCCTGATGGCACGACGGGCATCCCGCAGCTCGTTCTTGGTACCACCGAGGCGGAGGCCGTGAAGCTGTTCGCCAACACCTACCTGGCACTTCGCGTGGCGTACTTCAATGAGCTGGACACTTACTGCGAGATGAGGGGACTCAACACCAAGGACGTCATCGATGGCGTGTGCCTAGAGCCCCGCATTGGCTCCCACTACAACAACCCCTCCTTCGGCTACGGCGGCTACTGCCTGCCCAAGGACACCAAGCAGTTGCTGGCCAACTATAAGGACGTGCCTCAGAACCTTATCGAGGCCATCGTCGATGCCAACCGCACTCGCAAGGACTACATTGCAGACGAGGTACTGCAACTGCTGTGGGACAAGGTATACGAAGGCAAGGAGAAGCCCGTGGCGGGCGTGTACCGCCTGACCATGAAGTCGAACTCCGACAATTTCCGCGCCAGTTCCATCCAGGGCGTTATGAAGCGCGTGAAGGCCAAGGGAGTGCCGGTCGTTGTCTACGAGCCAACGCTGGACGCGCCGGAATTCTTCGGTTCCGAGGTGACGCATGACCTTGAGAGGTTCAAGGCCGAGTGCGACGTGATCATTGCCAACCGGTGGAGCGACGATCTGGCCGATGTTGCCGGCAAGGTGTATACCCGCGACCTATTCAAGAGGGATTAGTATTTGTGGCGATTACTGCTGATAAAAAAAAGAGACGGCTGCTCCTTCTGACGAGGAGGTTCCCCTTTAACCGCGGCGAGGTCGCCGCTGAGGCCTATCTCGAGAACGAGATAGGCGTTCTTTCGACCTATTTCGACGAGGTGCTCGCCGTGGGGACCGAGGCGCAGCCGGGTGACGCGCCCACCTGCGCGCTGCCGGGCAATGTGACGCCCCTGGCCTTGGGTTGCGGTAATACCTCCAAGGACAAGGCTTTGCTTGCAGTCAAAGGGATCGCGTTTCCCCTTTTGGGCGGTGCGGACGTTCGTGAGGCCTATGCCACAGAATCCGTTCATGGAATCGGAAAGCGCGTGTTTCGGGGCTACTTTGCCGCGAGGGCGAAGGCAAAGGCGGACGTGCTTGCGGAGGAACTGGTCCGCTTTGGCTTTGAGCCCACGCACATATACAGCTTTTGGCTTTACGACACCGCTTTGGTCGCTGCTTGGCTGACCGGCACGTACCCATGTGCACGCGCCGTTGCGCGTGCACATGGGTACGATCTGTATGCAGATCGTACCGATGTGCATTATTTGCCCTTCCGGGGATACCTCCTATCCAAGCTTTCCGGAGTGCTTCCCTGCTCGAAAGACGGGGAGGAATACATAAACGCGAACTGGCCGGGCCATGAGGGCAAGGTGACGACCTCCTATCTCGGAACGCGGGTGATGCCAGACAAGTCCGGCGAGCCGTTGACCTGCCCGTTGCGGGTCGTCTCGTGCTCGCGTATTGTCGACGTTAAGCGCGTGCCTCTTCTTGCTAAGGCTGTCACCCTTCTTGATGCCGAAGGGCTTCGCGTCGAATGGACCCATTACGGCGACGGCCCACAGCTCGAGGAGGCGAGGGCCGCCTGCTCGTTGCTGACGCACTCCACCGCGAAGTTCGCGGGGGCTTTGCCGAACGACGCGCTTTTGGGGGAGTACGCAGCGAAGCATTTCGACGTCTTCGTGAACGTCTCGTCAAGCGAGGGCCTGCCGCTTTCGATCATGGAGGCCTGCGGATTCGGCATTCCCGTCATCGCCACGGACGTTGGCGGAACCCACGAGATAGTAAGCGATGGCGTCAACGGCTTTCTCCTACCTAGTGACTGTGGACCGGAAGATGTCGCCGCGGCCATAAAGCGATTCGTCTTTTTGGGCAAGGCCGAAGGGTCTTCTATGAGGCGCGCTGCAAGGGCCGTTTGGGAGAGGGACTTCCGTTTGGAGGCCAACGTGGAGGGGCTTGTGCGCTCGCTCGGAGTCGATTACAGAAACGAAGGTGAATGATGGGCCAGATTGCGCAGAAGATGACCATGCTCAAAAGGTGGAGCAAAATGCTCACTGGCAAGACGGCTGTGGCCGTAGAGCAGAGCTTGGGCAGGGCCTATAATGTCGGACAGTTGTCCGGGTACTACAACGATTTGACCGGCAAGGTCACTGGCAGTACTCTGCTCGACGAGGGCGGTGTCCCCGTTAGCGTCATCGCCGGTGGGGCGCGGGTGCATTTCCCCATCGCCATTTTCCAATACGGTTTGGGCTGTTACGACTTGAGCATTCTCAGGTCGGATGAAGTTGAGCGCTTTCTCGACGCACTAAGGGTATGCTCGGATTGGGCGATCGGCGCCCAGCGGGATGACGGCTCTTGGGACGCATTTGGTCCGATAGGCAGCGCTAAGTACTCCGTCTCCTCGATGGCCCAAGGCGAGGGGTGCTCGATGCTGCTGAGGGCCCATGCGGCTTTCGGGGACGAGTGCTATAGAGTTGCGGCGCTGAAAGCTGCCGAGTTCATGCTTATCGACATGGACAATGGCGGCGTGTCGTCGCATGACGGGGGAGAACTGTTCCTGGAGGAGTACCCTCAACGCCCCAGGCGCAGTGTCATGAACGGTTGGGTGTTTAGCCTTTTCGGTCTCTATGACGCATCGTTGGTCGACGCGCGCTTCGCCGGGCCATTCAAGCACTCTGCGGAGACGTTGGCTTGCCATTTGGATGACTACGACGCCGGCTTCTGGTCTTATTACGACATGGAAAAGCATATCGCCTCTCCCGCCTACCATCATCTACATATAGCGCAGCTCCGCGCAATGGCGGATCTTTCAGGCGACGCAAGGTTCGCGGTGAAGGCCGAGGTATACGAGCGCTATCAGGAATCTCCGGCCAACCGCAGGAAGGCGATTGCTAAAAAGGCGCTGCAGAAGCTGATCGAGAAATCCGATGCGGTGATCGTCCAATGAAGAAGGCCCTCTATATCGTGACCTCGATGGACACCGGCGGGGCCGAGACGGTATTCATGAAGTATTACCGGGCTTTGGACAAGTCGCGCTATCAGCTCGACTTCTGTGTGTCGTCCGACGTGCCGGGCTTTTACGACGCCGAAATCGAGTCGATGGGCGGCAGAATTGTGCACACAGTCAAGAAGACCGAGGCCGGGCCGGTCGCATCGTTCAAGCGGCTCATGCAGATAGCCCGGGACGGCGGTTATTGCTGTGCTGTCAGGTCGTCTCAGCACAGCCTTTCCTGTCTTGATTTGCTCGCCATGAGATTCGGAGGCGTGTCCAGAACCATATTCAGGTCAAGCAACACGGGTACAGTTTCGAACAGCAAAAAGGAGACCCTGCTGCACAATCTTTTCAAGCCCCTTGTCAGGGTTGCGGCGACCGACTTCGCCGCCCCGTCTACCGAGGCGGGCGTCTACATGTTCGGCAAGGCGGGGGTATCGGGGCCGCGTTTCCATCTCATGAAGAACGCGCTCAACCTCGAGGACTACGCCTATGACGCTTCGACACGGGACGATGTTAAGCGCGAACTGGGCGTTCCTGCCGAGTCCTATGTCGTCGGGCACGTCGGGAGGTTCAGTGAGCAGAAGAACCACCTCTTCCTTGTCGATGTTTTTGCTGAAATCGCCCGGAGAAGGCCAGACGCCGTCCTCATTCTCGTCGGCAAAGGCGAGACACGCACGGCCGTTGAGAGGCGCGTTGCCGAGCTCGGATTGACCGATAGGGTGGTGTTTGCCGGGGTTAGGAGCGATGTCCGCCGTCTCTATTCGGCTATGGACGTCTTCATCTTCCCCTCTGTCTACGAAGGCCTGCCGAACGTCGTCGTCGAGGCGCAGGCAAACGGACTCCCTTGCGTGATTAGCGACTCCATCACGCGGGAGGTTGGCATTTGCGAGAACGTCGTTTACAAAAGTCTGGGCGACGCTCTGGACGAATGGGCCGACGCCGCGCTCTCCGCGGATCGCATAGGGTCAAGCGCCAGTGCGAGGGATTTGAAAGGCTCGGGCTATGAAATCAATTCGGAGCTTCCCGGTTTCGTGAGGCTGGTATTCGGATGAACTTTATCGAAACATCGCTTTTCTACTTTCTTGTCGTTTTGCTTTCAGCGGCGCTTGCGCGCATGTCGGAAAACGGCAAGAGTAAGGCTGGGCTGGTCGCTGCCGTGGTTCTTCTTACCGCCATCGGGGGCTTGAGGTCGTATGCGGTTGGGCAGGATACCCTGGGTTATAAAGAGGGAATCGAGTACTTCTACGCGTATGGGACCACGATGTGGAACCATACGTTCAGCGTTCCGTACGGTGTCTTCACAAGTGCGGTGCTCCATATCTGTAACAATTACTCGTTCTTGCTCGTCGTCGAGTCGCTGATCACCAACGCCTTTTTTGCTTTCAGGCTTTGGGATTTTAGACGAACGGCATCGCTCTCGTTTGCGATGTTCGTCTATACGGCAACGGTGTTCCCGCTGTCTATGTGTCTGACGTGCCAGATGATTGCAGTCTCGCTGGTTTTCTACGCAACCAGGTTTTTAGAACAGAATAAGCCGTTGCTTTTTTGCGCTTGGTGGGCTGTTGGCGCTCTTTTGCACGCGTCCGCCCTGATAGGGGTCCTATTCCTCATCTACTACCTATTTTCCAACAAAAGCAAGAGCCGATCGCAGTTCGCCGCGAAGATGCTTGCATCGGTTGCCCTGCTGTTCCTGGCAGCTTATGCGGGCTCTAAGCTCGTCGACCGGTATGCGCGTTACTCCGTGAACGAATCGAGCATCGGGTTGATGGTTTTTGCGCAGGCGACCGTCCTCGCGATCGCATATTTCGTCAGCCGCGAAACTGCGAATGTTGCCCCGGTTGAGAGCGACGGAACGTCGCGGCTCAAAGCCAACCGGATGCCGCTCGTGTTTTACGCTTTAGGCATTTTGGCTTCGGCGTCCTCTTATGTGATTGCCAACGCCGGCCGCATAGCCTATTACTTCACCGTATTAGGCCCTGTGATTTTCGGAGGCTTCGTGAAGGACGCTCGGAAAATAAAAGCCCGTTTTTGTCTTGGCTGTTTTCTAGTTGTCTGGTTCCTTTTCTACGCCTTTTATGCCTATCTGCTTCATACCGGGCTTGGTATCGAGTCTTATTCGTTCGTCTGGATGGGGTAAATAGTGCCCGAAACCGTTTCGGGCATATACGAGCAAAGTCTACGTTGGTGGTTTGCATACGCCCAGGGCTTGTTCCATGTGTAGCGCAGAGAATTAAAAAGTAAAACGCTTTGTTTAAGCTCGGACTTAAGGAAATTGTATATATGGAAAGCAAAATTAAAAAATACCTAAGTGACCCGTGGATGGCCTACTGTGCCTTTACGTCGAAGGGTCTAACGAAATGGGTTTCCGACAGGACGCACCTTCGATTGATGCATCGCGCCAAGTTGGGCATGTGGCCTAGCATAGACTCGCCGGTGACCTTCACTGAGAAGATGCAGTGGCTGAAGCTTAACGATCACAACCCTGCGTACACGACCATGGTCGACAAGTACCGCGCTAAGGACCTCATTGCCTCGCGTGTGGGCTCCGAGCACGTGGTCAAGACGTTGGGCGCCTGGAATTCCGCTGATGACATCGATGTGAGTGGGCTACCGGAGAAGTTCGTACTCAAAACGAACCACGACTGCGGCGGCGTGCTCATCTGCACTGACAAGGGACACTTCGATCTCAACAGTGCCAAGGACTTTTTTCGGGGTCATTTGAAGCAGAATTATTTTTACGGGTGCAGGGAATGGCCTTACAAGAACGTGAAGCCCGTCGTGTTCGCCGAGGAGTTCTTGGAGAGCGAGGGCGATAATGCCCGTGATGAAGACGATAACTGGGAAGGCATCGACGAGTTCGACTTCTTCTGCTTTGACGGGGAACCCCGGCTGATTTCTTATTGTCACGGGGACAAGAACGATTCTGAGAAGAGGTACAACGATTTCTACGACACTGAGTGGAATCTGCTGCCTTTGGCGATGGGATACGCGAGTTCCGAAGAGACGATCCCTGCCCCGGAGCAGCTCAGCGAGATGCTCGAGCTATCAAGGAAACTGAGTGACGGTGTACCTTTCTTGAGGGTCGACCTCTTCATCTGCAAGGGGCGCGTTCTCGTCGGCGAGCTGACTTTCTACCCGTGGGGCGGGTTTACGCCTTTCAGCCCCGCTGAGGCGGAGAGGACGTTGGGGCAAATGGTTTCTTTGCCCCAACGTGAAAACGAGGAATGATGGCAAACGAAAGCTGCATTCAGTGCGTGCGCATGGATAATCAGCCAGTAAGCGCGCTCCGGCGTTTCTTCATGGAGGTTTAGTATGTCCGACACAAAAGACCTCCGGGCGAGGTCGGCAAGCGCGGCAAAGTGGTCTCTGGCAACCGAGATTATCGCCAAAATCATCTCGCCTATCTCGCAGCTCGTCTTAGCGAGGCTGCTGGCGCCAGAGGCGTTTGGCATGGTGGCGACCGTCACCATGGTAGTGAGCTTTGCCGACATGTTCGCGGACGCCGGGTTCCAGAAGTACCTGGTGCAACACAGCTTCCGAGACAAAAAAGACCTGCATGCCAACGCTAACGTGGCCTTTTGGACGAACTTCGGCATATCGGTGGTCCTGTGGTGTCTCATTGCCATATTCAACGATCCGGTGGCCACCTTCGTGGGCAATCCGTCGCTGGGCTTTCCCTTGGCCGTGGCCTGCCTCTCTCTCCCGTTGACGTCGTTTTCGAGCATTCAGATGGCGTTGTTCCACCGTAATCTCGATTTCAAGTCGCTTATGCCGGTGAGACTGACGTCGACCTTACTTAACTTCGGCTCGACGCTTGTACTGGCGTTTATGGGATTTGGTTACTGGTCGCTTATCGTTGGCACTTTGGCGGCGAATATTGTAAATGCAGTGGGGCTGACTCTGCTGTCTGAGTGGAAGCCGCGTTTTTTCTACTCCTTCAACATGCTGAAGGCTATGTTCTCATTCAGCGGATGGACGCTTTTGGAGTCGTTCACCATATGGCTTTCCTCTTGGGCGGGCACCTTTATCGTGGGGCATTTCCTGGGTGCGGCTGAGTTGGGATATTACAAGACGCCAGTCACCTTTGTGAGCGGGTGCTTCGGGATTATCACGAACGCTACGACGCCCATCTTGTTCTCGTCACTTTCGCGCCTTCAGTTTGATCGGGAAGAATACGTTGCTTATCTGCGACGCTTCCAGTTCATGGTGGCATTGTTCCTGTTGCCGTTGTCTGCGGGTATCTTCGTATTCCGCGAGCCTTTGGTGGCCCTGTTGCTCGGCGATCAGTGGGGCGAGGCGACGCTCATGTTCGGGTTGTATGGGCTGGTGCAGGGGCCGATGGTGCTGCTCTCATACTACAGCAGCGAGATGTATCGCTCTCTTGGTAAACCGCGCGTGTCTACGCTTGTGCAGGTGATGTACCTCGTGTTGATGACGCCGCTTATGACCGTGGCGGCTATGCAAGGGTTCGATGCCGTCGTGTGGGCTGATGCGGGATTGAGAATCCTTTTGATTGCTATCAACCAAGTGGTCACATATTTCGTGGTTGGCCTTTCGTTTGGGCGCACTATGTTGTCGCTCAAGGAGCCCATTTTCTGCACATCGATGATGTGCGCATTTGCATGGGTGACGTATGGACTCGCATCTAGCAACTGGCTTGGCGTCGGGTTGGACATTGTAGGGTGCGTCGTTGTCTATTTCGCGATTTGCTTTGCTTTGCCCAAGAGTAGGAGGGTGCTGCTGAAGCTGGTCAAGGGCGGCGGCTTTAAAACGTTTTGAGGTCTGTAATTAACTTGTTGGGAGTTCCATCTCGGGACTTCCTTAAAACGAAAGAGTGGGGTATATATGCAGGATAGAAAAGTCCTCGTCACTGGCGCCGCCGGCTTCATCGGGGCGTTTCTGGTGAAGCGGCTGCTCGAAACCACCGACGACGCGATCATCGGTCTGGACAACGTGAACAGCTACTACGACCCTGGCATCAAGGAGGCTCGCCTGCGAATGCTGGCGGAGGTGGACAAGGCGGGGCGTTTCGCCTTCGTGCGCGGCGACCTGTGCGATGCCGCGTTGATAGAGCGCCTGTTCGCTGAGAACGGCTTCGACGTTGTGGTGAACTTGGCCGCCCAGGCGGGTGTGCGGTATTCCATTGAGAACCCGAGGGCTTACATCGACTCGAACCTGATTGGATTCTTTAACATTTTGGAAGGATGCCGTCATCACCCGGTGAAGCACCTGGTGTACGCGAGTTCGAGTTCGGTTTATGGCGGCAACGAGAAGGTTCCCTTCAGCGAGGAGGACCGCGTAGACTCCCCCGTGAGTTTGTATGCTGCCACCAAGAAGAGCAATGAACTCATGGCCGCGGCCTACTCCAAGCTCTACGCCATCCCGGCCACGGGTCTGCGCTTCTTTACGGTGTACGGGCCCATGGGAAGGCCCGACATGGCGTACTTCGGCTTCACCGAGAAGTTGCGTCGTGGCGATACGATTAAGATTTTCAACATGGGCGATTGTAAGCGCGACTTTACGTACGTGGACGATATTGTGGAGGGCGTGCGCAGGGTCATGGACGGCGCTCCTGAGGTCAAGATCGGTGCTGATGGTTTGCCAATTGCCGCTCATCGCGTGTATAACATCGGCAATTCGAATCCCGAGAACCTGCTGGACTTCGTGGACACCCTGCAGCGTGTGCTGGTTGAGGAGGGCGTGCTCCCCGCCGATTACGATTTCGAGGCGCATAAGCAGCTCGTTCCTATGCAGCCTGGTGACGTGCCTGTAACCTATGCGGATACTGGCGCCTTGGAGCGCGATTTTGGTTACAAACCCGCAACGCCGCTCGAGGACGGTCTTCGTGAATTCGCGAAGTGGTATCGCGAGTTCTACGGGAATTAGCTGGGTGATAGCAATGTCGAATGTATACAGCAGTGACCGTATTCGCTTTGGGGGGGGGTCTATTCTCTCAAACCATGCTTTGAGGTTTGTTTGGCTACTTCGAAAGTGCCAGAATTCGCACAATCCTTTATGGCATCTTTTTCGAAAGAGGATGGCTTGCAAATATGGTCTCGAGATCGCGCCTGCCACCTCGATTGGCGAAGGCTTGTATCTGGGTCACGCTTTTGGCATTACGGTAAACCCGAATGCCGTTATCGGTCGCAACTGCAATATGCACAAAGGTGTGACAATTGGTCGGGAAAACCGCGGCAAACGAAAAGGTGCGCCTGTTCTTGGCGATTGCGTTTGGCTTGGTGTCAACTCAACTATTGTTGGTGGCGTTCGTTTAGGCAACGACGTTCTCGTTGCACCGAACACTTATGTTAACTGCGACGTACCAAGCCATTCGATTGTGATTGGGCACCCATGCAAAATCATTTCTCGAGATGGGGCAACAGACGAATATATAAACAACAGGGTCTGAATAATAAAATCGGTTTTACATGTCTTATCCAGGATAGAGGGGGGGGGGATCGTCTTCGCTAATTACAGCGAGTTAGCGACTCAGTGAGCTTTGGCGCGCTCTGATGCGAGCGGAAGGTGAAGCAAACTGGAACGGGTAGTAGATTCACAGAAGCTATATGCAACGTGAGTGTCAAAGATAGCGCGTCTTAACGCATAACCCTGCATTCCTCCTTTCACCGACTGGCAAAACGATTTACACCTAATTGTCGACATTACCCACGCGATTTATCTTTGCCCCCGCATCGATCTCGCTAAACTAATAACTGTCGCTACCAGGGCATTTTCTGGTGCACATTCTATTGGCTCCTGCGAAGATCGGAGCGGGTATGTTTGCCGCCGAGTCCCACGCCAGCCGTCATCACATCGCGATCGCTGCCATGGCCTGCCTATGCGTTTTGCTGGGCGGGCCTTCCTATGCCGCGGGCGCGGAGAGCCTGTTCATCGCGGGCGCGACGTACTGCGAGCCGGGCGTGTCGGGCCCCGGCTGGGCCTGGACCGATGCCGGCCACCTGGAGCTTGACGGCTACGCGGGCGACGCCATCGGCGCCGACGGCGACCTGGTCGTGACGCTTGCCGGGCGCAACTCGGTGACCGAGTCGCATGCGCCCGATGCGGACATCGCGCAGTGCGGCATGGAGGTGTGGGGCAGCCTGACGCTTCGCGGCACCGGGTCCCTGGCGGCATCGGGCTCGCAGTGCGCGATCCACGTCTCGCGGGCGCTCGCGGTGGACGGCTGCGCCGTCGATGCCCGGGCGGACGGGGCCGGCGTCACGGACGAGGCCGTGGCCGGCGTGATCGCCGCCCGCATGGCCGTGCGCGGCGGCGGGCGCGTCGTCGCCGCCGGTGCCGCGCCCGCCGCCGGCGTGCAGGCTTTTGGCGTGTACCTGCAGGACGCGGGCGCAGGCGACGATTCGGCCGGGCGCGGGCTTTCCGTCGATACCTCGCGGCTCGATGCGACCGGTGCCGACGGCGGCGTCGCATGCGCGGGCGGGTCGCTCGTGTCCGCGCGGTTCGTGGCGCCTGCGGGCGGGGCCTTCGGTGCCTGCGGCGCGGTGGATGCCTCCGGGTCCATGGCGCCGCATGTGGTGATTGAGCCCCAGGGCGCCACGGCGCCGGCGGGGGAGACCGACGGGCGCGAGGAGCCCGGTGGCGCGGGCGAGCCGGCCGGTGGTGCCGGTCCTGCCGTTGGGCGGCCCGGCGCCGGGTCCGCGACGGATCCCGTCCTTAAGCCCGCGACCGCGACGCCCAAGACGACCACGACAACCAAAACGACAGTGGTCAAGACCGCGGCGTCCGCGCCATCCAGGGCCAAGACCGCCAGCGCTGCCACCGTCACGCTCCCCAGGACAGCCGACAGCAACTGGATCGCCGCCTCCTTGGCGCTACTCCTGCTGGGAACAGCGCTTGTGTTTGTTAACGTCGTGATTGCGGTTCTAGGTAGGCCAAAGCGTAAAGGCGATTGATCGAACTGCCATACACTTCTAGGTAGGGGCAATTGCAACGTGTATGACGCATAGCAGGGGCGGGGGGGGGCCCCGCCCCCGCACCGACCCCCCCAGGG
>CAUDQR010000013.1 GCA_958451615.1 uncultured Collinsella sp. | reverse complement strand
GCCAGCTCAAGAAGTACGTGACCGAGGCCGTCAACGAGTACTTCGCGCCGATCCGCGAGCGTCGCCAGCGCTACGAAAACGATCTGGATTACGTCAAGGACGTCCTGCACGAGGGCAACCGCCGCGCTAACGAGGTCGCCGAGGCCACGCTCGCCGAGGTGCGCGAGGCCATGGGCATGGTGTACTAGCATGTACCGCCTTGTTGCAAGCGATATGGACGAGACCTTCCTCGACTCCAATCACGCCATCCCCGAGGCGAACATCCGCGCGCTCAAGCGCATGAAGGAGCTGGGGGGTTCTGCTCGTCCCCTCAAGCGGGCGCTGGTACTCGTAGATGCGCAGCGCCAACGGTCAGGTGGAATGGATCTTGCGAGACGCCCTCAAACGCGCGGGAAGGCTGCCAAAGAAAGAGCCCTCGTTCAAGGGCACGCCCAAAGGCGAGGAGGGCTAAGCCGGGAAGACAGGGCTCGGGCGCGGCCGACGTCGGGGCAAAGCCGCGCTCTGCCTCGCCAGCGCCGAGGCAGAGTTGAGCCCCGCCGCTCCAAAGTCGAGCCGAGCGGCGGGGCCAACACCAACCCAAAGCAAGCTCGCCCCCTCTATACGCACCAACCGGTCCCCGGAGGCATCCGCCTTTGGAGACCGTTCTTTTCCCAGCTAGATGTCGTATATAAAGCCTTTTGACAGCTCGATTTTGCCCCGTGGGGGTCAAATATAAAGACCTTTGATGGTACGATGCTCGCGTCAATGACATGGTGGCTCTCGACAGGGGTCACCCCGACCCCCTAGGGAGCAAACGCATGGAGCTGGGCTCGCACATCAAGGAGCATCGCACGGAGCTCGGACTGTCCCAAGACGATCTGGCGGAGCGCATCTACGTGTCGCGCCAGACCATCAGCAACTGGGAGTGCGGCCGTACGTATCCGGATGTCCAGAGCCTGCTGCTGCTTTCCAACGTGTTCGGGGTGACCGTGGACTCCCTCATCAAAGGAGATGTGGAAACCATGGCACAGGTAATGAACGAAGCGGTCAAGAAGTACAACGCCCTCTCCACAATCACGGTCGTGAGCGCGGTCGTGTTTTTGGTGCTGAGCGCGTGGGCGGCGTTCCAGTTCGAATGGGGCTGGGGCATGCACATCGCGCCCACCGCGGCGTTTGCCGCCGTGGCGCTCGTCGTGATGCTCGTGGCGTTCGTGTATATGGAACGCATGAAGAAGCAGCACGACCTCGTCACGTACCGCGAGGTGTTGGCGTTTAGCCGCGGCGAGCAGGTCGATCGCGACACGCTCGAGGGGCGCCGTGAGCGCGAGATGAACCCTTGGGTCAAGGGCACGCGCAACGCGGTGCAGATCATCATCGGCGCCATCGCCGGCGGACTGGTGGGCGTCGGCATCGGCATGCTCGCCAAGATGCTGAGTTAAAAGCGCGGGTACGCACCCGTTCCCCGAAATGGTATCCCCCTTAGCCCCCCATTCTGAAGATGTATGCCAGAATGGGGGGCGATTCCCGTTAGGAGGTGCCCCATGAACGTCACCGTACGCGCGTCCCTCATCGCATTGATCGCAATCGTTGGCGTCTGCTGGGCAATCCCCGTCCTCCTGGTGAGCGTCGTCCCATCCGATGCCGGCATGATCGCCATGATGGCGCTGATCTACCCCGTGCTCCCCGCAACTGCAATCACCCTCGGTCTGCTCGCCGCGAACTCCACGAGGACGCTCTTCTGGGTACCCGCAGCGCTCGGAATCGGACCCGCGCTCCTGTTTCCCCTCGCGGTCGAGGGCAGCCAGGACCTTGCGTTCCATGGGGTTGCCTATACCGCAATCGGCTACGCCGCCATGGGCCTGCGCACCTGGACGACTGCTCGACAACATCGCTAAGCCATCGCCCCGCAAGCCTCCACAAGCCAGATCTCCCCGCGGCGATGGCACGCATCGCGGCAACAATCATGCAGGTAAACCCCATGCAAAACAATTTTTGCAGCGCCCGGCAAGCCTTGCCGCATATGATGTACAACAGATTCGATAGCGCACCCGATGTGTTCGCGGGACGCTCCTTCACGACCGGGAGGTGACGATGGACATCAGCAACCAGATAAAGACGAGGCGCGAGGCGATGGGGCTCTCCCAAGAACAGCTCGCCGAGAAACTCTACGTGTCGCGTCAGACGATCTCGAACTGGGAGCGGGACAAGACGTATCCGGACGTCCAGAGCCTGCTCATGCTGAGCATCCTATTCGGCACCTCCATAGACACGCTCGTGAAGGGAGACGTGACCGTTATGGAAGAGGCAGTCGAAAGAGATCGCAAGCGCATGGGAACGCGGATGCTATGGCTGGCCGTGCTGATGCTCGCGTTGCTGGCGGTGGCGTTCGCACTGATACTGTCGCCGGCGTTTAACTGGATGGAGGGCACCTGGGGCGCCGGCGTCGCCGCGGCTGCGGCGTTCCTGCCGGCGATAGCGGCGCTTGTTGTCGCAACCGTCCTCGAGCGCATCAAGCGCGAGAACGACCTGGTGACATACCGCGAGATCCTCGCCTTCATGAACGGCGAGGCGAACATCGAGCGCGATCCGCGGGCACTCCCCCGCCGCGCGTGGCCGACGAAGCATCGACTGGCGTACGACTTGCTGACTTTCATCGCCGCGGCCGCCATCGGCGGAGCACTCGGCTTTGCCGTGTGGGGGTTGCTGAACTAGAGGCAGCATCTGCCGAAGTCCGCATCACGCGCGTCAAGAATCAGCGCTTTTGGGCGGCGGCGTGCGCTCGTGATGCGGACTCGAAGGTGCCCGCAGCCGAAGACTTCAAATTGACTGCAAGCACTAGTAAAATTCCAGCTACTCAACGGTCCCTTCCGAAGGCCTTCATGAGAATGCTGACGATGCCGCAGAGAATGCCTCCAATTGGCCAAGGCAGCCAAAAGTAGCCGACGATGGAATCGGCCGCCTGACGCCCACTACCGATGGCGTCCCATGTGGTCCCAGCGAACGAAGGACCCAAAAACAGCCAACTCAGCGCAACGATGGTGGAAACGAGCATGATGACACCGCAAGCAGCCTCGATCTTCTCGTGCGTGCGCTTTGCGGAGCGCAGCTCGTTGCGCACCGCTTCGGGAACATCGATGCGGGCGATGTCCTCAACCTCGAGTTCCTCGACCGCATCGCGGTTGTACTCATCGATATCCACGCGACCGTACATCATGCCCGCATGGACAATCAGCCATACGCCCACCGCGACCAGGGCGAGCAGCGCAGCGCCCGCAGGAGCCTCCGCGCCAGACTCATGCTCGATGAAGTTGCCCAGCAGAACCCCCATCATGATGAGCATGAGCCCGGTAACCAACCCGCGTACCAGCACCTGGCGCGCCTGAAGACGATCATCGTCAGTATAAAAATCCTCGATAAAGGGATGCGCCTTCACAAAAGCAGAGTGCTCCATGCCAGCAGAAACCAAGATGCCAATGCCCACAAGCACGCCGGAGAACAGGGCGGCCAGCCCCAGAAGCTCGCCCCAACTTGCAGCCATACTGCTATTGAACAGGCCGCGCAGAGCCGTCCCTTCCTCAAAAAGCACGAGCCCCACAACGCCCAGGATAAACGCGGCGACACCCGTGGGAACTCGCTTGGCAAACGAGCGCATGTGGTCGTCATAGCCACACACATCCGTCGCGGGACCGGGCGGCACGGTAGCGACGGCGGGTGCCGGAGCGCGATCGGTAAGGTCACCCTGCACCAGGTCATCGAGCGAGCACTCGAAAATCTGGCACATTTTGATGAGCTTATCCATCTCCGGGTAGGACTTCTCGGCCTCCCACTTGGTGACGGACTGGCGGGACACCCCAAGCAGCATGGCGAGCTGCTCCTGGGTCATATGGCGCTCGGCGCGCAGATACTGAAGGTTGGTACGGAAGCTCATAGTAGGTCCTCTCGTTGGCTGGGAGCGACCGCTCGGGCGTCATGATCTTGGCTCACGGCGACGGCGCGGGCGCGGCATCCCAGCGTTCGGTGCTTTCCTGCCGGCGACTTACACACTACGGTAGCCACATGGCGGAAACCACCAACTTGAGGCTTCATTTTACGCAACCTGCAGGCACCCTATGGTTGCAAACCGCAGGTAGATTAAATGGACGTCATATTATAAGGAGCTTGCATCCCCTGTGAACTCAAACAATCCCCGCCGATGTTACGACCCGTTGCTTGCGGCAACGGACCATCTGCGGGCAGCATTGCGGTAACGTAGGAACCGGGCGAGAGAAAGGATCCACCATGCTGAACGAGAACATCCAGGCCCTCAGGAAATCGAAAGGGCTATCGCAGGAGGAGCTCGCGCTCAAGCTGAACGTGGTGAGGCAGACGGTTTCCAAATGGGAACGCGGGCTCTCGGTGCCCGACGCGGAGATGCTCGTCGCCCTCGGTGAGACGCTCGACGTGCCGGTGAGCAAAGACGAGGCGCGAGGCGATGGGGCTCTCCCAAGAACAGCTCGCCGAGAAACTCTACGTGTCGCGTCAGACGATCTCGAACTGGGAGCGGGACAAGACGTATCCGGACGTCCAGAGCCTGCTCATGCTGAGCATCCTATTCGGCACCTCCATAGACACGCTCGTGAAGGGAGACGTGACCGTTATGGAAGAGGCAGTCGAAAGAGATCGCAAGCGCATGGGAACGCGGATGCTATGGCTGGCCGTGCTGATGCTCGCGTTGCTGGCGGTGGCGTTCGCACTGATACTGTCGCCGGCGTTTAACTGGATGGAGGGCACCTGGGGCGCCGGCGTCGCCGCGGCTGCGGCGTTCCTGCCGGCGATAGCGGCGCTTGTTGTCGCAACCGTCCTCGAGCGCATCAAGCGCGAGAACGACCTGGTGACATACCGCGAGATCCTCGCTGTCCGCAATGCAGACAGGTGCTTTACAGCCACAAGCGCGATAGTTTCAACAACAAGATGCAGTGCCCCAGAGCCCCTAGCAGTCGACGATGGTCTTGCCGATCATGATGTTGAGAATCTCGACATCGGTATCCTTCATGCCCACACGGCCCACATAGCCCATGCTCGCGATCGTCTCCTCGACGGTATCCTGGATCAGACCCTCGCCGGCGCGGAAGCCGCGGCCCTGCATGGCCATATCGTGGCCCAGAATCGCCGCATCGACGGCAGCGGAAATCTTGGCGGCACAGCTCGCCTTGGCGCCGTCGCACACGATACCGCCCACGTTGCCGAGCGTGTTCGAGACCGTCGCACCAATCTGTTCGCGCGTGCCGCCACACAGCCAGGTAATCGCGGCACCGGCACCGCACGCGGCGCAAATAGCGCCGCAAAACGCCGAGAGCGCACCAATATAGCTCTTGATATGCACGGCGATAAGGTCGGACAGCATCACGGCGCGCACCAGGCGCTCGTTGTCGCAACGCAGGTAGTCGGCATACTCCATAACGGGCAGCGCACAGGTGATGCCCTGGTTGCCCGAGCCGCACACAATGGCGACCGGCAGCGCACAGCCGTTCATGCGGGCATCGGACCCGGCGGCCGCACGGGCACGGGCACGGCAGGCGACGTCGTCGGCACGAGCGCCCAGCAGCGTACGGCCTACCTCGGCGCCCCAAGCGTGCGCCAGGCCCTCGGCGCTTATTGCGCCGTTCAGCTCAATCTGACGCTCAACGGCAGTGCGGGCACCCTCAATGTCGCCGTCCTCGATAAAGTCGATGATGGATTCGACCGACATGGGCGTGTCGGCGTTATCGGCAGCACGCTCGGCCACGACGCGCTCGGCGCAGGCGGCACACTCCCCCGCCGACTTGCCACACACCGGAATACCGTCGAGCGTATGGCACGTGACGTTGGTGTGGTGGTCGGTGATCTCGACGACCGCGGTATGGCCCCCGGCCGTAGTAGTCACCTTGATATAGAGGTTGGGCACGCCCTCGACAAGCGACACGTCGCAGTAGCCGGCATCGGCGAGCAGCTCGGTCACGCGAGCGCGGTCTGCATCGTCAACACTCTCGAGCACCTCGAGCGCGCTCTTGGCGTCACCGCCCACGGCACCCAGCACGGCCGCAGCCTCGATACCGTGCATACCGCCCGAGTTGGGCACGGTCACGCTCTTAACATTCTTAATGATGTTGCCCGAGCAGGCGACATCCATGTGTTCGGGTTCGCAACCGAGCGTTTGGCTCGCCAGCGCCGCCGCATAGGCAACGGCAATGGGCTCGGTGCAGCCGAGCGCGCAGACAAGCTCGCGGTTCAAAACATCGCAAAATGCGGCATCGCGGATAGAATCGGTAGGCATAGCCATCTCCTACATGTATAACAGGTTGCTCTCGCAAGTAATCAACTTCTCCATTTGATAACAAGGCGACAAAAACCGCAAGCTGGGTTCCGGCAGACGGCCGCCAGAAGCAAATTGGCGGCATTTTTCGTGATGAGCTGGTGTTCGCCGCTGCTAAAGCGTTTGACCAAAAAACGCCCGAGTGTTTACGCAAAAGTCGCGCTATCATGCAGTCGAACGCGGTAAAACCTTTAGCAATTCCGCCGCACGGACCAGAGAGGAACCACTCATGAAGATCGGTATCGGTAACGACCACGCCGCCGTCGAGCTCAAGAACATCATTTCCGAGCACCTGAAGGAGCGCGGCTGTGAGGTCGTGAACTTTGGAACCGACACCTCCGAGAGCTTTGATTACCCCATCGCCGGCTACAAGGTGGGCAAGGCAGTTGCCAACGGTGACGTCGACCTTGGTATCCTGATCTGCGGTACCGGCGTCGGCATCAGCCTGGCCGCCAACAAGGTCGAGGGCGTTCGCGCCGTCGTGTGCTCCGAGCCCTTCAGCGCCAAGCTCTCGCGCATGCACAACAACACCAACGTGCTCGCCTTTGGTGCCCGCGTCGTGGGCTCCGAGCTCGCCAAGATGATCGTCGACGAGTGGCTCGACGCCGAGTTTGAGGGCGGCCGCCACGAGCGCCGCGTTAACCTTCTCAATGAGATCGACCAGACCCGTGGACTCAAGGTCGTCGACGAGGCCTAAAGACCCACAACGCCATACGCTAACGCAAGCCCCCGCCCGGAAAACGCATCCGGACGGGGGCTTTTTAGTAGATTATTAGGCATGTCCCAAAAGTCTACTGGGATAAATAGGGCGCCGCGGATGGAGTTCCGCGGCGCCCAAGCCACACGCTAACAGCTTTAAGGAGTCAAAGCTGGTTTAGCCAAAGAAGCGCTTGATCTCGATCTCGGCGTTCTCCAGGCAGTCGGAGCCGTGAATCACGTTGGCGTTGACATCGACAGCGAAGTCGCCGCGGATGGTGCCGGGGGCAGCATCAAGCGGGTTGGTAGCGCCCATGAGTGTGCGCATCTTGGAGACAGCGGAGAGACCGGAAACGACCATCTTGACGACCGGACCGCTCGTCATAAAGTCGCACAGACCGCCAAAGAAGGGCTTGTCGGCCAGGTGAGCGTAGTGCTCCTCGACGGTAGCGCGCTCGAGCGTGGTCATCTCCATGCGCTCGATGACAAGGCCGCTACGCTCAATGCGAGCAACGATCTCGCCGATCTTGCGATCGCGCACGGCGTCGGGCTTAATCATGATGAAGGTCTTCTCGATAGCCATAAGGTAGCCTTTCAAGTAGGTTCGCGCGTGCCCAAGTCCCATTCCGGCACCCGCCTGGACTGCATCGTAACAGAGTTTTAGCTGCAGTTAAACAAAAAGCTGTTTATTGAATCGCTACAATTTATTAAAGCGCTCCATATGTGTCACTTCTGTTTCGAAGCCCGACTAGAGTACCATCTGACCGCCCATCAACCACATCGAACCGAGCGGACGGTCGGTTGCCGCCCGTGAACGCACCCCCTTCACAACCTGCCCAAAGGTCCTACAGAAGTTCTCGACAAGCCCCTCCCCCATGGCAACAAAATACGGACGCCCGCATCAGCAGGCGCCCGCAAAGCAAAAACGATTTATCAATAAATGGCCAAAGCCGCTTCAGCCAAACCCTTACTTTGCCCCGTGGCCCATCTCGACAACCTTAGTCAGCGATCCAAACACGCCCTCGTCGGCCACGAGCTGCGCCTGGGCTCGCTGCAGCTGCACAGCAACGGCGGCAGGGGCGGTGCCGCCCTCGGTCGTGCGTGCGGCGACAATCGACGGGATGTCGAGCGCCTCGGTAATATCGTGCTCAAAGAGCGGGCTTGCCTCCTGGAACACCTCAAACGGCAGGTCCTCAAGATTGCAGCCGCGCTTCTCGCACATCAGGACCAGATGGCCCACCACGGCATGTGCCTCGCGGAACGGCAGACCGCGCTTGGCCAGGTAATCGGCAACATCGGTGGCGGCAAGGTGCCCCACGCCGCACTCGCGCGCCATGGCATCCTCGTTGACGGTCCAAGTCGAAATCATACCGGCCATAACGGACAGGCACTGCATGAGCGTATGGGCAGTGTCGAGCGCGCCCCCCTTGTCCTCCTGCAAGTCCTTGTTATAAGCAAGCGGCAGGCCCTTCATGGTCACGAGCAGCTGCACCAGGTTGCCATAGACTCGGCCGCTCTTGCCGCGAATAAGCTCGGCAAAGTCGGGATTCTTCTTCTGCGGCATGATGGACGAGCCGGTGGAGTAGGAGTCGGAAAGCGTGATAAAGCCAAATTCGGAGCTCGACCACAGCACGATCTCCTCGGAAAGACGCGACAAGTGCATCGCCATGACGGAGCAGGCGTAATGCAGGTCGAGGAGGAAATCACGGTCGGAAACCGCATCGAGCGAGTTGGGGATCACGCCCGCAAAACCAAGTTCGGCGGCCGTCATCTGACGATCGAGCGGATAGCTCGTACCGGCAAGCGCGGCAGCACCCAACGGGCAGTTGTCGGCAGCATCAAAGGCGGCCTTCAGGCGCGTAAAGTCGCGCGCGAACATCCAGGAATACGCCAGCAGATGATGCGACAGCAGTACGGGCTGAGCATGCTGCATGTGCGTGTAGCCCGGCAGAATCACCTTGTCGTACTTCTTAGCCGCATCCACCAGCACATGGCGCAGCTCAAGATTGGCCTCCATGAGCTCCTTGGCCAGCGCCTTGACGCCCAGGCGTGTGTCGGTCGCCACCTGGTCGTTGCGCGAACGTCCGGTATGCAAGCGCTTACCGGCCTCGCCGATGCGACGCGTCAGCTCGCTCTCGATGGACATATGAATGTCTTCGTCGTTGATGTCGAAGGTGAAGTTGCCGGCATCGATATCCTGTTCGATTCCAGTCAGGCCCTTGGCAATCGCCTGCTCGTCCTCGGCACTGATGATGCCCTGGGCCGCCAGCATTTTAGCATGCGCCTTAGAGCCGGCGATATCCTGCTTATAGAGATGTTTGTCGACCGGCAGCGACGCGCCAAACTCCTGCGTGACCTCGGCCACGCCCGCCTCAAAACGACCGCCCCAAAGAGCCATGGAACCGTCCCCTTTCTCCAAATACCAAAACAAGCGCCCAAAGCAATGCGCCATATCGCTAAAGCGATTTTTCAACCGCTAGTTTTACACATTCCCCGCCGTGCGCGGGACCATGTAGCTAATTTGCAAAGAAGTGACGCGCCATGCACTTGGCGCCCAACGTCTCCCTCCGAATGTTGCCCTGCGAACCATCGATCCAGGCCTTCAGGCTCATAGGAACGTCCTCGACCTTTGCGGCATCGAACTCGGGCGCGAGGGCAAGTAAAGCATGCGCGAAAGCATTGAACATAATGGATACTCCTCATATATATAGGCGCAGAGCTGCCAAATTGATAGAAGGAGCCCCGCCAGACAACCCCGGCGGGGCTCGGACTCAGCCGCAGACGCGGCATCATATATGCGGGCGGAACGTAGGGGCCACCGATGTTAAGAAGTGTCAGCAAGCATAACGAAAGGTAGGGACCCCGTGCGCCCGTTATGTATCACGCGGATGGGCCGCGCGGATACCAAGGAAAGGAGGCGCTAGGCCTGAGCGGCGGCGGAGCTGGGACCCTGGACCTTTGCCCACGTCTTGAGCGACAGCGTATCGATCTCGATAAAGCCGGCGCTGGCCTTCTCGTCAAACGTGGTGTCGCGGTCGTAGGTAGCCAGACCGTAGTCATACAGGCTAAACGGGCTCTTGCGACCGACGACATGGCAGTTGCCCTTAAAGAACTTCAGACGGACGGTACCGGTCACGAACTTCTGGGTATCGGCCATAAAGGCATCGAGCGCGTTCTTGAGCGGGCTGTACCACTGGCCGTTGTACACGGCGTTGGCCCAATCCTGCTCGAGCTTGATCTTGGTCTTGAGCAGGTCGCCCTCGACGCAAATGTCCTCAAGTGCCTTGTGGGCGGTGATGAGCGTCAGGGCGCCGGGAACCTCATAGCACTCACGGCTCTTGAGGCCCACCAGACGATCCTCGACCAGGTCGAGACGGCCAAAGCCGTTGTCACCAGAGATCTTGTTGAGGGCGATGACGATCTCGGAGAGCTTCATCTTCTTGCCGTCGACGGCGACGGGCTTGCCGGCCTCAAACTCAATCTCGGTATACGTCGGGGTGTCGGGCGCGTCCTCGGGGTTCTTGGTCATAACCCAGGCGTCATCGAGCGGCTCGTTCCAGGGATCCTCCAGGTGACCGCACTCAATGGCACGACCCCACAGGTTGTCGTCGATGGAGTAGGGGTTGTCGTTGGCACCCTCGGGAACCGGCACGTTGTGGGCATGTGCGTAGGCGACCTCGTCGGGACGGCACTTCAGGTCCCACTCGCGAACCGGGGCGATAACCTTGAGCTCGGGGTCGAGGGCCTTGACGGCAGCCTCGAAGCGGACCTGGTCGTTACCCTTACCGGTGCAGCCGTGGGCGACGTAGGTCGCGCCAAACTCATGGGCGACCTCGACAAGCTTCTTGGCGAGCAGCGGGCGAGACAGGGCGGAGAGCAGCGGGTACTTGTTCTCGTACATGGAGTTGGCGGCGATGGCTTTGGTCAGGAACTCATCGGAGAACTCATCGCGCAGGTCGAGCACCTGGCAATCAAGAACGCCCAGGTCGAGCGCCTTCTGCTTCTTGGCGTCCAGGCCGGTCTCCTCCTGGCCCACGTTGCCGCAGACACAAACGACATCGAGATTCTTCTCGTCCTGGAGCCACTTGACACATACGGATGTATCAAGACCACCGGAATATGCGAGAACGACTTTTTCCTTGCTCATGGCTGTTTCCTTTCGCCCTTGGTAGCTAATTAGAACATCGGTCAGTTGCAAGTCATTTCAAGGTCATATACCGTGCAATATCAGGTTAAATAGCAAAAATCAGCACATACATGCCCTAGAAACATGCAGCAATGTCGTGCTAAAACCCAACGACCTCAAAATGACTCTGTTGAGGCAATTCGCCCCATGCGGACAGAGACGATTGTTATCGTCGTCGGGAAATTGCGCGCTGGCGTCGGATGGCATTGTCTGCAGTAGTGATGATCTTTACGAACTGCATCTGCCTCTCCTTTCACCTATCGCCGGGCGCAATTCTAATATCGTAAACGGTACCTTTTCCTCGGTAAGCGGCTCTTTTGCCGTCTCCGTTTTCGATGGTTGCTATATTACGCTAAAGTGCCTGCTGTACAAGCGGCAAATTCAAATTACTGAAAAGTTTTTTCATTAGTTTGTGAAGCGTGGTGCAAATACGCTCCGTTCCTGCGACAATACGCTCAGTTACTGGTTGATGGTTATAACGTCTGAAACAATTTCGAAACGAAAGGCGCGCTTTTATGCAAACTTACGAATCGGATACCCATATCGGAAACATTAAGATTCTCGCCGTCGACATGGACAAGACGCTGCTGACCGACGAGCGCGTGTTGCCGCAGGGTCTTGACGAGCGCCTGGACAAGCTCGCCGACGCAGGCATCGTATTCTGCCCCGCCAGCGGACGGCCTGCCCCCAAGCTCGAGGAAATGTTCGAGGGCATTAAGAACCGCCTCGCCTTTTGTCCCGACAACGGAGCGTGCGTGATCTATCGCGGCAGCTATATCTATAAGAGCAACATCGATGTGGCGCTGTATCAGCAGGTGCTTGCTCGTGCCTCGGAGGACCCGCGCGCCGTTCCCGTCCTGTGCTGCTACGACGAGTTCTATGTGCTCGCCCGCGACCATCAGTACCACGACGAGATCAGCGTCTACTACAACACGATCAACTACGTCGATACCTTTGAGGGCCTTGACGTCGAGTCCAACAAGATCTCGATCTTCTTCCCCGCCTACGATGCCGAGCCCGCATTTCGCGAGGACTATAACCCCGCGTTCTCGGACCAGCTCTACGTTACCAATGCGGGCCGCGAGTGGATCGACTTTATGAACCTGGGCGTCGACAAGGGCTCGGGCGTGGCGCATCTGTGCGAGCAGCTCGGCATCGATATTGCAGACGCCGCAGCCGTGGGCGATACCTACAACGACATCCCCATGCTTGAGCGCGTCGGTCACAGCTTTATCGTGGACAACGCCGAGGAGCATATGAACGCACATGCTAAATGGCGCATTCCGAGCAACAACGACGGGGGCGTACTGACGCTCATCGACGCTATCCTGGCGGCACGTTAACGTTGCTCGTCGGACCTGGCCGGGCGAGTCGGGTAAGTTTTTCGTTCGGTCAGATCCTGGGCTCGCTCGGAAAGCACATTTGGTGCTTTCCGGCTCGTGCGGAATCTACGAAAAACTTACCCGACTCGCCCGGCCAGGTCCTTGGGCTACTTGCTTGCCGCCTGGATGGCGTCTTGGCGCCTAGATACTTGGCTGAATTGTTTGAATTGAAAAGGGCTCATCGTTGATACGAGCCCTTTTTCTGTACGGTCAATTTGGCTAGGCTTCAGCCGCTTCGAGCTGCTGCGTCTCTTTGATCTTGGCGATCGTGTCGATGCGGCGCTGGTGACGACCGCCTTCGAACTTGGCGTCGAGCCATTCGTCCACGATCATCTTTGCGAGCTCGGAGCCCACCACGCGGGCACCGAAGGCCACGATGTTGGTGTTGTTGTGCTCGCGGCTGAGTTTGGCCGAATAGGGCTCGGAGCATACCACGGCGCGCACGCCCTCAACCGCGTTGGCTGCCAGACTGATGCCCACGCCCGTGCCACAGATAAGAACGCCCAGATCGCACTCCCCTGCCGCCACGGCGCAGCCGACCTTGTAGCCGCTGATGGGATAGTCAAAACGCTCGGTGGAGTTGGTGCCAAAGTCCACGACCTCGTAGCCGCGCTCCTCCAGGTGCTCCTTGATGATGTTCTTGAGCTCGACGGCCACGTGGTCGTTACCGATTGCGATCTTCATTTACAGGTTCCTTTCGATCGAGCCACATGGCTCTTTGCTATTAACTGACATCCTCTGGCCTGCCGCGGTTAGTACTCCTCTCCCTGACGCAGCTTCTCAAGCGCTTCCGCATAGGTCATGTCCTTGCCAAACAATGCGCTCGTGCCCAAGATGAAGCCGTCGGCACCGATGGCCGAGAGTTCCTTGACGCGCGCGGGCGAGCAGGCGCCGTCGATCATGATCTTGAAGCCGTACTCATCCTTGAGAGCCGCAAGCTGTTCAATCTTCTTTTTAGTGAATTCGATAAACGCCTGCCCGGCAAAACCGGGATTGACCGTCATGACCATCACGTAGTCGCAGAGGTTGAGAATCTCCTCGAGCAGGGTCACCGCGGTATCAGGGTTGACGGCGATGCCCGCAGCGCAACCGAGCGCTTTGATGGCGGCGAGCGTCTTGACCACATAGCGCTCGGACTCGGGATGAATGTAGATGATATCAGCGCCCGCATCGGCAAAGAGGTCGATCTTGGCCGCCGGGTTCTCGATCATCAGATGCACGTCGACGAGCTTTTGCGTGGCAGCGCGCACGGCCTTGATGTCCTCGAGGCCCATCGCAAAGTTAGGTACAAAGCTACCGTCCATCACATCGCAGTGAAAGACATCGGCACCCGCGGAGTCGAGCTCGCGCACCGTGTTGGCAAGCTCGCCGTAATCGGCACACATCATACTGGGGCAGAGAAGCATAGATGATCCCTCGCAAATTCGTCCAAGAGCGTCATTTGGTTAATCGTATAACCAGCTGCGAATCTACCAAATTCCAGTGTATGAATCGGTAAGCGGTAGTTATTCACTCCGTGAACGGTACCTAATTCATGGTTAATCGTATAATCAAGTGTTAACCAAATAGGACGTTATAATTGTTAACCAGCAGGCGTTAACCAAGCTGGAGGTCCCATGGCGCAAAAACAGCTCTCAATGAAAGAAATCGCCCAACTTGCCGGGGTCTCCGTAGCCACCGTGAGCCATGTGGTCAACAACGTTGGCCGTTTCTCCGAGGACACGCGCAAACGAGTGCAGGATGTTATCGACCAGTACGGTTACGTTACCAACCAGTCCGCCAAGACGCTTCGCCAAGCGCAGTCGCGCTCCATAGGCATGATCGTGCCCGATATATCCAACGACTTCTTTTCCAAGATCGCCTACCACGTAGAGCGCACGCTTGCGGCGCAGGGGTACTCTGTCTTTGTCTGCAACAGCGGCAACGATCCGCAGCGCGAGCGCGATTACTTCCATAGCCTTGCCAGCAAGCAGGCCGACGGCATCATATGCATCTCGGGCCTGCGTGAGCTCACGGACGACATCGTCACGCGCGGTATCCCCGTGGTCTGCATCGACCGCATGCCGCAGTCGGACCTCGCCATCCCCCACGTGGGGACCGATGACGAACGCGGCGCCTACCTGGCAACGAGCGCACTCATTGACCGCGACTGCAAAAACATCCTCACCATCTCGAGCTTTACCGCAGACTACGACCGCAACGACCGCCTCACGGGCTATATGCATGCGCTCGCCGATCATGGCCTGCCGCTTCGCCGCGAGTACATGGCCTACGTCACCGGCCAGCGTCCTAGCATGGACGAGGCTCAGGATATCGTTGCCGGAATGATCGATGCGGGCATGCCGCTCGACGGCATCTTTGCCACAAGCGACCATTCGGCCGCAGGAGCGCTGCGCGCCGTGCAGGCAGCAGGTCTCAACGTGCCCGGAGACATCAAGATCGTGGGCTACGATGACTCCATCTACTCCAAGCTCACCACGCCGCAGATCACCACGGTTCAGCGCCACCCCGAGCTCATGGCACAAGGGGGTTGCAAGGCGCTCCTCGACCTCATCGCAGGCCGCACCCCCGCCATGGAGACCGTGGCCCCCGTAGAGCTCGTGCGCCGCAGGAGCTGCTAACCGCACAGAAAGACGCCGCGGGACGCATCCAAGCCTGAAAACGTTCCGCGGCGTCGGCATTGGCGACCTGCGACCATCGGGCGGCCAGAAGCGTCGCACCCATGGTCATCGCCCGCAAGCTCGTCGCTCGCTACTTGGCGTCGGCCCAGGTTATGCCGGTGCTGGCTTCGGCGATTAGGGGGACGCGGAGGTCTACTACGTGTTCCATGACGTCGCGGACCATGGCGGTGAGGCGCTCGACTTCGTCGACGGGGCACTCAAAGTCCAGTTCGTCGTGTACCTGCAGAATCATGTGGGCAGCAAAGCCCTCTTCTTCCAGGCGGCGGCTTACGCGGGCCATGGCGATCTTGATGATGTCGGCGGCGGTGCCCTGCATGGGGTGGTTCATGGCCGTGCGCTCACCAAAGCCGCGGAGCTGCGGGTTTTTGGCCTTGAGCTCAGGAATATGGCGACGGCGGCCGTACATGGTCTCGGCATAGCCCGTCTGCTTGGCACGCGCCACCACGTTGTCGAGGAACGTACGCACGCCCGGGTATGCCTCGTAGTAGCGGTCGATCATGTCGCGTGCCTCGGCCATCGAGATATGCAGCGACTGCGATAGGCCGTAAGCCTGCTGACCATACACGATGCCAAAGTTCACGGCCTTGGCGCGGCTGCGCAGGTCGGGCGTCACCTCGGACACCGGCACGCCAAACACGCGCGCGGCCGTCTCGGCATGGAAGTCCTCGCCCTCGTTAAAGGCGCGCACCAGATGCTCGTCACCCGAAAGATGCGCCAGCAGACGCAGCTCGATCTGCGAGTAGTCCACCGCCAAAAAGACGCTTCCCTCGCCTGCCGAAAACGCCGTCTTGACAGTACGGCCCAGCTCCGAGCGCGTCGGGATGTTCTGAAGGTTCGGGTCACTCGAGGACAGACGACCCGTCGCCGTGATGGTCTGGTTGTACGTGGTGTGCACGCGACCGTCACCACGACGCAACGGGCCCAGCGTGTCCAGATAGGTGGACTTGATCTTGGACTTCTCACGCCAGTCCAAGATCAGACGCACGATTTCGTGGTCACGGGCAAGGTCGCTCAGCACCTTGGCGTTGGTCGAATAATAGCCGCGCTTGGTCTTTTTGAGGCCCTTGGTCGGAAGGCCCATCACGTCAAAGAGCACGTGCGAGAGCTGCATGGGACTGCCGATGTTAAAGGTCTCGTCGCCGGCCAGATCGCGAATGCTCCGCTCGACCTCAGTGATCTGGGTAGCAAGTCCCTCGGACAGACTATGCAGGCGGTCGGGGTCCACGAGCATGCCCTCGCGCTCCATCTTGGCAAGCACCGGCACGAGCGGCATCTCGATGCCATCGAACACGTTGGCGGCGTTCTCGCGGGCCATGCGGTCGCGCAGCGGCGCCACGAGCGCCAGCGTCAGGGCCGCAGTGCGGGCAGCAGGGGCAGGAGCGTCCTCGCCAGCACCCTCCGCGCCGCGCGCCGCAGGCAGCGTCATCTGCAGATAGGTATCGGCCAGATACGCCTCATCAAACTCAGAGCGGTCGGAATCCAACAGATAGGCGGCGACCACAGTATCGAAGATGCGCGTGGAATCGACGGCCAGCGGATCCATGAGCTCGGGCTCAGAGGAATCGATGGGCGAAAGCTCGTGCAGCAGCGCCTTCATGTCCGGACTCGCCACGCGGCCCTCCATAAACAGGCGCGCGAGCACGCCGGCGATCACGCCGTGGGCAACGTTGAAGCCATCGACCACGGCAGACGCACCGCCGTCGCCCTCCTCGAGCGCAAGCAACCCCTTGGACGTCGCCAGCCACAGCGTGCGCGTCAGGCCAAAAAGTGCGCCTTCCTCCTTGTCATCGTCCACCACAGCGGCAATCCACTCGCCCGCATCAATCGCGCGAGCGACCTCGGCGGCGGCAGCAGCAAGCGCCTCGGCATCGCCGGCGGCGGCACGCAAAACAGCAGACATCTCGAACGTGCTGGCAGCGGCCGCAGCCCCGCCCTCGCCGCCGATCAACGCCAAGAAACGGTTCTGCATGGCGGTGATACCAAGCGTACCCAGCGCCGCGGAAACCTCATCGGCAGAAAACGCCGGGAAGGACGTCGCCTCAAAATCGAGCTCAACGGGCGCATCGGTGCGGATGGTCGCCACCTTACGGCTCAGCAGCGCGTCGTCGATGTGTGCGCGCAGGTTTTCGCCCATCTTGCCCTTGACCTCGTCGGCGTGTGCGATGACCTCGTCCAGGCTACCGTACTGCGCAATGAGCGCGCTCGCCTTTTTGGGGCCGATGCCCGGCACGCCGGGGATGTTATCGGACGTGTCGCCCTTCAGACCATAAAAGTCGGGCACGAGCGCCGGCGTAATGCCGTGATACAGATCATCCACGCTCTCGGGCGTCATGATCGCCACGTCGGACAGGCCCTTACGGGTCGAGACCACGTTGACGTGCTCGGTAACAAGCTGATACATGTCGCGATCACCGGTCACCAGCAGCATGTCACAGCCGGCCTGCTCGCCCAGGCGCGCCATAGTACCCAGGATGTCATCGCCTTCCCAGCCCTCGGACTGCAGAATCGGCACATTGAGCGCGGCGAGCAGCTCCTTGATCATAGGGAACTGCGCGTGCAGATCGGGGTCCATGGGCGGACGCTGCGCCTTATACTGCGGCAGCATCTCCATACGCACGCGCGGCTTGCCCTTGTCAAACGCCACGACGACGCCGTCGGGGTTAAAGGCGTCGATCATCTTAAGAAACATGTTCAGAAAGCCAAAAATCGCGTTGGTGGGGCGACCGTCCGGCGCGTTCATGGTCGGCGGCACGGCGTGGAAGGCGCGATGCATGAGCGAGTTGCCGTCGATAACGGCAAAGGTGCGGCGCTTTTCAGACATATTGAATACCTCGCTTTAGGCTGGGCACGGTTTGCTCACTCCAGTTTACACGCTCCCCGCCCCGCGGCCACCGCACATCAAGCTCCCCCGCCACCGTGAGCCCGCGCGTGATACGATGGCTCACGGTACATCAACCAGCACGATCGATCCGAAAGGAGCCTGCGTCATGGAGCGTCCCTGCGCATGGAAAAAGTACACGCCACAGCAAATCGAGGAGCTCGAGGAGCTTTGCCGCGGCTATAAGCAGTTTTTGAGCGAGAACAAGACCGAGCGCCTGTGCGTCAAGACCGGCATCAAGATGGCCGAGGAGGCGGGATACGTCGACCTGGAGACCGTGATCGCCGAAGGCCGCGAGCTCAAGGCAGGCGACAAGGTGTACGCCGCCAACCACGGCAAGGACCTTATGCTCGTCAACCTGGGCACCGCCCCGCTCGAGCAGGGCTTTAACATCCTGGGCGCCCACGTGGACTCGCCGCGCCTGGACCTTAAGCAGAATCCCGCCTTCGAGGCCGGCGACATGGCCTACCTCGACACGCACTACTACGGCGGCGTCAAGAGCTACCACTGGGTAGCCTCCCCGCTCGCACTCGTGGGCGTCATCTGCAAAAAGGACGGTACCACCGTCGACATCAACATCGGCGACAAGGCGGACGACCCGGTCTTTACCATCTCCGATCTGCTGATCCACCTCTCGAGCGAGCAGATGTCCAAGCCCGCCAAGGACGCCGTCGATGCCGAGATCCTCGACGTGATCGTGGGCGGCCGCCCCGTCAAGTTTGACGAGGACGACAAGGACGCCCCCAAGGAGCCCGTCAAGCAAATGTTCCTGGACATCCTTAAGGAGCAGTACGACGTCGAGGAGGAGGACTTCCTCTCCGCCGAGATCGAGGTCGTGCCCGCCGGCCCCGCCCGCGACATGGGCCTCGACCGCTCTATGATTCTGGGTTATGGCCATGACGACCGCGTTTGCGCCTACCCCTCCATGCTCGCCCAGATCAATGTGGCCAATGTCGAGCGCACGAGCATCACGCTCATCGTCGACAAAGAGGAGATTGGTTCCGTAGGCGCCACCGGCATGACGAGCCGCTTCTTCGAGAACACCGTCGCCGAGATCATGACGCTCGCCGGCGAGAATAGCCCGCTGGCCCTGCGCCGCGCACTCGCCCGCAGCCGCATGCTTTCCTCTGACGTGTCTGCCGGCTTCGACCCGGGCTATGCCGGCAAGTTCGAGACCAAGAACGCCGCCTTTATGGGTCGCGGCCTGTGCTTTAACAAGTACACGGGCAGCCGTGGCAAGGGCGGCTCCAACGACGCCGACGCCGAGTACGTGGCCCTCATTCGCGACATCATGGACGAGGCCGGCGTGGACTTCCAGACCTGTGAGCTCGGTCGCGTCAACGCGGGCGGCGGCGGCACCATTGCCTACATCATGGCCAAGTATGGCATGAACGTCATCGACTCCGGCGTTGCCGTCCTGTCCATGCACGCCCTGTGGGAGGTCGCCAACAAGGCCGATATCTACGAGGCCTATCGCGGCTACAAAGCCTTCATCGAGCGCGCCTAACCAACCCTTCATCAGTTGCGGTGAAATACGGACTAAACTGGCCCATAAACGGCCAAAACAGACCGTATTCCACCGCAACTTCCTTTTTGGCAGAGGAGAGTCCATGCTGCAGGTCATCATTTCGCCCGCCAAGCAGATGCGTGCGGCCCAAGATGCTTTTGAAGTCCTGGGCATTCCACCTTTTGCGCACGAGACGGCTCACCTCCACCGCGCACTGCTAGATATCGAGCGGAATGAAGGCAGCGGTGGCCTGCAGGCGCTCTGGAACGTGAGTGACAAACTGCTGGGGCCTTGCCTCAACACCCTGCATGAGTTCCGGCCCATCCTGAATAACAGCGATCTCGACAATCCCGCACTCGCCCGCCACCTCTCCCCTGCCGTCATGTCCTATCACGGCATTCAATACCAGAGCATGGCACCCGAGGTGATGGATTCCGCGCAGCTCGCATGGCTGCAAGACCATCTGTGGATCCTCTCGGGCCTTTACGGATGCGTACGCCCCTTTCATGCCGTTGAACCGTATCGGCTGGAGATGGGCGCGAAGCTTGCCGTCGACGATGCCCGAGACCTCTACGCGTTTTGGGGCGACAAGCTCGCACGGGCCATCGCTCCGGCGGGCTCCAACATCACGATCGTCAACCTCGCCAGCATAGAGTATGCCAAAGCCGTTCTGCCCTGCCTCGCGTGCGACGCCACGGCCGTCACATGCCTCTTTGGCGAAGGCATTCGCAACGGCAAGCCCATCCAGCGCTCGACCGCCAGCAAAAAGGCGCGCGGCTCCATGGTGCGCTGGATGGCAGAAAACAAGCTCGAGGATGTAAGCGGGCTCACCGCGTTCGATGTTGGCTATCGCCACTTTCCCGAGCTTTCAAATAAAAACACTTTGGTCTTCCTGAACGAGCAGGCCTTGTAGGATCACCGCTACTTTTGAATGTGCCGCCTAGGCACGGCGTCTATTCCGCCAAGCCGTCGGCTTTGGCAATTTCATTTGTCGAGCCGTCCTGATAGGTAATCTTGACATGCTCAACCTCGGACACCGCAACACCCGTCGGAGGCTCCAGGCGCCATTCCGTCAGCGCAATGTCCATGGTCGTGGGAACGTCCCCCTGATCTTTGAGCTCGACCGACAGCGTCTTAAGCGACGCATCGAAGGTCACGCGCTCGATCTCTTCACCAGGAATGGAGCCACCGCTCAGCTGCAGCTGCACAAACTCGTCGCGCGGATACCAATAGTCGCCCGGCGCGGCCACCGTGTTACCACCAGCGACCTTCACCGCCATGATCGGCAGGGCATCGTCGGCCTCAAACTCCCAGGCAGCGCCGCCGCGACCCCCAAACGTCCAAATACAAAAGGCAATCACCAGCACGGCAAGCACCGCAAAGCCAATCGCGACAAGGCCATGGTGCGCACGGCTTTCCTCGGCCGATACATCCCATTGCGTCTCTCGATATAGATGCTTGTCTCCCATGTTCGCCTCCCCACAGGCACGCTCGTTGGCCCAATCGTACCCATTCAGGCTATACTTGAGCCCATGACATAACGGGGAGCTTGCAGGACAAGACGGCAGGCTGAGATTGGGCGCGCCCGCCCTGACCCGCAAACCTGATATGGGTAATGCCAACGAAGGGAGCCGTGCCAATGAGCACACAGACCGAGCCCAAGCTCGTCACGCAAATCGACTTCGCCCGCGCCGGGCAAATCACACCGCAGATGAAGGAGGTTGCCGAGCGCGAGCATCGCGACCCCGAGTACATCCGCGAGCGCGTGGCCGACGGCCGCATCGCCATTCCCGCCAACATCGTGCATATCAAAAAGGGCATGCGCGCCTTTGGTGTCGGCGAGGGCCTGTCCACCAAGGTCAACGTCAACCTGGGCATCTCGGGCGACAAGGCCGATGCCGCCGAGGAATGGAAGAAGGTCAAGATCGCCGAGGACTTTGGCGCCGACGCCATCATGGACCTCTCCAACTCGGGCAAGACGCGCCAGTTCCGCCAGCAGCTCATCGACGAGACGCCGCTCATGGTGGGCACCGTCCCCATGTACGACGCCATCGGCTACATGGAAAAGCCGCTGGTCAAACTCACCAAGGAAGACCTGTTCGAAGTCGTGCGCGCGCACGCCGAGGACGGCGTGGACTTTATGACCATCCACTGCGGCATCAACAAATCGGTCACTAAGACCTTTAAGGAGACCGGCCGCCTGATGAACATCGTCAGCCGCGGCGGCTCGCTGCTGTTTGGCTGGATGGAGGTCACCGGCAACGAAAACCCCTTCTACGAGTACTTTGACGAGCTACTCGAGATCTGCCACGAGTACGACGTGACGATTTCGCTCGGCGACTCCTGCCGCCCGGGCTGCCTCTACGACTCCAACGACGCCACCGAGACTGCCGAGATGATCGAGCTGGGCAAGTTGTGCAAGCGCGCTTGGGCTGCCGGCGTCCAGGTCATGGTCGAGGGCCCGGGTCACATGGCGCTCGACGAGATTGCCGCCAACATGAAACTGCAGAAGCGTCTGTGCCACAACGCCCCGTTCTATGTGCTCGGGCCGCTGGTGACCGATATCGGCGTGGGCTACGACCACATCACCGCTGCCATCGGCGGCGCCATCTCCGCCAGCTCCGGCGCCGACTTCCTGTGCTACGTGACGCCGGCCGAGCACCTGTGCCTGCCCAACGCCCAGGACGTGCTCGATGGCCTCATGGCCACCAAGATTGCCGCGCACGCCGCCGATATCGCCAAGAAGGTGCCGCACGCCCGCGACATGGACGACAAGATGGGCCAGGCACGCCGCAAGCTCGACTGGGATGCCATGTGG
Organism: uncultured Collinsella sp.; assembly: GCA_958451615.1. Taxonomy (GTDB): domain Bacteria; phylum Actinomycetota; class Coriobacteriia; order Coriobacteriales; family Coriobacteriaceae; genus Collinsella. The sequence goes on along the minus strand of CAUDQR010000013.1, from coordinate 42,874 downwards.
AAGTGTGCTCTCGATCCGGTCACCGGTAAGAAGCGCTACGAGGAATCCCCCGCCGCCACCGAGGGCACCTGCACCATGTGTGGCAAGATGTGCGCCGTCCGTACCGTCAACAAGGTGTTCGAGGGCACGACGATTGATCTTGGCATGGAGGATTAACGCGTCACTGGAACCACAATCGGCAACAAGGTGCTCGTCAATTGTTGACATGTGAACATTTGCTTACATTTGCGTAAAGATTGCACCGCCCGCCCGGGATCGGCATACAGCCGGCCCGGGCATCTTTATAATGCCTAGAAGACCCATTTGAATCCGACCGAACAAGGGAGCGAACATGGATCGCAGTAAGGTACCCGCCGTCCTGTCCATCGCAGGATCCGATTCCAGCGGCGGCGCCGGCATTCAGGCCGACATCAAGACCATCACAGCGCACCGCCTGTATGCCGAGACAGCCATCACGGCCATCACCGCACAGAATACCCTGGGCGTCACCGCCGTGCAGGATATCTCGCCAGATATCGTAGCCGCGCAAATTGACGCCGTCTTTGACGATATCCGCCCGAGTTCCGTCAAGATTGGCATGGTCTCCTCTGCCGAGATTATCGAAGTCATCGCAGACCGCTTGAGCGCTTGGAACGCAACGAACGTGGTCGTCGACCCCGTCATGGTCGCCACCTCGGGCGCACGGCTGATTGCCGAAGATGCCGCCGAGGCGCTCACCCGCCGCCTGTTCCCACTAGCAACCGTCATCACGCCCAATATTCCCGAGGCCATGGCCCTGCTTGACTACGAGGTCGACTCCGAGCGCACACAGCAAAATGCTGCCATGCTCCTCACCCGCCGCTTTGGTTGCGCATCCCTCGTTAAGGGTGGGCATCTTGTCAACGAGGCCAACGATGTATTGGCCGAACCCGCGCCACTCGATGACGAGGGCAACCATCTGGGCGATCCGCTCACCACGTGGTTCCGCCACAAGCGCATCGAGACCGACAACACACACGGCACCGGCTGCACGCTTTCGTCCGCCATCGCCTGCGCGCTGGCCCAGGGCATGGATCTTGCCGATGCCGTCAATGCGGGCAAGGCATACCTGACAGGCGCTCTGGCCGCCGGCCTGAACATGGGCAAAGGCTCCGGCCCCGTCAACCACATGTGGCAATATTAAGATTCGCAGCCCAAAACCGCCGCAAAGGGGACAGGCACCTTTGCGGTGGCTCCCACAAACATCTCGATCTGTAACAGTAACTCGGCAAAATCGACCCTAGATGTTACAGATCAAGACAAACAATCGATATCGACCTAAATAATCTTAATCTGTAACATCTAGCCCGTTTTCGGCCTTGGAACTGTTACAGATCAAGACAAACAAACGAAACAAGCCCCCGCAAGGGGAACTCTGTGGTGGTTTGGGGCCGTGCTACTCACCGAGCATCTCTTTGAGCTTGGCTGCCACGGCATGTCCCAAGCTCTCGTGGCTTTCGGGCATCATATGCAGATAGTCAATATCGCCCGGCTCGGCAAACTCGGCGGCATTCAAAAAGTCGCAGCCAAACTGCTCGGCCACGTGCGCATAGTACTCGCCAAAATGTTCAGATGCCTCGACGGAACGCTCGTCAAAATCGGTCATATATACATCGGCGATCTGCGGCTTGATCTTGATAGGAGCCATCAGCAGGATGCGCGGGCAAGGCGCGGCGTCGGTCCACGGAAACGCGCGGACGGCGCGAATCAGCGCCATGGCGCCACGGGCGATATCGGAAGCTGTCACGTTAAAGACCGTCTTACAGTCGTTGGTGCCCAGCATGATCACAATGGCGTCCAGCGGCTTATGAGCCTCGAGCAGCATCGGAAGCGCGCGAATGCCGTTGAGGTTAGTGTCCAGATGGCACATGTCGTCGCGTACCGTCGTGCGGCCGTTGAGGCCTTCTTCAATTACATGCCAGCCCTCGCCTAAGTCACGTTGGACCACGCCACACCAGCGCACATCCTGCGCATAGCGCACCGCGGTACCGTCGCGCATGCCCGCCGGATCGTAACCATAGGTGTTGCTGTCACCAAAGCACAGAACGTTTTTCATCGTAAGCTCCCCACTCAATAAAAAGCCGACAGGAGCAGCCTCTCCCGTCGGCTCGGTATATCGCATCACGAGCACCGTTTACAGGTACTTGCGCCAGTCGTCGTCATCCTCGTCATCCTCGGCAGCGGTCTGAGCCTGCTCGGCGGCACGGGCGGCTGCGGCGCGGGCGGCAACCTGAGCATAGGACTCCTCGTTTCGCTCGGGGAAGTTTGCCAGCACGTGCTCGAATTTGGCGAAGTCCTCGTCCCAGCGCGTAGAGGGCACGGCAAAGAAGACCTGCTTGACCTTGAAGTCGCCCGATGCGAGCTCCTTGCGGAAGAGCTCGGCCACGGCCTCGGCATCAAAGCCGTTGTTGTCGCAGCCCCATGCGCCCAGCACGAGCTTCTCGCGACCCAACTCGTCGCAGATGGCGAGCACAAAGCGAATGCGGTCGCGCAGGGCATCCAGCAGAGCATCGTCGCTCACGCGATACTCCTGGCGGGCGCGCTTAACGTTGGGCGCGGCGGCCACGATCACGTCGGCGTATGCATGCACGTGGTTGCGGTCGAAGCGCACCGCAGGCACCACTAGGGCACGGTTACGATAGAGCTCGCAGTTGATGTTGCGGCGACGGTTCTCGCCGTACCACTTACGCTGCCTATCGAGAACGTTGTACAGATACGAATCGGCGCACAGCGTGGCCTCCTGGCCCAGATAACCCTGAATATATCCACCGCCCGGATTGGTAAACGAGGCAAAGGCGAGCACGGCCATGTCGCAGAACTGCGCATAGCCGCGACCGTTATCGAGGATTGCCTGCGTGGCGGAGGCATCAAGCACAGTGACCTCGGGCAGGACCGGAGCGGGCTCCTCAGCAGGCGCGGACTCAGCTTCGGCGATTTCCTCGGCAGGCTCCTCGACGGGCTCGGGCGCCGCCTCGGTCTCGGGCGCTGCCTCGACCTCGGCAGTCTCCGCGTTCTCGACGTCCTCGGCGACCTGCTCTTCGGGGGCCACAGCACTCTGAACCTTGGCCTTCATCGCCGCGACAAAGCCGGCAGGCATACCGTCAAACTCGCGAACACCGGCAAGCGAACGCTCGATATCCTTGGCGCACGCTTCGGACACAGTTGCCACGTGACGCTCGGCGGCCTTGGCACGGGCCTCGCGCTTGGGATTGGGCTGACCCGCTCGGTTGGACCTGCGGTTACGGTTCCTGTTGTCGACGTCTGCCATACGTGGCCACCTTTCCTGTCGCTGCCGCTATCGGCTTTTCCCATCCATGATACCCCGCCGCGCACAAAAAAGACGGCCCCGAAGGACCGCCTTTCGCATCGTTTTACCGTGTCCGGCAGGAAGCATCGCAATGCCGCGCTTTAATCGCGACGGCCGAGGATGTTCAGAATGCGCAGGAACACGTTGATAATGTCCACGAACAGGTTGGATGCCATGAGCACGGCGTTGGGCAGCGTGGGCGGCACCGTCGTTGCCACATAGGTGTCGTAGCCGATGAAGCCGGCGAACACCACGATCACGATCAGGTCGGTGATGGACTGCGAAACGCCCATGAACATCAGCACGATCTCGACCAGAATCGTGGCAAGCAGGATGCCAAAACCAATGCCATACACACGCTGGAAGAACTTGGGGAAGGTCACGCCCAGCGCACCAAAGACAAAGGTGATGGCGGCCGTGGCGATAAAGGCGGTGTTAATGGTAGGCAGGTCGTAGTTGGCAAGACCAAACGACGCCGTCAGGCCAAAGGTGCTCGCAAAGACCACGTAGCCCACGAGTGACAGGCCCACGGACTGTTTGCTGGCAGCAGCCGACATCATGACCATGCCGACGATGGTCAAAATAAACGAGCCAAAAACCAGCGGCAGGGCGGCCCCGCTCATCATCATGCGCGCAAACGACATGGTGCTCGTAAAGTAGGCGCCGGCGCCCATGGCGCAAAAGCCCAAGAAGATCAGGGCAGACATGGCGAGATTGTACGCGCGCGGCGACATCTCCTTGGCGCGGCTTGCGCCGGTCTCGACGGGGCCGTTCTGATAGCCCTGGATATCGTTCATAGCTTCGTCCTTTCAAAAAGCGCCGCGAATGACGGCGCAGCAGATGACAAGATTCCTACCATTGTACCCGAACGCCGTGCGTCCCTACCTACGGCGCTCGCCCTCGAGCGTGCGGTCAAACGCCCAGACCCACCAACGCATCACGTGGGCCTGCGAGCCGTCCGGCCGTTCGCGCGCCTGGTCCTCCAGATACAACTCGGTCGCATGCCCGCCAAAACGAACTTTATACGTTGCCGTACGAACACCGTGGACCGTTAAGCCAAAGCCCGTGGACGAGACAATCTCGTCAATCGTAAAGCAGCGACCGTCGACCCAGCAGACGGTGACCGGCACGACTTGTCCGCCCGCGAGGATGCGGGCCACGACGTCCACATACTGCTTGTGCACGCGCCGAGTTTTGCCATCTGTCTGTCGATATTCCATGCTCCTATTATCGAACGCATGTTTGCATATTGTAAAGCGAACAGGCTGTGGTTTTGGCGTGTCGGACCGCATGTGCACGTCCGCACGACGTGTTAGCAAAAAGAACACCCGCGGTCAACAGGGCTAATATTCAATGTTAGTGCCAAAAAATTCACTTCTCCCATCAGAACTCGGTAAAGAAGCCCACAGGAGGTGATACGATTTATCATGTTTTTGTAACGTGTCTGCAAACTTCGAGAAAGCCCATACATGGACGTAACGTTCTCAACCTTCCTCGGCCAACTTGTGTCGAACCCAGTCCTTGCCGTCACCGTGATCCTCGCACTCGGCGCCATCTTCGTCAACGGATGGACCGACGCGCCCAACGCCATCGCGACCTGCGTCACCACGCGTTGTATGCCCGCCCGCGCCGCCATTCTCATGAGCGCCGCATTCAACTTCTTGGGCGTGCTCATCATGACGCACTTTAACGCGAGCGTCGCCAACACCATCTCACATATCGTCGACTTTGGCGGAAACAGCACCATGGCGCTCGCGTGCCTCTGCGCGGCGCTGTTCTCCATCGTCGTCTACGGCGCCACAGCATCGCGTTTTGGCATCCCCACCTCGCAAAGCCACAGCCTTATCGCCGGCCTGACCGGTGCCGCTATCGCCCTCGGCGGCGCGAACAGCGTCAACGTCCACGAGTGGATGAAGGTCATCTACGGCCTGGCGCTCTCCATCGGTCTGGGCTTTGTCATGGGCTGGGTCCTGTGCAAACTCGTCTCGATTCTGTTTGCCGCCGCCAATAGGCGACGTGCCAACGTCTTCTTTAAATACGCTCAGATCGCGAGCGCTGCGGCCATGAGCTTTATGCACGGCGCGCAGGATGGACAGAAGTTCATCGGCGTGCTCTTTTTAGGCGTAGCCTTTGCCAGCGGCCAGACGAGCGTCGGCGACGCCGGCATCCCCATCTGGATTATGCTGCTGTGCTCGGCCACTATGGGTATCGGCACCAGCGTGGGCGGCGAGCGCATCATCAAGTCCGTCGGCCAGAGCATGGTCAAGCTCGAAAAGTACCAGGGCTTCTCCGCCGACCTGGCGGGCGCCGCAAACCTGCTGCTTGCCACGCTCACCGGCATCCCCGTGTCCTCCACCCACATCAAGACCTGCGCCATCATGGGCGTCGGCGCCGTCAAGCGCCTCTCAGCGATCAACTTCGGTGTCGTCAAGGACATGATGTTCACCTGGTTCTTCACCTTCCCCGCCTGCGGACTCATCAGCTTTGTCATGGCCAAGCTGTTCATGATGTTCCTCTAGTCAAACCGAACGTCCACCCGGACCGCATTACCTCGCCCACCCGCCTTCGCCTCGAAAGGACCCACTCATGGCAAAGAAACCCGATTCGTTCTACTTTGACAACTACGTCGCCTGCGCCGACCTTGCCGTCCAGGCCGCCGAGCTGCTTACCAAGATTTTTGAGAACTTCGATCCCGCAAAGATTCACGATATGCTCGACAAGATGCACGCGATCGAGCATGCGGCCGACAAGAAGCACCATGAGCTTGAGGACGCCCTGCTCACGGCCTTTATCACCCCGCTTGAGCGCGAGGACCTGGACCTGATGAGCTGCTCGCTCGACACCGTGCTCGACCGTATCGAGGGCGTCGTGCAGCGCGTCTACTTCACCAACATCCAGAGCATCCATCCCGATGCCATCGTGATCGCCCACAAGGTGACCGACGCCTGCCGCGCCATGAAGGACCTGATGGTCGAGCTGCCCAACTACCGCAAGTCCAAAACGCTGCGCGAGCTGGTCATCCAGATCAACACCATCGAGTCCGAGGCCGACGAGCTCTACATCAACGCCATGCGCAACCTGCATGTCAACGGCAAGGATCCGCTCGAGGTCATCGCCTGGCGTGACGTCTACGCCTTCCTGGAGTACTGCGCTGACTGCTGCGAGAATGTGGCCGATGTTGTGGATTCGATTGTCATGAAGAACAGTTAATTGGGGGTACGTGTCCCGGCGGCGAAGGGCCCGGCCACGGTTTGCTTTCTCACTCCGGCTGCTTTGCAGAGTCGTTCGAAAGTAAACCGTGGCCGGCCCTTCGCCTTACGTACCACCATTGGGAACTTTGGCTGATAGATTTAGCGCGATGGGGGTTTGGCTGAAGGGACCTATGGTACCCGTTCGGACACTTTGGCCCTTGATGAGCGTTTGGCTGATTGCTGCTTTGGGTACTCTTTGGGTTACTTTTGGTTTGTTTGATTTTTAATTTTAGGAGGGCTTGTATGTCTTATTTGGATCTGACTCGTGGTCGGTATTCTTGTCGTTCTTTTGAGGACCGTCCTGTTGAGCAGTCGGTAGTGGATGCCATTGTTGAGGCGGGGCGGATTGCTCCTTCTGCTTGTAATAATCATCCAGCCCGTGTGATGGTGCTGGATACGCCTGAGCTGTTGGAGAAGGCTGCTGCTTGTCAGCCTCGGTTTGCTCGTGATGGGTCCATCTTTGGGGCTCCGCTTGTCTTCCTTATTTGCAGCGTTACCGATGATGCTTGGGTGCGCCCGTATGACCAGATGAATTCCAGTGAAATCGATACGTCCATCGTGTGTGATCAGATGATGATGGAGGCCACCGAGCAGGGCCTGGGAACGTGCTGGGTATGCCATTTTAAGCCTGAGGTGGCAGAGGAGCAGTTCAATCTGCCCAAGGGCGTCTATCCCTATCACATGCTCGTCTGTGGCTATCCTGCCGACCACATCGCCGATCCCGAGCATCGCGAGGCCCGTACCATTCCCCTCCCCGACTTCCTCCTCAAGTAGTTTTTGGCACATGCCCTAAAACCTACCTTTTACCGCTCACCCGTTCGCCGAGTTCTGCGCCACTGTGTGCAGGGCTCGGTTTTTATGTTGCGCGCCCCTGCACAGTCATAAAAAAGGACCCGCAAGCTGCGGGTCCTTTCGAGACAGTAAATTGTAGGTCGAATGTTAGTCCAGGTCGTCGGCAGCAAAGTTGTCGATCGGGGCGAAGGGATCGGCCACGGGGACAACCGGGTCAGCAACGGGCAGCGGATCGGCGGGAACAGTCACCGCAGGAGAAGCGGCAGAACCGACCGGCGTGGAGGCCATGAGGTCGGCCGGGAAGGAGTTCTGGGCATCATCCATGAAGTGCTGGATGAGCTTGAGGTACTCGGCCTTGAACTCCTCGCGGGAAGCCTTGAGACGATCGATTTCCTCGAGCTCGGCCTGCTTTTCGGTCAGAGCCTGGCGGATAACCTCGCGGGCCTTAGCGTCAGCCTCGTTGCGGATACGCTCAGCGTTCTCGTTGGCATCGTTGACGATGGTCTCAGCGGTCTGCTGGGCAGCGATCAGGGCAGCGGAAATCTGGCGCTCCTGAGCGGAGAAGTCAGGGGCGGGAGCAGCCACGGGGGCGGCAGGAACGGCTTGGGCGGTGGCATCCTGAGCCTGGGCAAGCTGAGCCTGCGCATCGGCAAGCTGCTGCTCGGTAGCAGTCAGGCGACCCTTAAGGTCGACGATCTTAGCGAGCATAGCGTCAACCTCGGAGGACAGCGTCTCCAAGAAGACGTCGACCTCGGCGGGATCGTAGCCACGCTTGGCCTCAGAGAAAGTCTGAGCCTGGATGTCTGCAGGGGTAATAGCCATAACAAGTCTCCTTTTTCATCGCCTCGGCGCTACACGCCCGACGTAAGTTACTAAGTCAGTTCTATACGAGTATACCTATAAGAAGCTGCAGAACCAGCCTCTGCACCAACTGCAACGCAATAATCGCAACGACCGGCGAAAAATCGATACCGCCCATCGGCGGGATGAAACGACGGAACAGGTTGAGCCACGGACCGCACACGCTATCGAGCACCGCAGCAATATCCTGAAGCAAACCACCCTGCTTCATGGGAATCCACGTCATAAAGCAGTAGACGACAATGAGCGTGGAATAGAAGTTGAACAGCGTGTTGACCAGCTGGACGATAGTGTAGATGTTGATGGGAATCTCCTCGTCTTGTCTTTACTTAAGGTAGCCGTCGGCACGAAGCTTCTTGAGATCGGAATCTTTGACCTCGCAGCCGGCGGGCAGCACCATGAACACGCGGTCGCCCACCTCCTTGACCGTGGCACCCAGACCGCAGGCAAAGCCGTAAGAGAAGTCCAAGACGCGCTTGGCAACTTCGGTGCGTACGCCCACAAAAATCAGTGCGACAGGCTGCTTGGTGCGAACGCGGCGCACTACGGTCTCCACGTCGTCATAGCTCTCGGGGCGCAGGACATAGGCCGGCAGCTGCGGCGTGGCGTTGATGATATTGCTCGCATAGGCCGAGGCATCGCTCGGTGCAGGCGCGGGCGCAGCGGCGGCACGGGCGCGGGTGTTCTCGGCGTAGCTCGACGGCGTGTCATAGGCACCAGGACGATAACCGCTCGCAACGCTGTCCTGCGAGCGCGAAGGCGGGTTATACGTCGTGGCATGACGGGAGTCATCGCCGACAAGCTGACCGGAGCGCGTATACACGGCAACCGACTCAGCTTCACCGCGGCGCGTCTGACCAAGCAGGCCGTTGCTCGGCTCGTCTTGGGTGTAGAAGCCCTCGCCCGAAGCACCGCCGTAGCCGTTGCCCTGATAACTATCGTCATAGCCGTCATCGTAGCCGTAGTCGTCGTCCTGGCCATAACCCTGGTCGTAACCCTGCTGGCCGCCCAGGTGCATCTTATTTTTAATCTCGTCAAGGAAGCCCATGGTTGTGTCCTCTCGCGGTTTAGTGCGGGCGCCCCGATAATCAGTGCGCACTTCAGAGCCTTATTTTACTGCAAACTCCGGGCTAAATACTACCCTGCCCAGGCGAACGAGCGTAGAGCCCTCCTCAAGGGCAGGCTCAAAGTCCTCGCTCATGCCGCAGGAAAGCTCAGGCAGGTTCAAATCGGGATGCGCCGCCTCCAGCTCATCCCTCAGCTCACGAAGCCCCGCAAAGGTGCAGCGTGCCACATCCTTATTCCCCCGGGGCGCCATAGTCATAAGCCCCTGTACGCAAATTCCCTCAAGTTCCGCAAGCTCACCCGCGGCGGCGCGAATCTCATCGGGCGAAAAGCCTCCCTTCGACTCCTCACCACTCACATTGACCTCGATGAGCACACGCTGGGGGCCGGCGAGCTCGCCTGCCTCAATCTTGCGGACAGCACGGCTCGAGATCGCCTGTGCCAGATGCAGCGAACCCACCGAGTGAATCAGCTCGGCTGAGCCCAGCACCGCATTGATCTTATTGGTCTGCAGGTTGCCGATCATATCGAAGCGCACCTCGGGCAGCTCCGGATGCTCCGCCAGACCCGTGAGCTTGCGAACCAGCTCCTGCGGGCGGTTCTCGGCAAAATGGCGATACCCCGCCTGGATGGCAGCAACAGTCTCATCGACACCAACGGTCTTGGACACGGCAATGAGGCGCGCGGCGTCGTGGGGGCGGCCCGCGCGATCGAGCGCCGCATAAAAACGTTCCAGAATCTGCTCGCGGCGAGCGCGCATCAAATCCAAATAGTTATCCATTGCTAATCGCCTCCGCTGACAGCCAAACAAGTAGTCCCATGCTAACGCAAGAGCGCGGCCCCGCATGTGCAAGGCCGCGCTCACTTAGGTATTTACAATCTTTCGACGAACGGGGCTACTTACTCCTCGTCGTCCTCGCCATCGTCCTCGTCCTCAAGATGATCGAGCAGGTAGCGAAGACCCTCGCTGACCTCGTTGGCGGGCACCTTGGCAACGTAGCGCGCGTCGACGGCGGGCCTCATGATAACACCCTCGCCCGAAGGCACGCGCATGCTCTCGAGCTCGTCCTCATCAGTGCGGGCGATATCGCCGGCGTTCATACGCTGACCAGTCAACAGGAAGGTCAGACGGCAAGCGGCATCGATGGAAATCGAAGCGATGCGATCGAGGTAGCGCGAAACCATGATGGCGCGGCGCAGGTCGTCATAGTTGCTGTCGTCGTCCATAAAGTCGCCCGTATCCATACGGTTAAAGGTGCGGAAGAACTTCTCGTAGGCAGCGTGCACTGGCTCGTCCTCGACGGCCAAGTTGCAGATGATGGACATGTCATTGGTGACGAGCGCAGAAAGCGAAGAGCCCAGCACCTGGTAAACAGCTTCGGCCTCGGCCTCAACCGTACCGACGAGCTCCTGGGGCAGCGAGATGTCGGCCTTGACCATGTGACGCGTGGCGCGGCAGATCTGGCGAACCTTATCGGTCATGCGCTGCAGGTTAAAGTCGACGTAGATAATCGTCTGCAGCAAGCGGAAGTCGGAGGCGACCGGCGACTGCGTGGCGATCAGGTTGTAGCACACGGCCTCCAAGTTGGCGCAGCGCGCGTCAATCGAAAGCGTGCGCTTCTTGGTCTTGGTGGCGAGCTTGCGGTCGTCGGTCACATAGGCCTTAACGGCATCGTGGAGGGCCAGATCGACGGCCTCGTAGATGCTCAGCATCTCGTGGCGGGCCTCGATGAGCTGACGGGAAAACAGTTTACGCATGGTTCACTCCAATCAGTTGGGTGCGGTCATGCCGCCCGCACAGTGAATACGCACCGGACCAGGTCCGATCGGCTTGGGACTAGTCGCACCGATCAGCCAAAGCGGCCGGTGATATAGTCTTCCGTCCGCGAGTCCACCGGGCTGGTGAAGATCGCGTCGGTTTGACCATACTCGATGAGCGTGGCAGGCTCACCGGCAACTTCCTGCAAGAAGAATGCGGTGTAGTCGCTGATACGAGCTGCCTGCTGCATTGAATGCGTGACGATGATGATCGTCATCTCGGGCGCCAGCTCGGCCATCAAATCCTCGACCTTAGAGACGGACGTGGGGTCGATGGCGGAGCAGGGCTCGTCCATCAGGAGGACATCGGGTTGCACCGCAAGCACGCGCGCGATGCACAGACGCTGCTGCTGACCGCCCGAGAGCGCCAAACCATCCTTGTTGAGCTGATTGGATACCTCTTTCCAGAGGTTGGCGCGCTTGAGCGATTCTTCCACGATGTCATCGAGGTCGCTTTTGCTAGTCACGCCCTGCAGACGAGGGCCAAAGGCGACATTCTCGTAGATGGATTTGGGAAACGGGTTGGGCTGCTGAAAAATCATGCCCACGCGGCGACGGAGGTCGACCGGGTCGACGCCCTCGGCATAGATATCGTTGCCGTCGAGCGTCATGGTGCCCTCGACGCGCGTACCCTCGATCAGATCATTCATGCGGTTGATGCAGCGCAAAAACGTCGACTTACCGCAGCCCGAAGGGCCAATGAAGGAGGTGATGGCGTTTTTGGCGATGTTGAGGTCGAGCCCCGTCAGCGCATGAAAGTCACCGTACCAAAAGTTGAAATCCTTGGCCGTAATGGCCGCTTGCTCCAGCGTGGGAGCGGACTGATAAACGGACATGGGACTCCTTAACTAGCGACGCTTGCGCGACAGGAAGCGCGCAAACAGGTTGAAGGCCAGAATGATCACCATCAGCAAGAGCGCGGTGCCGTAGGCTGCGTTCATGTTGATGCCATCGTTGGCAAGCAGGTACAGGTGAACCGTCATGGGGCGGCCGGAATCGAGCGGCGAGATAGGTAGATTGATGGCCTGGCCCATGGTGTAGAGCACCACGGCGGTCTCGCCAATGGCACGGCCGATGGCAAGGACAATGCCCGTGGCAATACGGCCAAAGGCAGAAGGAAGCACGATCTTGGAGACAACCTGCCACTTGGTGGCGCCCAGGCCATACGCGCCCCAACGGATATAGCGCGGAACGGCGCGAATGGCCTCTTCGGTGGTGCGCATGACGATGGGAAGCATCAAGAGCGCGAGCGCCAGAGCGGCCGAGACCATCGAAAGGCCCAGACCCATAGCCTCGACAAACAAGGCGTAGCCAAACAGGCCCATAACGATGGAGGGCACCGAGGCCAAAGCGTCAGCAGCGTAGCGAATGAGCTCGACGATCTTGCCCTGCTTGGCGTACTCGGCCAGATAGACGGCTGCCAGCACAGCGATCGGCGTGCAGATAAGCATGGCGAGCGCCGTCACATAGACGGTCGAGACGATCGTGGGCCAAATACCGCCCTCGGCGTTGACGCCCTGGGGCCAACCGAAGATAAAGTCGAGCGAGATGTGTGGCAGGCCGTTGATGACCACGTAGGCGATGATAGCGACCAGCACCAGCGTGGTGATGTATGCCGCGGCACGGAACACGCCAAGCATGATCTTGTTGGACAGGTCCTTGTTGATGCGGCCCTTCTTGCCGTGGGAAAGGGCACGCTTGATGCGCTCGCGCGACGAGGTCGTATCGACCGTCGTGTCAACGGAATCGGACATAGCCTACCCCCTCTTCTTCTTGGAAATCAGACGGACGATGCCCACCAGCGTGGCGGAAATGATAAACAGGACCACGCCCATGCCGAACAGCGCCGAGCGATGCAGACCCGAGGAATAGCTCATGTCGAGCGCAATCTGGCTCGTGAGCGTCGAGATGGGGCTCGCAATGCTGTCGGGAATAACCGGGGCGTTACCCACGACCATGAGCACGGCCATGGTCTCGCCGATGGCACGGCCCATACCCAGCACGATGGCATCCACGATACCCAGCTTGGCGGCAGGTAACACGACCTTATAGATAGTCTGCCACTTGGTGGCGCCCATGGCATACGATGCCTCGCGAATGCCCATGGGAATGGAATTGAGAGCATCGATGGTAAGCGTCGTGATGGTGGGCACGATCATAATGGCGAGCACGAACCACGCCGTCAGCGCGCCAAAACCAAGACCGCCGGTCAGTTGTGCGATAAACGGGCGGATGATGATCATGCCAAAGAAGCCATAGATGATAGAAGGGATGCCGGCCAACAGGTCAACGGCAGGGCTGATGAGCTTGCGCACGCGCTTGCTGGCGATCTCGACCAGATACACGGCCGTGCCCACGCCTAGGGGCACACCCATGGCGAGCGCGCCGACGGTCACCAGACCCGAGCCGGCAAGCAGCGACACGATGCCGTAGTGACCCTCAGAGGGCGCCCACGTAAAGCTAAAGAAGTCCGCCAGACCGATGTCGGTAAAGACGGGCAGCGCCGAGTACGTGGTAAAGACAAAAATCAGGATGACGGTAACAACCGCCAAGAACGCGCAGGCAAAGAAGATCCACTGCAGCGCCTTCTCCTTGATATAGGTGCTGCGCGATACGAGCGCCAGCTCGCGCTTCTTGGGCGCCTGACCATTCTGCTCAGTCTGGGAGTTTTCCTGTGCTTCCATGCTACTCACTCCCCTTCTCGTCGTTGGTGACGGGGATAAAGCCCGCCTCGCGAATCTGCTTGTCCATCTTTTCGGACGTCACATAGTCGATGTAATCCTGCGCCTGCTGCGAAGGCGCACCCTTCACAAAGAAGTAAAGGTCGCGTGAGATGGGATAGCCGCCGCTCGCGACCGTCTTCTCGGACGCCTCAACATGATTGACCGAGACGGCCTTGACCGAGGTCTTGGCGTTGAGGCTATCGACGAAGCCCAGCGAAATGTAGCCAATGGCACCGTGCGAACGAGATACCACGTCGCGCACCTGGCCCGTGCCCGAAAGAACGGCCGAGCGGCAATCGAACGGGGTGCCGTCCATCACGATGGTGCGGAATGCTTCACGCGTGCCGGATGCCTCGTCTCGGTTGATGACCTGAATCTTCAGGTCCTCGCCACCGACCTCTTTCCAATTAGTAATCTTGCCGGCATAGATATCGCGGAGCTGCTCGGTCGAGAGGTTATCGACCGGGTTATCGTCGTTCACGATGACCGCGATACCGTCGTGGGCAATGACGATGGGAGTCAGGCCCAGATCCTGTTCGTCGGCATTGAGTCCACGGGAGGAGCTGGCGATATCGGCCGTGCCAGCGCTGACGGCTTCGATGCCAGCGGAAGAGCCCAAACCGGAAACGAGCACGTCGATGCCGGTCTCCTCCTTAAAGCCCTCTGCCGCAATCTCGGCGATAGGAAGGCAGGTCGTGGAGCCGGCCACGGTAATGGAAGAGGTAGAAGATCCCGAAGAACAGGCGCACAGCGTAAGCGTAAGCACAGCGGCGCTCAGGACCGATACGATCTTTCTCATAGCATCACGCCAATCGCGGCATGGCGCCCACAGGTGCCGTCCTCGTTACGGTAGGAATAAAAGCGGTCGTTCTGACGCACAGTCGAAAGCTGGGTATCCACGATATTATCCGCGTCCACACCGATATCTACCAGCACCTCACGAATGGCGGCAGATAGATCGAGCATGCGAGAAGCGCCCGCATCGATGCACGAAAACTCGGCGGCAAAGCGGTCCATGAGTTCCTGGGATACCTCATATTCGTCAGCCAAGATATGGGGGCCGATATAGGCGGAAACGTCGCTCGCATCGCAGCCGGCAGCATCGCAAAGCGCCTGGCACGCCTTGGCAGAAATACGTGCAATCGTGCCCTTCCAACCGGAGTGCACCACGGCAAACCCGCCGGGGGCCACCAGCACCACGGGAACGCAGTCGGCAAAGCAGAGCAGCACGGGCACGTCATGGGCCGTACAGACGATGGCATCGCAGCCCTCAGCAATCTGCTCGCGAACAGCCTCAAGATCGTCGGCGCCGTTCGAAGTCACCGTAACGATATGGTCACCATGTACCTGATTGGGCACGAGCAGATTATGCTCGCACTCAGTGGCACCCATAGCTTCGAGCGCTCGACGACGATTTTCTTGAACAGCAAAGGGGTCATCGCCTACATGCGAGCCCAGGTTGAGCGAGGAGTACGCATCTTCAGAAACGCCACCGGTGCGCTCGGTAAAGGCAAAACGGACATCGGATGTCGCGCCCTCCACCAACGTAACTCCATCATGGTCGACACGCGAAACGTTGTCCGCACGTGCTGCCATACTAAAGCCTCCTAATAACACAAGTACCGCGGCGTCGCCGCGCAGTCCGCGTTTATACGGCTGTCATACTTCCTTAAAAGGATACCCGCAGCGGTAGGGACCAAACGTAAAGGGAACGTAAGGAGATTGGAGGCTTTCGTTTACAAACGAGAAACAAAACGGGGTGCATCCAAATGGACACACCCCGTGCAGGTCGTTGAGAAAAACGAACTAGAAGCTGCCGCGCTTCAGGAAGTCGGGAAGCTCGAACTGGTCGTTGCCAAAGTTGGGCAGCTCGGTACCACCGACGTTGCGGGTCGGAGCGGCCTGAGCCGGGCTGGCAGCCGGAGCGGTGCGCTGCGGCTCAGCGGAGGCAGCGGCCTTGCTCTGAGACTGCTGAGCAGCAAAGAGCTCGTCCTGACGGTTGACGTTGGAATCGGAGAAGCCCGTAGCGATGACGGTGATACGCACCTGATCGCCCAGGGACTCGTCGACAACGGTACCGAAGATGATGTTCGCCTCGGGGTCGACGGCGTTGGCGACAACGTCGGCGGCGTCGCTGATCTCCTGGATGCCCAGGTCCTTGGAACCGGCGATGGAGAGCAGAACGCGCGTGGCACCATCGATGGAGCTCTCGAGCAGCGGGCTGGAGATGGCCTGCTGGGCAGCGTCGACGGCACGAGTATCCCCAGAAGAGGTACCGATACCCATCATGGCGGTACCGGCCTGCTTCATGATGGTCTTAACATCGGCGAAGTCCAGGTTGATGATACCGGGGACGGTGATGAGGTCGGTGATGCCCTGGGTGCCCTGGGAAAGGACGCCATCGGCAATCGCGAAGGCCTCGAGCATGGTGGTCTTCTTCTCGGCGATGTCGAGCAGCTTATCGTTAGGGATGACGATCATGGTGTCGACGCAATCGGAGAGGGTCTTGATGCCCTCCTCGGCGCTCTTCTTGCGCTTGCGGCCCTCGAAGGTGAAGGGCTTGGTCACGACGGCGACGGTCAGTGCGCCGACCTCGTTCATCGCGATATCGGCAACGATGGGAGCAGCGCCGGTACCGGTGCCACCGCCCTCACCGCAGGTGATAAACACCATGTCGGCGCCAGCAAGCGCCTCGGCAATGTCGTCGCGGGACTCATCGGCAGCCTTGCGGCCAACCTCGGGATTGGCGCCGGCGCCCAGGCCGCGGGTAAGGTCGGTGCCGATGTGCACCTTGATATCGGCATCAGAGATCGCGAGTGCCTGAGCATCGGTGTTGATGGCAACAAACTCGACGCCGCGGATGCCCTCTTCGATCATTCGATTGACCGCGTTGGTACCGCCGCCGCCGACGCCGACCACCTTAATGACGGCAAGGTAGTTGTTGATCTCTGTCTCGTGCATGTCGGTCCTCCGAACAAAGGTTATAGCCATAGCATGGGTCGACCCCTGCGCACATTAACCTTCAGGTTGAAAGTAAATGCAAAGGTAAACCGTATTATGTTTGCACATTATGAACGTATCAGTCAAATAATTGACCGTGAAAACCAAACAAACCAGATAAACGGCGTGGTAAGGCCCCTCAACAAAGCATCAACCAGCGCTACGAGGTCGGAGCATTCCTAAATGTGTAGTTGCCCGGAGAGCGCACATTGATATACGTTACGCCCTCTACCTGCGAAAGCAACTTGGTGACTACGCGTTCCTTCTTGGCGATATCGTTCGAATCGCCCAGCGACACCTCAATGCCGTTATTGAGGTTTGCAGAGATGGCTTCGACCGAAGGCGTAGAAATATCCTTGACTTGTCCCAAGAACTCGCTCGAAAAACCACGCACATAATCCAAGCCGGCCTTAACGGCCTTGGAGCTCACTGCCTGGCCGGAAACCGGAGCGACATCCGCCGAAACATCAGTCAACAACACCGCGCCATAATGCTTAGCGAGCGCCAGCGCGGCATCGATTCCGGTCAAGGTATTTGAACCCTGCCCTGTCGTGATGACGTTGCCCTGGTCGTCCACTTCGACCGACGTCGACAGTGGGGCGATCCAGGTGTCATCATCCCCAATGGCCCAGGCAAGGTCATCGGAGCTGATATAGGCAATTGCGATGACCTTACGCTCCATCGGCGTAATGATGAGCGTATGCGGGAACTGACGCTGGACATCCACGCCCGAGACCCACGGGTTCTGCTTGAGGTCCTCGGTAATCTGGTCGGGATCGACGTTAAAAAGCGACGTTCCCTCGGGCAAATCGATCAGCTGGATAGCATCGTGCTTCGTCACATGCTCGCTGCCTTGAATCTGAATATCAGTGGCAGTAAACAATCCAGAGTTGATCACCACGATGGCAACGACGACGAGCACGGCCAAGACGGCCAGAACACCGCCCACGATTTTGCCTTTGCCTGTAACGACAGAAGCGGCGTCTGATGTTTTATTTGCCATCGCTCCAAGTGAAGATAACGGGTTGAAACCTTTTTTACTCGAAGGCTTCTTGGCGGTAGCCGGCACCGATGTCAGCGAGCGCGGTTTCGATGCGCCCAGCGTGCGACCTGGACGCGCCGCTTTAGTTCCCGTCGAGGGCTTGGGAGCTGCCATGGGACGGGCAGGCTTGGCGCCCATAACAGGCTTTGACGTCACCGAGGGACGCGAGGACTTTTTTGCGGCTGGACGATTACCGAGCTGCGAGCCGACGACCGGACGACTGGTCTGTCGAGCATGCCCGACAGACTTAGAGTGCGCGACGGTATTGCGTTGAGGTTTGGCAGGCGCGCCGGAACGCCCTCCGGCGCGGCGGAAGGTGGGTTTCGATGCTCTAGAAGCCGAGGAATTTAACTTCCGGTCTGAGCTCGATGCCATACGCCTCCCTCACCTTTCCGTGCACATGTCTGATAACCGCGGCAACGTCATCGGCCGAGGCAGTTCCGTTATTAACGATAAAATTAGCGTGAACGGGCGAAACTTCCGCGCCGCCAATTGAAAAACCCTTTAATCCACAATCCTCGATAAGCTTGCCCACACTCGCATCGGGCGGGTTGCGAAAGACAGACCCGCAGGATGCGCGACCCATGGGCTGCGTACGCTTGCGCCTTGTAAGGTACCGCTCCATGCGCTCGCGAATGTCGGCCTTGGGCGCCGGTTTAAGCTTGAACACGCACTCGAGGATGATCTCATTGCGGGGAAGGCTACATTCGCGGTAGCCCCAAGTGATCTCGGACCCCGCATAATGCTTGATACCGGATGCCGGGTCAAACGTTACGACATCCTCAACCAGCGAGCCAATCCACTCGGTCCGTGTGCCGGCATTCATAGATATCGCACCGCCGACCGAACCAGGAATGCCAACGGCAAACTCAAGGCCCGAGAGGCTACGCGACAGGGCATCGTTGACCAGGCGCGCAAACATCACGCCCGCACCGACCGTCAGCGTACAACCGTCATCGGCAACAACCGTGCGCTGAAACTCACGTCCGAGCGAAATGACGGCACCGCGATAACCGCCATCGGCAACCAGCAGATTGGAGCCCTTGCCGATGATGACCCACGGCACCTGCTCGCGATCGAGCACCGCCACGGCGCGGCGGAGGGCATGATAGCTATGGCACGTCACAAAGAGGTCGGCCTTGCCGCCGATACGATAGCTCGTATGACGCGCAAGGCGCTCGTCCTCGATCACATCCGTGTCGATCATGCCCGAGAGCGCCATGACGGCGTTAAACAGACCCATTAGACTTAAGCGTCTTTCTTGGCAGTCAGATACTCAATGAACTCGGGACCGACAGTCGTAACGTCGCCGGCACCCATGGTGAGCAGCAGGTCGCCCTCGCCCACCATCTGCTCGAGCTCCTGATTGAGCTCAAGACGGCTGGAGCAGTACACGACCTCCTTGCCAGGATGCTTGGCGCGCACGGTATCGGCGAGCATCTTAGAGGTGACACCCGGAATGGGCATCTCGCCAGCCGAGAACACATCGATCAGCAGCAGTTTATCGGCATTGGCAAATGCATCGGCAAAGTCGTCGCACAGGGCCTGCAGGCGCGAATAGCGGTGCGGCTGGAACACGACGTCGACGTGCTTGTAGCCCAGCGACGAAGCGGCAGCAAGCGTCGCCTTGATCTCGGTGGGATGATGGCCGTAATCATCGACCACGGTGATGCCATCGATATCGCCCACGTGGGTAAAGCGACGGCGGACGCCCTCAAAGCTCGAGAGCGCCTTGGCGGCGGCGTCGATGTCAAGGCCCAGGACATGGGCGACGGTGAGCACCGCCGTGGCGTTGAGCATGTTGTGGCGACCGGGATTGCTCTTGATCTCCACAGCGTGCTCAGTGCCGTCCTCAAAGCGAACGATAAAGTCACTCTGGATGCCCTTGACATCCGGGTGCACGCAGACGATGTCGTTGCTCTCGGCAAAGCCGTAGGAAAGCACGTGACGGCCCGTCGACTTGGCGAGCTCGACCAGATGCGGATCCTCACCGCAGACGATGACGGTGCCGTCCTCGCCCACCAGGCTCATGAATTTGGCGAAAGTTGCCTCGATCTCCTCGATACCCGAGTAGTGATCGAGGTGGTCGGCCTCGACGTTGGTCACAATGACCACGTTGGGGTTCAGGAACAGGAAGGAGCTGTCGGACTCGTCGGCCTCGGCGACAAAGTAGTCGCCCGAGCCGTTCTTGCCGTTCGTGTCATAGCCCTCGACGATGCCGCCGATCAAGAAGCTCGGATCCAGACCCATGCGGTCGAGCATGGTGGCGCACATCGAAGACGTGGTGGTCTTGCCATGCGTGCCGGCAACAGCGACGGTGGTGTAGCCGTGGCCCAAAGCAGAGAGCATCTTGGCACGGGGCCACACGGGAATACCCAGCTCGCGAGCGCGCACGAGTTCAGGGTTGGACTCCGGAATAGCGGTGGACACAACAACCACGTCGGGCTTGACCTCGTCGATCGTGGCGGCCTCATGGCCCACATGCACCTTCACACCAGCGCGGGTAAGCTGGCGGATATAACGTGACGTCTTAAGGTCGGAGCCGGTAACGGCATAACCGCGCTCGTGCAGAACGAGGGCGATGCCGCTCATGCCGGCGCCGCCGATACCGATAAAGTGGGCGCTCTTAAACTCGGGCGCGGAGGTTGCAGTCTGGGAATCAGCCATGTGCTCGTGTACTCCTTGCGTAAACACTGCCTGTAACCCGTTAACTGTACCGCACCTACCGCATCAGCGCGAGGGCGACCGACGATATCCCGTCTAACTAACGCAAACCCTCTACCGCATCCGCCAGAAGAGCGGCGGCCCTATCCTGAGCCAGACCACGCGCCGCCTGACGCATGGCGTCGCGTGCCGCCGCGTCATCGACCAGGTGCAGCAGCTCATCGGCAAAGGCAGAACCGTCGATATCGGCATCGGCACAGAGCACGCCGGCCCCGGCGTCGACCAGATAACGGGCATTGGTGGTTTGGTGGTCGGCCGTCGCATGCGGGTACGGCACGAGCACCGAGGGCACGGCGAGCGCAGCGATCTCGGCCACGCTCGATGCGCCCGAACGCGATAGCACCAAATCGGCAGCAGCCAGCATGTCGCCCATGTTGTCGATGTAAGGCTGGACGCGGTAACGCTTCGCCTCCTCGGGCGTCAGCGCCAAAGCGCGCTCGGTCTCCTCAAAGCCGTCGGCACCCGTCGAATGCAACACATAGAGGTTCTTGCGCGAAAGCAGCTCGTTTTTGAGCGAAGCCACGCGCTCGTTGAGGTGCTGGGCGCCAAGTGAACCGCCAAAGACGAGCAGCAGCGTAGCGTCCTCGGGAACGCCAAGTGCCTTGCGGCCGCGAGCGCGATCGCCCTCGATCACCGAGCGACGTACGGGGTTGCCGGTCATGAGCACGTGGTCAGGGTCACCTTCGCGCTCAAAGACCGAACGCGCTGCCGGCACCGAGATGCACACGCGAGCGGCGTGGGAGTTCATCATCTTGTTGGCCAGGCCCGGAACAGAGTTCTGCTCATGTAGCAGATACGGAACGCCTGCGCCCTTGCACCACCCCAGCAGCGGAACCTCGACATAGGCACCAAAACCGATGGCAGCATCGGGCTTGCCGACCTTTGAGAAATGACTGGCGAGCGCACGCTTGGCCTTGTTGACACGCCACAGCGAGGTCAGCGCCGTCCAGGGACGGGAGCGGTCGAAGCCCGTGACCGTAATGGGCACAAAATCAAACCCAGCCTCGGGGACCAGACGACCCTCGAGCTTGCGCGACTGGCCCACGAACACAACGTGGTGGCCACGGTCATGCAGCTCCTCGGCCAAAGCGAGCGCGGGGTTGATGTGCCCTGCCGTGCCGCCGGCTGCAATAGCAACGGTCATCTTATCGGTCATGGTAGTCCCTTCGTACACGCGGTCCCTGGTCGTCGGTGCGCAAACGCGCCGACGGGTCCGAGTTCAAATCGATTCGATTATATCCGCCGCCCGCGCTGCGAGGGCTGGGGCGCTGCGGACGACCTTGCGGCGCCGTTCGCTGACGCGAACGGGCTGCCGGCTCGGTCGCAGAGCCATCCAGAACGGTAAAGCCGTTACGCGAAGATCGCTCGCCGCGTACGTGGGGCACGCCGGCGGTACTCTCATCCATAACGGCAAAGCTCTCGCGGCGACGGTCGTACTCATCGCGACGGGCGCTCTCGTACGAAACGCGCAGGATCAGACCGGCAAGCATAAGCGACACAATAATCGACGAACCGCCGTAGCTAATAAACGGCAACGGTTTGCCCGTCATGGGAAACACGTTGAGGATGCCCAGCGCATTGATCAAAAACTGCACCGCGAGAATGACCGCGGAGCCAGACGCCATGAGCGCGCCCCGACGATCGGTCGCCTGCTCGGCAATGCGAAACGCCGAGTAGATCAGCATCGCAAACACCAAGAAGAACAGGACGGTTCCGACAAAACCGACTTCCTCGCCAATGATGGCCAGGATGTAGTCATTGTGCGCCTCGGGCAGATACGAGTACTTCATGGTTGAGTTGCCGATGCCACGGCCGAACAGACCGCCCGAGGCAAAGGCCATGATGGCAAGCGTGGCCTGATAGCCGTCACCATACTCGTCGGCCCAAGGGTTCAAGGCAACCTGAATACGCACCATACGGTATGGCTCTGCGACAAGCGCAATCACGATCACGAGAATGCCGAAGATTAGCACGCCGATGATTAATCTGGGGTCGAGACCCGCAAACAACGCCATGCACATGAGGGTCAACAGGATGATCAGGACGGTACCGAAATCGGGCTGGATAAAGATCAGAAAGAGCGAAATGCCCAGGTAGATGCCCATCTTGCGAAGGAATTCGTTGATGTTGCCACCGGGCGAAAAGAAGCGGTCGAGTATGATGGCCGAATACGCAATGGCAAATGGCTTTAAAAACTCGGAAGGCTGGAACTGAATGCCGGCGATGTTGAGCCAGCGCGTGGCACCACGGCTGCCGCTGCCCACCAAGAACACCAGAAACAGTAGCCCAATCATGCCTATGAGGAAGATCCTGAGCACATCCTCCCCAAACCAGCTGTCCGGCAAAACGCGCACGATGGCAATCAGCGCCAGAACACCGACCACGGCAAACGCAGCCTGTCGACCCAGAAAAAACGTCGCTGAGCCATTCTCGTGCAGCGCCTCGACCGAAGACGCCGAGTACACCATCAGCAGGCCAAAACACACCAAGATAAACAGACAGGCCATGAATATCAGACGGGGGCGCATGATGCGGGCGGGAACGCCGGCAATATAGCGTTCGCTAAACGACCGCCCGCCGCGACCGGAACGCGGTGTGCTACGCCGCGAGGAAGCACGGTCCGAGTCGGGCCTCCTCATACCTTGTCGGGGGCTCTCCTCTCTCACCGGCAACCCCTATTCCATTTGCGATTTCGCTGCAGCGGCGAGCTGGGCCACATAGTCCTTAAACACGCGGCCGCGCTCCTCATAGCCCGAGAACTCATCGAACGAAGAGCAGGCAGGAGAAAGTAAGATCACGTCGCCACGGCTCGATAGCGAACGGGCAACGTCCACGGCATCGCGTAGGTCATCCGCCTGGGCGATATCCACATCGCCATCAACATCGGCCTCGTCCATAGCGGCGGTGAAGCGCTCGCGCGCATCGCCAAAGCAGACGACCGAGCGCACGTTATCCATAACAACGCGCGCGAAGTCCGTGAGCGGCGTGCCCTTATCGTGGCCGCCGAGCAGCAAGATCACGTCGTCATCGGGAAATGCTGTCAGTGCCTTCTCGACCGCATCGGTGTTGGTCGCCTTGGAATCGTTGACGTAGCGCACACCGTCAATCTCGCCGCACGGCTCCACGCGATGCTCGAGCGGCTGGAACGAGGCCAGACCGCGGCGGACACCATCGACATCGGCACCGACGGCCAGAGCAGCCGTGGCGGCACATAAGGCATTGATGACATTGTGATGGCCCGAGATCTTGAGCTCGGACGTGGCGACAAGCTGAGTCTCGACGCCCTTCAGGCGCACGACCATTTTGCCGTCGCGCACAAAGGCGGCGTCTGCACCCTCGGGCTCGTCAAAAGCGACCTTGCAGATGCGGCGACCCGGCGTATAGATGTACTCATCGAACTCGTGAATGCCGGCGTCTTCGACGTCGACAACCACCAGATCGTCATCGACCATATTGTCAAACAGCTTGATCTTGGCAAGCGCATAGTTCTTATGGCTCTTATGCCAGCCCAAGTGGTCGGGAGTGATGTTGAGCAGCACAGCCACACGAGGGTGGAGCTCGGTGGTCGTAGCAATCTGATAGCTCGAGAGCTCAGCCACAAACCACTCGTTGTGGGCTCGGCCGTCAATCTCGTTGACCGGCGGCTCGCCGATGTTGCCGACAGCTACGCTGGCCTCGCCGGCAGCCTTGAGCAGATAATCAGTCAGCGACGTGGTGGTCGTCTTGCCGTTGGTGCCCGTGATGGCAATCCAGTTATCGGGCGACAGGCGATAGGCAAACTCGGGCTCACCCATAATCTGGGCGGCATGCTCGCGCCCGGCCTTAAAGAAGCCCGAGAACTCCGAGATGCCCGGGCACGTCACGCATACGTCATAGGCGCCCTCGACCTGTTCGGTCCCATAGACAAACGACGCACCAGCAGCCTCGAGCGCACGCGTGGCGTCATTGGGCTCAGAGGTGCCGCCGCCATACACGGTAACGGCGCTTACGCGCTCTGGATGTGCCAGCGCCCAGCGGGCGACATCGAGACCGGATTTGCCCTGACCCAAAACGAGCAGGCTAAAGACATCAGCAAGAGGCATGAAAGACCACTATCCCAACTGGAAGAACAGAGCAAGGCCAACGGCACCAAATGCCGCAGCGATAATCCAAAAACGGATGACGACCTTGGTCTCGGCCCAACCCTTCTTTTCGAAATGATGATGGATGGGCGCCATAAGGAAGACGCGCTTGTGCGTAAAGTGGAAGTAGACAACCTGAATCATGACCGACAGGGTCTCAACGATAAACAGGCCGCCGATGATGAGGGAGACGACCTCGGTGTTAGTCATGATGGACGTACAGGCAAACGCGGCGCCTAGAGCAAGCGAGCCGGTATCACCCATAAAGATGCTCGCCGGATAGCAGTTGAACCACAGAAAGCCCAAGCAGGCACCGGCACACGCGGTGCAGAAGATGGACAGGTTCACGTCTCCGTGCAAAAACGCCATGGCAGCCATGGCGAGCATGGCGATCATGGAGGTGCCGCCAGCAAGACCGTCAAGGCCATCGGTCAAGTTCACGGCATTAGAAAGACCGGCAATCATCAGCCAGCAAAAGACAATATAGAGCCACGGGAACGAATAGCCGCAGATGGTAGTCGAAAGCACGCCAAGGTCGATCGTCAACCCACCGGGAAAACGAATCTCGGGGGCGACGCCGCACCAGTTGACGGCAAGCACCGTAAAGGTGACACAGATAATGGTTAGGCCGATCATCTTGGCATGCGGCGTCAGACCGAGCGAGCGCCCATGCGTAACGGAGGTCAGGTCGTCGATCAGGCCCAGCACGCCGGTCGCCAGCGTGGCGAGCAGCACGAGCACGAGCTCGGTGGTGAGCTTGCCCATCAGCAGGCAGGTCAGCGAGATCGCGACGAGGATGACAACGCCACCCATGGTGGGCGTTCCCTGCTTAACCAAATGACGCTTGGGGCCGTCGGCACGAACCTGCTGGCCGATACCCTCGACCTTGAGCAGCTTAATCCACCACGGCATGAGCAGCAGCGCAATGGCTGCGGCGATGCCAAGCCCCAAAAAAGCCTGATACGTTGGATACGAGGGATTGCCGAACATGGGCTAGCACACACCTTCCACAAAGCGGTCGAGCTCAACAAAGCGGGAACCCTTGACCAGTACAACATCATGTTTTTCAAGCGCGCCGCCCATGCGGTCGAGCACCTGCTGATAATCGGAGAACACCTGGATGCGGTCCTCGTCCATGCCCATCATGCGCGCGGCATCGGCCATAAGCTGGGCCAGCTCACCACCCACGCACGCCAGCATGTCGAGCTTCTTGGCGGCGGCATAGGCGCCCACGAGCTCATGCATGCGAGGAGCCTCATCGCCCATCTCGCCCATCTCGCCCAGGATCGCCATGCGAGACCCCGTGCACGAAAGCGAGCACAGCAGATCGAGGCCGGCTGCCATCGATTCGGCGCTGGCGTTATAGGAGTCATCGATGACGCGTGCACCGCTCTTGGCGCGCTTGATCTCCTGGCGGTGTCCGGTGATCGTGAGACCCCTAAAGGCAGCATCGATCTGCTCGGGCGTCACGCCCAGGCGATAGGCAACCGCGGCGGCCTTAACGGCATTAGGAACGGACTGCACGCCGGGGATGGCAAGCATGGTATCGATCGTCTCACCCTGGCCAAAATCGAGCGTAAAGACCGGACGGCCTTCGTCATCAACGCGAACGTCGCGGGCACGGACCTCATCATCGTCCGAGACGCCGGCCAGCATCACGTCGATACCAGCAGGTTGGGCGAACGTGTCGCGAATGAACGGCGTAAAGTCGTCCTCGCCGCCCAAAACCAGCAGCGGCAAATAGTCGCCGGCGGCGCACATGCCCTGTACAATCTCGGCCTTAGCGCGGGCGATGTTCTCGCGGCTGCCCAAAATGCCGATATGAGAGGTGCCGATCTTGCTCACGATGGCAAGGTTGGGATTGGCGGACTGGGACAGGCGCTCGATCTCGTGGAAATGGTTCATGCCCATCTCGAGCACCAGAACCTCGGTATCGGCCGGAGCGGAAAGCACCGTGAGCGGCATGCCGATCAGGTTATTGAAATTGCCCTTGGTGGCCCAGACACGATAGCGCTTGGCGAGCACAGCGGCGAGCACGTCCTTGGTCGTCGTCTTGCCGATGGAACCGGTAATGCCAACGACCAGGCAGCCAAGCTCCAGGCGATACGCATGCGCCAAACGCAGCAGAAACTCCTCGGGATCATCGGTCAGCAAGATGGCACAGCCCTTGTCCTGCGCCAGCGAGACCAGCTCGGCCTCGGGCTCACGCGTCATCACGACGGCGCCGGCACCCGACTGGACGGCACGGGAAGCAAAATCATTGCCGTCGACGTTTTCACCGGGAAAGGCGACGAAAATCGTCCCTTCCTCGACCTGGCGCGAGTCGATAACGCACCCGCGGCATACCCGATCGGCTTCTCCCGTCACGGTTCGGGCCCCTGTTGCGGCCGCGAGGTTGTTGACGGCGATCTCTATCATTGCAGCTCCCCTGTAAACCTAATAATGCTATCGGCGTATTGTATCCCAGCGCCGCGTATGCGTGGTGCAGGGCATGTGAACACCCCTCATATGGGACAACAAACCACGCCCCAAAGATTGTAACCCCCTACTTCGTGTGCGGGATACCCAGCACGTCGAGCGCGTTGGCCATAATGAACTGGAACGGAACCGCAGCGGCATCTGAGCCGCTCGGCGTTCCGTCGAGCGTGATATAGCACAGCACCTTGGGCGATTGTGCCGGTGCAAAGCCCATAAAGGACGACATGTAGTTCTCCTTGAGGTAGCCGCCGTTCTCGTCGGCACGTTCGGCCGTACCGGTCTTACCCGCCACGTCATAGCCGTCAACCGCGCCGCCAACGCCCGTTCCCTCCGACACGACCGTCTGCATGCACGATGTCACCTGGGATGCGGCATCCTCCGAAATCGCGCGCTCGCCTTCGCCCCAGTCCTTCTCGTCACCTTTGCTGGACTTATAGAAGTGCGGGGTCATCATCACGCCGCCGTTGGCGATGCCGCCCACGGCACGTGCGATCTCAATCGGCGAGACAGACAGCGCCTGTCCAAAGCTCATCGAGCCCAGCGTGGCGCCGTCATACTGGTCACGCTCCTTGACGATGCCCAGGCTCTCGCCCGGAAAATCGACACCCGAGCTGTGACCGATGCCCCACTTGTCCACATAGGCGGCAAAGTCGTCGGCACCGATCTTGCGCCCCACCAGGACAAATCCCACGTTGGACGAACGGCGCATCATCTCGCGCACATCCATGGTCATGGCGTAGTCGCGCTTGTCGGCATCGGTGACGGTATCGTCGCCCACCTTGATGCTCGCCGGCACCTCAAACGACGTACTCGACCGCACGACGCCCAAGTCGAAGCCGGCGCCCGCCACGAGCGTCTTAAAGACCGAGCCGGGCTCGTAGGCGTCGGTGACCAGGCGCAGGTTCATATCCTCGGTCTTGGCGTTTTCCAAATTGGTCTGGTCGTAGGTCGGATACGAGCAGGCTGCCAAGATCTCGCCTGTCGTAGGATCGGTGACCAGCGCCGAGCCGTTCTTGGCCTTTGTCTTCTCGACAGCCTCTGCCAGGGCATCCTCGGCCGCACGCTGGATATTGACGTCGAGCGTCGTCACGAGATCAACGCCGTCGACCGCAGCCACCTTTTTATAGGCACCGCCCGCGATATAGCTGCCGTCCCTCGCGCGCTCGCGTACGAGAGAACCGTTCGTGCCGGTCAGAAGCTTGTTGTATTGCTTTTCGAGACCCGTCAAGCCGTCGTTGTCTACATTCACTACACCCAGCACCTGCGATGCCAGATTGCCGTATGGATATACGCGCTTCATGGCCTGCTCAAAAAGCACGCCGGGCAGGTTCTTCTTCTCCAGCGCCGCAGCGTCGTCTTCGTCCACCTGGCGCTTGATATACACCCAGGTTCCATCGGACTCAACGAGCTTGCGGCAGGTCTTTTTATCGATTCCAGTTGCCTTGACCAGCGCCGACACCGTCTTGTCAACATCCTCGACAAGCTGGGGGTTCACGGCGATGTTGCGACATTCGACCGACGACGCCAGCACGTTACCGTTGCGGTCGTAGATGGTGCCACGTTTGGCATAGAGGGTCTGCGCAAGCAGGCGGCGCGCATCGGCACGCTCGCGCAGTTTATCGGCTTCGACAATTTGATAGCCGGCAAGGCGAAAGACGCCCAAGCCCAAGCCAAGCCCAATGAGGCCCATGACGGCTTTGCGGCGAGGCAGAGGCGTGCCTGTGAGCCATTCGGTCGACGAACTCTTGCGCGACCTGGTGTTATGCACTTGAGGACCGCCCGAGCCGCGAAGTCGCGACGCCGGGTCGTTGCCACGGGACTGCCCGGCGTTGTAAGATTGCCGACCCGTTCCTTGATAACCAGAACGTCCCCGCGACGAGGGACGTCCAGAACCGCGGCCCCCATCGGAACCGCGGCGATAGTCATTTGTCATACTCAGCTACCGTCTTGCTACTGAGCAGCCGCGGTCGCGTTGGCGCCCGCGGCTGCATCCTGCGAAAAGTCAAGTGTAACGCTCTCGCTGGGCTCCACCATGCCATAAGCGCCCGCAAGGTCGCGAATGCGCGTGTCGGCGCCATAGACCGAATGCATGACCTCCAGGTCGGAGCTCTCATCGGTCGCCTTTTCGAGCGTGTTGGTAAGCTCGGCGTTGCTGTTGAGCACCTGGGCCGTAACGCCGGCGAGCGCCACGCGGGCGACGCCGATCGTCATGAAGATAGCCGCAATGATGCAAAACGTTTTAAGAACGCTCATGAAAACCGGGCTTACCGCCTGGTTTGCCTGACGGCCCGCGCCCGTGTAGACATCAAAGCGCGGCGTGCGCTGCTCACGGGGAGCAACGGGGGCCTGCGGCGTCTCACGATAGGCGGGCATGGCGTTCATATCATAGGCGAGTGCTGCGCTTGAAGTGTTGTAGCCCATGATATGCCGCCTCCCATCCCGAGTACGTTGGTAGTGTGTTTAAGCTTCGTTTATGGTGCGAGCGGGAGGTCCAATATCGCGCGGTCGTGCCTACAGACGCTGCGCCACGCGGATTTTGGCTGATCTCGCCCGAGGGTTGCGCTCAACCTCATCAGGCTGGGCAACCAAGGGTTTGCGGGTGATGACCTTGAGTATCGGCACGTTGCCGCACACGCACACCGGAATCTCCGGCGGACACGTGCACCCCTGGCTCATCTCCTTAAAGTGGTTCTTTACGATACGGTCCTCGAGCGAGTGATACGAGATGACGCAGATACGTCCGCCCGGGTTGAGCCACCTGGTGGCGGCATCAAGCCCTCGTTCGAGCACATCGAGCTCGTGATTGACCTCGATGCGAATGGCCTGGAAACTTTTCTTGGCCGGGTGTCCGCCATGCCGACGAGCGGCAGCCGGGATACCCGCCTTGATGATCTCGACAAATTGGCCGGTGGTTTCGATCGGTTCTTGCTCGCGGCGGCGCACGATCTCGCGCACGATCTGCGAGGCGAACTTCTCTTCGCCGTAGACGCGTAGAATCCGGGCGAGGTCGTGTTCGTTATAGGTGTTGATGACCTCAGCTGCGTTTAAGGTGTTATTACCCGGATCCATCCGCATGTCCAATGGGGCGTCCTCGTTATACGAAAAGCCCCTTCCAGGGATATCGAGTTGCGGCGACGAAACGCCCAAATCGAACAGGAAGCCATCGACCCCGGGCACCTCGGCCGAGCAAAGCAGCTCGTCCAAGTCGCCGAAGTTGCCCTTCAGCAGCTGGTGCGGAACGCCGGGAACCTCGCGGTCCAGACGGGCGCCAGCGGCCTCGAGGGCCATGTCGTCCTGGTCGACGCCGAGCAAAAGGCCCGTCTCCCCCACCTGCGCGGCCATCTTTACCGAATGGCCGGCACCGCCAAGGGTGCAATCGCAGACAACGGAGCCGCTCTTTAGCCGCAGCGACTCAAGCACTTCGCCGAGCATGACAGGTTCATGCCGATATTCTTGTGTCAAGATCCCACGCTCCATCCGTTACCCGTGCCTTGCCCTTACGAGAAGAAGAGGTCCAGCAGGGCCTCATCGTCATCGTCCTCATCGGCCGCGGCGCGATCCCAAACCTCAAGGTGGTCGTAGTTGCCCACAACCGTGACCTCGCGGTCGAGGTTCGCCTGCTTGCGGAGAGACTCGGAAAGACCGATACGACCGGCGCTGTCCACGTCCATCGACGTGGTGCGCTTGTTGATCGCCCTCATGAGCTTCTGGTCATTAATGTCACGCGGGTTAAAACCCTCGTGGCCCTCACGACCCGCGAAGAGTCCTTCGACCCACTTATCGAAGGCCTCGGCAGAGAACACGTACAGAGCATCGACATCCAGGGCTTTGAACACGCGAACGTGCTCTCCAAGCTCCTCGCGAAGGGGTGCAGGCAGGGACAGACGACCTTTTGCATCGAGATTGCGCTCGTATGCACCAGTCATTCCCATGTGCGCCCTCCCCTCGGTTACTCAGATGGCACGTACGCGGGGAACCACCCCGCCTGTCGACGTCATTAATAATATGGGGAACCGCCCCATTTTTCAACACCTTTCCCCACCCCTTCCCCCACCCCTCCCCACCACTCCACCCACCATATATTGCAAAACACCCCCAATCATATGTTCGAAAACACAATATGTTGTGTTTACAGCAACGGCGGGATGCCACCTGTGGCACCCCGCCTTTCAACCTCAACCTTCAAGTTGACCTTGAGGCGATTTTTGCGTCCCTTTACATGCCGTTCACATCGCCCCCAAACTCCCCCACCCAAGGCACATGCGGCCCACCACCGCAACGACAAGTGGCAAAAAATGGGACGGGCCCCAGATTGCCCATGCGCGCGCAAAAGCACGCCGCGGCAATCTGGGGCCCGTCCCCAAATACCTATAGATATGCAGGCCAGCGATGTGTTAACGATGTGCCAGCGGGTGCGCCGCCAGATAGACCTCGGTCAGTTGCGTACGATCGACATGCGTGTAGACCTGCGTGGTCGATATATCGGCATGTCCCAAGATCTCCTGTAGCACACGGAGGTCTGCACCGCCCGCAAGCATATGGGTGGCAAAGGAGTGGCGCAGCGTATGGGGATGGAGTCCCACCAGCCCCACCTGGCGCCCGTAGCGCTCACAGATGGCATGGATGCCCTGGCGCGACAGACGGCGGCCGTTCTTATTTAAAAAGACCGCCGAGGTCTCGGTTCCGCGGGCATGGGCCGCCAAGCGAGAACGTCCCTCAGTTATATAGCGCGTCAGAGCTCGCGCCGCGCTTCCCACCAACGGGGACAGGCGTTCCTTTGAGCCCTTACCGCGAACGAGTACAAAACCATCGTCGATATGGATATCGCCCACATCGAGCCCCACCAACTCGCTCACACGCAAGCCGCATCCGTAGAGCACTTCCAAGATGGCATGGTCGCGCAAGCCCATCTCGCCCTCGGGGAAGTCTTGATCGAGCAGCGCCGAGACATCCTCCACCGATAGATACTCCGGCAAACGCTCAGCCTTTTTAGGCAGGCGCAACGCCGCCGTTGGATTTTGGGCCACAATCCCATCGCGCACCAAAAAGGCATGCAGGCCCTTCACGGCCGCAAGCGCACGCTCCACCGAGGCATCGGAATAGCCCCCATCGCGACGGTCGGCGACAAAGCCCTCCACGACCCGACGAGTCACCTCATCAAAAGACATGATGCCCGCTCGCTCCAGATAGGCGCAGTACGTCGTCAGGTCACGACGATAGGCCGCAATCGTGTTGCGCGCCAAACCCCGCTCGACCGCGAGGTAATCGAGATACTCCCCCGCCGCCACGGCGAGCGACGAGGGAGTAGCTTCGGTATGTTCTTTGTTCGCCGGCACCCTTAGTCCGTAGCGAGGTTCATGGGCGTCACCTGTAGGCGATCGACACCCTCGTGCTGACCGATCGAGGCACGCACGAACTCTCGGAACAGCGGCTGCGGGTTGGTCGGACGGCTCTTGAACTCGGGGTGAGCCTGGGTTGCCACATACCACGGATGCACGTCGCGCGGCAGCTCGACCATCTCGACCAGGCGCTCGTCGGGTGAGAGGCCAGAGATAACCAAGCCGGCGTCCTCGAGCTGGTCGCGGAAGGCGTTGTTAAACTCAAAGCGGTGACGGTGACGCTCGTAGACGAGTTCCTCGCCATATGCCTCGCGAGCAAGGGTATCGGCGGCGAGCTTGCACGGATAGGCGCCCAGGCGCATGGTGCCGCCCTTCTCGGTCACATCCTCCTGCGAGCTCATCAGATCGATGACGCTAAACGGACCGTCCGGGTCGAACTCGGAGGAGCTGGCGCCGGCAAGGCCGACGACGTTGCGGGCGAACTCGCACACGGCCACCTGCATACCCAGGCAAATGCCCAGATACGGAATCTTGTGCTCGCGGGCAAACTCGGCCGCGAGGATCTTGCCCTCCAGGGCGCGCTTGCCAAAGCCGCCGGGGACCAGGATGCCCGAAGCGTCGCCCAGAACTTCGGAGACATTCTGCTCGTCGAGGCTCTCGCCGTCGACCAGCTGGACGTCCACATGGCGATCGTAGAAGACACCCGCATGGTGCAGGGCCTCGATAACCGACAGGTACGCATCGGGCAGCTGCGTGTACTTGCCAACGACGGCAATCTTCACCTTGTCGGCGTGATGGTTGGCGTGATTCTGTTTGCGCAGGAACTCGTTCCACTCGCTCATGTCGCGCTCACGCGGGTCCAGACCCAGGCGCTCGCAAATGCGCAGGTCAAAGTCCTGCTCGGCAAGCAGCTGCGGAACATCGTAAATGCTCGCGCAGTCCTCGTTGGTAAAGACGCAATCGGTGTCGACGTCGCAGAAGCTTGCGATCTTCCCGCGGATAGCGTCATCGATATGGTGGTCGGAGCGCAACACGATAATATCGGGCTGGATGCCAAAGCTGCGGAGCTCCTTGACGGAATGCTGCGTGGGCTTGGTCTTGACCTCGTGGGCGGCGGCGATATAGGGAACGAGCGACACGTGGATGTAGCAGACGTTCTCGGGGCCGGCCTCCTTGCGGTACTGACGAATGGCCTCGACAAACGGTTGGGACTCGATGTCGCCGATCGTGCCGCCCAGCTCGGTGATGACTACATCGGAGCCGGTCTGCTCCTCGATGCGGCGGAACTTATCCTTGATGGCATTGGTGACGTGAGGAATCACCTGCACGGTACCGCCCAAAAAGTCGCCGCGACGCTCGCGGGCGATTAGGCTTTTGTAGATGGCACCGGTCGTAAAGTTGGAATCGCGGGTCAGGTTCTCATCAATAAAGCGCTCGTAATGACCCAGGTCCAGATCGGACTCGTAACCATCCTCGGTTACAAAGACCTCACCATGCTGGAACGGGCTCATGGTACCGGGGTCGACGTTCAGATACGGGTCGGCCTTCTGCATCGTTACTTTGTAGCCACGCGACTTGAGCAGACGGCCCAGCGAGGCCGCGGTGATACCCTTGCCCAGGGACGAAACCACGCCACCGGTTACGAACACATGCTTGGTCATATTGAGTTACCTGCGCTTCCCGTAGAAGTTGTCCATACACATCTTACGGGTCTTCATTGTAATACTCGCGACGCGCGCCGCACGCAATTTTTCTTACGTGCAATCGCATTTCTCCATCTTGAAACAAAACGCAGCCCGGTTGCCCAGGCGGCGTCGTTTCCACTATGAATGCATGCTGTTATCGATCGGCGAGTTCGTCCTTGATCAAGTCCTGCACGAGCATACCGGCACGGACGCCCTCTAGATACCACTCGCCACGCTCCGTGAGGCAAATACCATTTGCGAGCTGGCCGCCGTCGTCGCTGTAGCGCGAGACGACCTCAATGATGTCTTCGGATTCCAAGCGCTCAATTGCCGCGCGGGCGCGATACGGAGACACCCCCACACGCTCGGCAAGCGTCTTGCGCGAAAAGCCATAAAATCCGCCATTGTCTTCGGTTTGCTGGTCGATCTCCATCAACACCAGCACCTCGACACGCTTCATATCGTTGACACTCGCACGACCCTTGCCAGCCATGGCAGCCTCCTCAAACCGAGCACGGGCATCACTTGCACCGTGCGCGACCGGCACACCCCATGATGGCCGGCAACATCCATCATGCGGCATCCCCGCAAAAGGATGAAACAATTAGGGTTATTGTATACCGTCCAAATCGCTTATAGGCAGGTAAACGGGCTAATTTTAGGTTAAACGGTAGCTTTGTTGATAAAAGGGGCGCACCGAATGCATACCCGATGCGCCCCTTTCAGACCAATTTATCCAGGCTTAGCGGTGGAAGAAACCACGACGCTCGAACTTGGGCTCGCAGCACACGTTGATGCCTAGCTTGCGCAACACCGTCTCGTCCGTCGGCGAGATGATCACGCTAAAGAAGGCATCGCAGCCGCGCAGCTGCTCCAGGCCCGAAAGGACGCGGGCCGCCGTCTCGCTCGTTGCCGAGGTGATCGAGAGCGCCATAAGCGTCTCGTCGGTGTGCAGGCGCGGGTTCTTGCTACCCAGGAAATGCGTCTTGAGCTTGCTGATAGGCTCGATCGCCTCATCGCTAATGACCTCGAGCTCAAGGTCAACGCCCGAGACATGCTTAAGCGCGTTCATGATGAGCGAGCTCGCGGCGCCCAAGCGCGTGGAAGTCTTGCCGGTCACCACGGAGCCATCGGGCATGACCATGGCACCCACGGGACCACCCGTCAGCTGCTCCCTAGTGAGGGCCGCCGAGCGCGCCGGTGAGTAGTTCTTGTCGATACCGGCCTTCTTCATAATGAGCTTGAGACGATCAACCTGCTCATCGCCCACGCCGGTGCGGCGCACGGCCTCGACCGCAGAAAAGGAGCGGCGGACGATCTCCATCTTGGAGGCATCGCGACAGGCATCGTCATCGGTGATGGCAAAGCCGACCATATTGACACCCATGTCGGTGGGGCTCTGGTAGGGGCTCTCCCCCAGAATCTTTTCCATCAGGGCACGGACCACCGGGAAAGCCTCGACGTCACGGTTGTAGTTGACCGTGGTCTTGTTGTAAGCCTCCAAGTGGAAGGAGTCGATGATATTGGCGTCGTCGAGGTCGGCCGTGGCGGCCTCATAGGCGATGTTGACCGGATGCGTGAGGGGCAGATTCCAGACCGGGAACGTCTCGAACTTGGCGTAGCCGGCGGCGGTGCCGTGCTTGTGCTCGTGATAGAGCTGAGACAGGCAGGTAGCGAGCTTGCCCGAGCCGGGGCCGGGAGCGGTGACCACGACGAGCGGACGGGTGGTCTCGACAAACTCGTTCTTGCCATAGCCGTCGTCAGACACGATCAGGTCGACGTCGTGCGGATAGCCCTCGATGGGATAGTGCAGCTTGGCGGGAATGCCGAGCGCGTTCAGGCGATTGCGGAACACATCGGCGGCGGGCTGGCCGGCGTACTGGGTGATAACCACGGCCGCGACAGCAAAACCGTTGCCGCGAAACAGGTCGACCAGGCGCAAAACGTCCTCGTCATAGGTAATGCCCAGGTCGCCACGGGCCTTATTCTTCTCGATGTGGTTCGCGTTGATCGCGATGATGACCTCAACGTCATCGGCAATGCTCTTGAGCATGCGAAACTTGCTGTCCGGCTCAAAACCCGGCAGCACGCGACTCGCGTGATAGTCGTCAAACAGCTTGCCGCCAAACTCCAAATACAGCTTGCCGCCAAACTGCGAGATGCGCTCCTTAATATGAGCGGCCTGCAGCTCGATATACTTCGCGTTGTCGAAACCCTGGCGCATGTATGGCTCCCGTCCCGTTTCCATTTAATGTTCTAGGCGATTATAACGGAGCCTGCCCCTCGCAAGGGCCTGGCCACCAACAGGCACCAACCAAACACGCCACCGCAACCACCGGGGACCCGGGATAGCTAATTTGAAGCAGGAACCAAGTCACTCCGCACCAACAATGGAAACGTCACAGGCAGAGCCAAAGTCAACGAACGGGCACCAGAGCGGGCAAGCTGTTCCCCTGCACCAACAATAACAGCGTCGCAGGTTGAGCATAAGTCAGCGAGCGCCGTCCAGAACGTACAAGTTGGCATGAAAAAGGCAAGGCATAGACCTTTTGGTCATGCCTTGCCTTTTGAATGACAAATTGTAGTTCTGGGCGGCGCGCAGCGTCGACTGGTTGCGCGGTTCGTAGAACCGCGCAACATAAGAGCGCCTCCCCCCGCGCACGGAACGGGAGGAGGCTAAAGGTAGGAGTCTACCGGTGGGGTTACCCCACCGGACAGACGATGACCAGGTGATCCGTTATAGGATCGTCATGGTTTCCGTGGGGTACCCAAGGGGTACTTAGAGCATCACGCAAGCGATGGTCAGGATGATGGCGCAGACGACGGAGAGAGCGACGATGAGCTTAAGAGCAAACTTGAGCCAGGTCGTCCACTCGATCTTGGCCAGGGCAAGACCGCCCATGATGGCGCCGGAAGTCGGGGTGAACAGGTTCACGATGCCGATGGCGGCGGAGTAGATCATGACCATGACCTCGGGCGAGAAGCCGAGCTTAACAGCCAGCGGTCCCATGATGGGCATGGACACGGTAGCCATACCAGAGGTCGAGGGGATCAGGAAGGACAGGCCGAAGTAGACCAGGAAGCTCATGGGAGCGAAGATCACGCCGGACAGGCCAGCCAGAGCATTGGCGGCAGCGTCGAGGACGTAGACGTCGAGGCCGGTGCTAGCCATGAGGACGGAGATACCACGGGCAAGAGCGATGACGAGGACAACGGACATCATGTCGGCAGCGCCGGTGATGAAGGTGTTGACGATCTGCTTCTCGGACAGGCCGCCGATAATACCGATCAGGACAGCCATGAGGAAGAACCAGGTGGAAGCCTCGTCGAAGTACCACTGGCCAATGGGCAGGCCGGTGATCAGGGCAGACCAGCCCTGAACGATGGCGTTACCGTCGGCGTCATAGACAGCGCCAGCATCGAAGAAGTTGGCGACGCCCTCGTTGAGGTCGGCTAGCGGAATGAAGCCGACGATCATGACGACGAAGGTGAAGGCAAAGGCGATCAGAACACCCTTCTGACGACCGGTGAGCTTGACCTCCTTGTTAACCTCGGAAGCAGCCTTGCCGTGAGTCTCTTCGGCGTCCTTGAGCTCCTGCATCGAAAGGATGGTGGAACCCTTGTCAGCCTTAACCTTCTTGGCATAGTTCATGACGAAGAAGATGGACATGCCGGTGGTAACAATCCACAGGACGGCACCGAGGCCGATGATGATGGACTGGTTGACCTCGATGCCAACGCCGGTCAGAGCGTCGACGGCAGCGCCGACGGCGAACGGGTTAACCGTGGAGCCGAGGCAGCCGCAGCCAGCGCCGAGCAGGACGGTAGCGGCGCCGACCATGGGGTCGAAGCCAGCAGCCATCATCGTAGCGGCGAGCAGGGCGTAGAAGGGAACAGTCTCCTCGCACATACCATAGGTGGTACCACCGAGGGAGAAGATGAGCATCAGCACGGGAACGAGCATGATCTCATTGCCCTTAAGCTTCTGCACCAGAACGGCAATGCCGTTGTCCAAGGCGCCGGTTTCGGTCATCATGCCGAGGAAGCCGCCGAGGATCATAACGAAGAGGCAAACGGGCAGAGCGTCGGCGAAGCCCTTGACAGGGGCGGTGCAGAAATCGCTCAGGCGGGCAGCGGTAACCTCGCCACCGGACGTACCGGAGACGATAACGGTAATAACCGCGACAATTGCCAGCAGAGCAAGAAGAATGGTGAACGATGAAGGCATACCGCGCTTTTTCTTAGCGGTCTCAGTCATAGTTCTCATCCCCCCTTCATAAATCATTTACTGATCTCGCCCGAAGCGGCTCTTCCGTGCCGTGCATGTCGCTCGGTGCGAGATTTTTACCAGACAAAAGCGCTCGGGGTGCGCAGCAATACACCCCGAGCGAGATGCTAGATGCTCTTACTTGAGCGTGGCGTACATGACAGCCTTGATGGTGTGCATGCGGTTCTCGGCCTCGTCGAAGACCTTGGAAGCGGGGCTCTCGAAGACCTCGTCAGTGACCTCCTGCTCGGTGATGCCGAACTGCTCGCACTTCTCGGCGCCAATCGTGGTGTTGGTGTCGTGGAAGCTGGGCAGGCAGTGCAGGAAGATGGCACCCGGGTTGGCCATAGCCATGACCTCAGAGGTAACGCGATACGGGGTGAGCTGAGCGATGCGCTCGGCCCAGACCTCGTCAGGCTCGCCCATGGAGACCCACACGTCGGTGTAGAGAACGTCGGCACCGGTGACGCCGTCCTTGACGTCGGTGGTCAGCTTGATGGTGCAGCCGTTAGCCTCAGCGATGGGCTTGCAGGCCTCGATGACGTCGTCAGCGGGCATGCACTCCTCGGGGCCGCAGGCCACGAAGTTCATGCCGAGCTTGGAGCAGACGACCATGAGGGAGCGGGCAACGTTGTTCTTGCAGTCGCCCATGAAGACGAGGGTCTTGCCCTTGATGTCGTAGTTGAAGTTCTCCTGGACGGTCAGGATGTCGGCGAGCATCTGGGTGGGATGCCACTCAGTGGTCAGGCCGTTCCACACAGGCACGCCGGACTTAGCAGCGAGCTCCTCGACGTCGTCCTGGGCAAAGCCACGGAACTCGATGCCATCATACATGCGGCCGAGAACGCGGGCGGTATCCTCGATGGACTCCTTCTTGCCCATCTGCGACGAACCCGGATCGAGGTAGGTGACGCCCATGCCCAGATCCATGCCGCCGACCTCGAAGGCGCAGCGGGTACGAGTGGAGGTCTTCTGGAAGAGCAGAACGATGTTCTTGCCCTCGAGATAGCGGTGCGGAACGCCAGCGCGCTTCATGTCCTTGAAGTTCTTGGAGAGCTTGAGCAGGTACTCGATCTCCTCGGTGGTGAGGTCGAGGAGCTTGAGGAAGCTACGGCCGGAGAGGTTAACACCCATGGTTCGTTTCCTTTCGAAGAAATGAATTACGTAAGTATTAGTGTCGCCCGTTTGACGGGCGAAACCGGTGCGGTTGTAGGGAGACCGCACCGGAAACGGAAAGACTTAGAGGTCCTCGCGCCAGAAGGGCATGCTCATGCAGCGCGGGCCGCCACGGCCGCGGGAGAGCTCGGCGGAGGGCACGACGAGAAGGTCCAGGCCCTCCTTGTACAGCACGTCGTTGGTGACGGTGTTGCGGGCGTAGACGCAGATCTTGCCGGGCTCGACGCACAGGGTGTTGGAGCCGTCGTTCCACTGCTCGCGGGAGGCCGCGATCGGGTCGCCGCCGCCGCAGGGGATCAGCTTGACCTGGTCGACGCCGGTGGCGTCCTCCAGGACGTGCTCGAGGGTGTCCTCGATCAGGCGGATGTTCACGTCGCCCGGGTTCTTGCCGGCGGTCAGCTCGTAGACGCGCAGGGTGCCCATGATGGCGGGGTGGATCGTGAACTTATCGACGTCGATCTGGGTGAAGACCGTGTCGAGGTGCATGAAGGCGCGCGAGACGGGGATGTCGAAGGCCAGGATGCGCTCGACCTTGGAGTCGGAGTTCCAGAAGATGTTCTGGGCCATGACGTCGATAGCGGCGGCCTGGGTGCGCTGGGAGATGCCGACGGCGAGGGTCTTCTCGTTGATGTTCAGCACGTCGCCGCCCTCGGTGTGGAACTGGCAGTCGCGGCGGAAGTACAGGGAGACGTCCTTGTAGTCGGGGTGGTACTTGAAGACGTACTTGCCGTACAGGGTCTCGCGGTTGCGGGTGACCGAGTACATGCGGTT
The DNA here is from genome assembly GCA_958451615.1 of uncultured Collinsella sp. Classification (GTDB taxonomy): domain Bacteria; phylum Actinomycetota; class Coriobacteriia; order Coriobacteriales; family Coriobacteriaceae; genus Collinsella. The sequence goes on along the minus strand of CAUDQR010000013.1, from coordinate 2,436 downwards.
GAGGTTGACGCCCTCGCCGACGACCGCGAACGGGTCGCGGGTGAAGTAGAGGTTGGGCATCGGGTCGATGATCAGGTCGGACTCGGACTCGGAGTTGACCAGGGAGTCGAGGGTCGTGGACGCCGTGAGGGGCATGTCGATCTCGGCCTTGGTCATGCCGGCCATGGTCTTCTTGACGAACTCGAGGTTGTCCTCGATGGAGTCCAGCTTCTCGCGGACGATCTGCGGCATCTGCTGGCCGCGGATGCCTGCCTCGGCGATGTACTGGTCGGTGAACTCGGCGCGGGCGCCGGGGACCTGGTCGAACACCTCGGCGACGAGGTTCTCGAGGTAGAGCACCTCCACGCCCTGGTCCCTCAGGATCTGGGCGAAGGTGTCGTGCTCCTGCTGCGCGACCTCCAGGAACGGGACGTCGTCGAACAGGAGTCGCTCGAGCTCGTCGGGCGGCAGGTTGAGGAGCTCGTCGCCGGGACGGTGCAGGCAGACCTTCCTGAGCTTGCCGATCTCGGAAGGCACGTGCAGACCTTTCGTCATGGCCTCCTACCTTTCTTTCGGGCCCCTGTCAGGGCCGATTCGTTAGCGCCCCTCCGTGTGAGGCGTTATTGCTGACGACATATTTATATCCAAAATCAGTCCATACTTCCACCTCGCCCCCGAACGGTTTTATATGAGGGGTGAACGGCATACACATATACTTCACGCATGGCACACTTTGATTTAATAAAGTTTATTTACGTGCTAAAACGCGTTTTCAATCAAAATAGCAAATGGAACTTAATTTTATTAAACCACCCTCAAATTGCATATTTCTAATAAAGCTATGAATAGAATTAGCGATTCATGCCGCGTCTCAACCATTTTCATTTTTATTCAGAAAAAAGTTTGTCCTATTCATTTCTGGTAAACAAATTACCGTTTACCAGACGCTTGATACCGTTCACCGGAAGCTCAGTATAAGGCCCAGCGGATACCGGCTCGCTTTACGGCCCCATTTGTAACAACTTGACTTCTCGGTATAGAAAAACGAACCCGCTTCCCCTAGGGAAACGGGTCCGTTTTCGATTATCTTCGGCCAATTTGGATAAGGCCCTCGAAGATCGTCGGAATCCTAGCGATCGAACTCCGCCAGTGCCTCGCCCAAAAGCCTCAGGCCCTCGCGGAGAACGTCCCCGCTCGCGCAGTAGCCCAGGCGTGCGCCGCAGGGGAGCTCAAAGCGGCTGCCGGGGACCAGCAGCACTCCCCTCTCGGCCAACAGGCGCTTGCAGAACTCCTCGTCGTCCTCGGGAATATCCAGCTGGATAAACGAGGTGGACACGCCCTGCGGGGCCGTCCAAGAGACGCGGTCCTGCGTATCAATCCAAGCCTGTGCGATATCGCGGTTGCCAAACACGATCTTACGGTTGCGCTCGAGAATCTTGTCCTTGTGCTCGAGCACGTAGGTCGCCAGGGCGTCGTTGAACACGCCGCCGCAGATCATGGTGTAGTCGCGATATGTGCGGATGCGGTTGGACACCTCTTCGTTGGCCACGACCCAGCCCACGCGGGCCGCAGGCGTCGAATAGGTCTTGGACACCGAGTTGGTGACAATGGCCTTCTCGTACACGTCGGCCATCGACATAAAGGACTCGGTGTTCTCGAGCGGCAGATACACCTCGTCGCACAGCACGTAGGCGCCCACCGAACGGGCAATCTCGGCAATCTGCCCGAGCATATCGGCATCGAGCACCGTACCGATGGGGTTCGATGCGTTATTGATGCAGATGAGCTTGGTGTTGGGGCGCACCAAGCGCTTGAGCTCATCGATATCGGGCTTCCAGCCGAGCTCCTCGCGAAGCTCCCAATACTCGACCTCGGCACCCAGCGTACGCGGAATCTCGTAGAGCGGCGCATAGGTAGGCCACTCGGCAATCACGTGATCGCCGGGCTCCACAACGGCCATGATGGCGTTGAGGTTGGCGCCCGTGCAGCCATTGGTCTGCAGAATGTGATCGGGATTGTCATCGCGACGATACAGCTTGGCGACCTCGGCCTTAAATTCCGGCGATCCCTCGATCCAGCCGTAGTTCATCTTCTCGCGATCCAGGCGCTCGTAGAACGTGGTGCCGTCCTGCTCGTCCAGTGCGCGAAGCTCGCCCATGGTCAGCGACGAGATCGTCGACTGAGCGATATCCCAGGTAGCACTCTTCTCCCAAACGTTGAGCCATTCCTCAACGCCAATCGTCTTGATGTCCATGGCCAAGCTCCTTACAAAAGTAGTCATCCAACCGTGTTGACGTTCCTCATACAAGATTGGGGCGGCGCGAAAACCCGCACCGCCCCAATGGGAGACATCTAACGTCAGCTAGATGTATGTATTAAGACCTATACGGGTCCTAGAAGACCTTAGAGGTCCTCGCGCCAGAAGGGCATGCTCATGCAGCGCGGGCCGCCACGGCC
>CAUDQR010000012.1 GCA_958451615.1 uncultured Collinsella sp. | reverse complement strand
TTTTAATATAATTTTGTGCCAAAATTTCAACCCCAAAAAAAAAACCTCCCCCCCCAAACACACCGGCCCCCCCCCCCGGGGGCGCCACGCCATCTTTTATCAGCCAACTCGCTGAAGTAAGGCTGCGAAGGCCGCGAGGCCGGGAGGGGTTTCCTAAGGGCACATCCCGCAGCCGCAACGCGGCGAGGACGTGCCCGTGGAAACCCCGCAGGCCCCGCGGCCGGTGGGAGCAACGCTACTTTACGACCAAAATGTCGCAGTCGGTATTGCGCAGCAGGAACGTCGAAATCGAACCCAGAAGCGCATACTTGATCGAGGACAGGCCGCGAGCGCCGCAGAGCACCAGGTCGGGCTTGACCACGTCGAGCATCTCGTCTTTGAGCGTCTCGCGAATACGACCGGCGCGTATCATGACCTCGACCTCGGGAATATCGGGATTGGCCTTGGCCTCTTCGAGCTGCTTTTCGATGGAGTTCTTAAAGGCCTCCTCCAGACCGTTGACCAAATCGACCGGATAGGAGCCGGCGCTCTCGAGCGCCGTGGAATCGATAACGTGGCCGATAATCAGCTTGGCGCCGTTGTTCGCGGCGACCTTGATGGCGCGTGCGAGCACAAAATCCTGCTGCTCAGTACCGTCGAGTGAAACAAATACCTTGGTGTAACCCTCGTTCATGGTTTCCTCCTTGGTCTATCGCACGGGCGCGGGGCTCGTGCGTCGGGCGGGCGCGGGTGCGTTGACCGCCGGACACTTTATCTTGTTGCAGTTATACCCAAGGATTTCGGTTTAACTGCTCGCAATTCTGTGAACGGGCGAGTTTTTTGGTAAGGGTAGGCGCGGTCGCACCGCCAACGGTTGATAATGGGACATCGCCCGCATCGTCCGCAGAACATCTACCGGCGGGTGTCTAACGAGGGGGTCCCTTTGGATATTATCGAGCTTCTAAAATCTGCCTTCATGGGCCTGGTCGAGGGCATCACCGAATGGCTGCCCGTTTCGTCGACGGGCCACATGATCTTGGTGGACGAGTTCGTCAAGATGAACGTGAGCGAGACGTTCTGGAATATGTTCCTGGTCGTGATTCAGCTCGGCGCCATTCTGGCCGTCTGCGTGCTGTTTTTCCACGAGCTCAACCCGTTCTCGCCCAGCAAGGGCAAGGAGGGCCGTCGCGACACCTGGGTGCTGTGGGGCAAGATTGTGCTCGGTTGCATTCCTGCGGCGGCGATCGGCCTGCCGCTCAACGACTGGATGGAGGAGCATTTCTACAACGCTCCCGTCGTGGCGCTGGCGCTCATTGTGTACGGCGTGCTGTTTATCGTGATCGAGAACTGGCGCGCGAGCAAGCGCGAGGGAATGGCCGTTGCCGGTTCGTTTGGTTCGCGTGCTGTGGTGTCGGGTGGACGTCCCGCCGGTGCGCACTTTGCGGCGCCCCCCACGGCTACCGCTGAGGATGAGGACGATGACGAGAATCTGGACTTTGGTTCCATCGCCACGCTCGAGGACCTCAGCTGGAAGACTGCGCTGGGTATCGGCTGCTTCCAGGTGCTTTCGCTGGTGCCTGGTACGTCTCGCTCCGGTTCTACCATCATCGGCGGCCTGCTTTTGGGCTGCACGCGCTCGGTGGCGTCTAAGTTTACGTTCTTCCTGGCTATTCCCGTTATGTTTGGCGCGAGTGCGCTCAAGCTGGTCAAGTACTTCATCAAGGGCGGCACGTTCGGCACCAACGAGATCGCCATCTTGGGCGTGGGCTGCGTTGTGGCCTTTGTGGTTTCGCTCATCGCCATCAAGTGGCTCATGGGCTTCGTCCGCCGTCACGACTTCAAGTGCTTCGGAGTCTACCGCATCATCCTGGGCATCGTAGTGCTCGCATACTTCTTCGTTCTGGAGCCCATGCTCGGCCTGTAACTTGGTTGACGCTGCGCGGCGGCCAGAGCGACAACTTGTCATTCAAAGAGGGCGGCATGACCAAAAGGTCTATGCCGTCCTCTTTTTTGGGCGATGGGGCGGGCCTGACGGCGGCGCACGGAGTCGTGGTGTGATTTGCGTCGGTGTCCGCGCGGCTCGGTATACTGGTACGGCTCAAACTATGGCGCTGCCCGCAGGCGCGCCGTCTGTCAGATGAGGAGTCGCCCATGACCCAGCCCTTGCCCTGGGAAAAGAACGCCGCGGTACCCGTGCCGCCCGCGCCGGAACCCGTGCCGCTCGATGCATACACCGCCCCCGCTGCGCCGGAGCCCGAGCTCGTTCCGCTCGACATCTATGACGCTCCCGCGCCGGCGCCCAAGCCTATCAAGCCGCTCGTCGACATCGACAGCCTTAATCCCGCCCAGCGCGAGGCGGTCCTGTCCACCGAGGGCCCGTTGCTGGTGCTCGCCGGCGCCGGCTCGGGCAAGACCCGCGTCTTGACCTTCCGCATCGCACATATGCTCGGCGACCTGGGCGTTAAGCCTTGGCAGGTTCTTGCCATTACGTTTACCAACAAGGCTGCGGCCGAGATGCGCGAGCGTCTGGCGGCACTCATCCCCAGCGGCACTCGTGGCATGTGGGTGTGCACCTTCCATGCCATGTGCGTGCGCATGCTGCGCGAGGACGCCGACCTGCTGGGCTATACCGGTCAATTCACCATCTACGATGACGACGACTCAAAGCGCATGGTGCGCGACATTATGCAGGCGCTCGGCATCGAGCAAAAGCAGTTCCCCATCAACATGATCCGCAGCAAGATCAGCTCTGCTAAAAACGCCATGATCGGGCCCGAGGACATGCTCAAGAGCGCCGATAGCCCCAACGACAAAAAGGCCGCGCAAGTCTACCTGGAGCTGGAGCGCCGCCTGCGCGCCGCCAACGCGATGGACTTCGACGACCTGCTCGTGCGCACGCTCGAGCTACTGCGCACCCGCCCCGAGGTGCTCGACAAGTACCAGGAGCGCTTCCGCTACATTAGCGTCGACGAGTATCAGGACACCAACCACGTCCAGTACGAGATCGCCAACCTGCTGGCCGCCAAGTACCAAAACCTTATGGTCGTGGGCGACGATGACCAGTCCATTTACAGCTGGCGTGGCGCCGACATCACCAACATCCTGGACTTTGAGCAGGACTTTAAAAACTGCAAGACCGTCAAGCTGGAGCAGAACTATCGCTCTACGGGTCATATCCTGAGCGCCGCCAACGCCGTGGTGCGTCACAACTCGCAGCGCAAGGACAAGCGCCTGTTTACGGCCGAGGGCGATGGCGAGAAGATTCAGGCTTTCCAGGCAAGCGACGAGCGCGACGAAGGTCGCTGGATTGCCGGCGAGATCGAAAAGCTGCATGCCAAGGGTACAAGCTACGACGATATCGCCGTGTTCTACCGCACCAACGCCCAGTCGCGTATCCTCGAAGATATGTTCCTGCGCGCGGGCGTGCCCTACAAGATCGTCGGCGGCACGCGATTCTTCGACCGCGCCGAGATTCGCGACGTCATGGCCTACCTCAAGATGATCGTGAACCCGGCCGACGAGATGAGCGTCAAGCGCGTCATCAACACGCCGCGCCGCGGCATCGGCTCCACCTCGATCCAAAAGATCGAGCAGCTGGCGCGCGACAACCGCTGCTCGTTCTTCCAGGCCTGCGAGATCGCAACAGCCGAGACGGGCATGTTTAGTGCCAAGGTGCGCAACGGCCTGTCGAGTTTTGTGGCGCTGGTGCGCGAGGGCCGCCGCATGGACGGCGAGCTCAAGGACGTCGTCGAGATGATTGTCGATAGGACGGGCCTGCTGCAGGCGTTTCGCGCCGAGGGCACCATGGAGTCCGAGAGCCGCGCCGAGAACATCCAGGAATTCCTGGGCGTCGCCGCCGAATTTGAGGAGACGCACGAGGATATCGAGGGTACGCTCGAGAGTCTAGAAGAGCTGCGCGCGGCCGGTGTTGCCGACGTGCCGTCCGTCGCCGAGTCCGAGTCCGTCGTGGTGAGTGCGCCCGCGTCCGAGCCGGAGCCGTCCGCTCCGGCATCCTCGTTTGAGGCACTTGTCGGCGCTCGTGACGCCGCGGGCTCCAATCCGCTCGATAGCCTAGCCGCCCCGGCGCTCTCGCCGCAGGATGCCCTGGCCGCCGCCATCGCGGGCAACGCGTATGCCGTGCCAACAGAGCTACCGGCGGGCGCCGTGCATGCCGACGAGATCGAGCGCACCTACGGTCCGCTCACCTGTAAGGCACTGCCGGCACTCATGGAGTGGCTGGCCCTGCGCTCCGACTTGGATTCCCTGGCCGGCGAGACACATGCCATCACCATGATGACCATCCACTCCGCTAAGGGCCTGGAGTTCCCCGCGGTGTTCGTGGCCGGCATGGAGGAGGGTATCTTCCCGCACGTGCACGACTTTGGCGGTAGTGACGATCCGGGCAAGCTCGAGGAAGAGCGTCGCCTGGCCTACGTCGCCATCACGCGTGCTCGCAAGCGCCTGTTCCTGACCTATGCGGCCACGCGTCGCACTTACGGCTCGACCTCTGCCAACCCGCGCTCGCGCTTCCTCAACGAGATTCCGTTTGAGGATATCGAGTTTAGCGGTATCGGTTCTGCCGGTTTTGAGGGCACGGGCTGGGAGAAACGCGGCGACCGTCACGGCACCTTTGGCTCGGGCATGGGCTCGGATATGTATGGCGGCAAGGTGTTTGGCTCGCATACGCGCTCGACCGGCGGTTCCGGTTCGCGCGGCGGATCGAGCTTCGACGATTTCTTTGGCGGCAGCAGCTATGGGACCGAGCGCCATCGTGGGGTCTCGCCCGACGCCGGCCGTGTTGCCTCGACCTTTGGCTCGGGCGCGCCGCGAGCCAAAAAGCCGTCGTCCAAGGTGTCGCCGACGGTGGAGCGCAAGGTCGATCGCGCCAGTGCGTCGCAGGACTTTGCCGCGGGCGATACCGTGAGCCACAAGACCTTTGGCACGGGTACCGTGATCTCGGTCGCGGGAGACATGATCGAGGTGCAGTTCGAAAAAACCGGCCAGACCAAAAAGCTTATGAAGGGCTTTGCGCCTATAGTGAAACTGACCTAGGCGGCTTTCCCAGGCACGGCACCTCGGCCTTCAATCGTCGGGCATGACCTCAAGGTCTATGCCCTCCTCTTTCAGGCCGATCTGCCGCACCTGGAAAACCCGTACATCCGGCTAGGCGGGCGCGCCGGAGGCTTTGGTCGCCTGCTCGGACAGTCCTGCGCAAGACGGAGAGCACATTAAGTGCTCTCCTTTGCGTGCGGAACTCGCGATCGATGTTGCCCTATACGCCCGCCCAGGTCCTTAGATAACGCTGCTTGCGAACGTCGCTCTGCTCGTTCGCTTTTTGGTCTGGAGAGCCGGGTGGGCTGATATATAGATACGAGTAGGGGCTCCTCCGTTGATGAACGGGGGAGCCCCTTGTTTCGTTTTGGTTGTTGTTGCGACCTAGAGGTGGCTGATGATCAGTTCCATCTTGCCTTTGAGGTCAATGGAGCTGACGGTACTGGGTGCCAGCAGGTGACTGCCCTTGTGGACGGGGTCGCCGCAGACGGTGCCTTCGCCGTCGATGACCGACAGGCACATGAAGGGCCAGCGCTGCTCGAGGGTCTTGCTGCCGTCGACGCGCACGCGATCGACGGTGTAGCAGGGGTTGGACTCGAGCTCGGTCACGCCATCGACCTCGGGCGCGGTCACCGTGCCGTCGGTCGGAGCCTGCGCGTTAAAGTCGATGCAATCGAGGCTCTGCTCAATGTGCAGCGGGCGCAGCTTGCCGTCGGTGCCGGGGCGGTCGTAGTCGTACAGGCGATACGTCACGTCGCTCGATTGCTGCGTCTCTAAAATGAGCGTGCCGGTCTTGATGGCGTGCACGGTACCGGAATCAATCTGGAAAAAGTCACCCTTGTGAATCGGCAGCACGTTGAGCATGTCGTCCCAGTGGCCGTCTTCGATCATCTGTGCGGCCTCGGCACGATCCTTGGCGCGCTGCCCGACGATAATCGTGGCGCCGGGCTCGCAGTCCAGCACGTACCAGCACTCGGTCTTGCCCAGGCTACCGTTCTCATGCTCGGCGGCATACTCGTCGTTGGGATGAATCTGGATCGAAAGGTCGTCCTTGGCGTCCAGGATCTTAATGAGCAGCGGGAACTCCTTGCCCTCGCAGTTGCCAAAGAGCTCGCGGTGCTCGGCCCACAGCCACGACAGTGTGTGGCCGGCATACGGGCCCTCCGTGATCTGGCAGTCGCCGTTGGGGTGTGCCGAGATGGCCCAGCACTCACCGATGGGACCCTCGGGAATGTCGTAACCAAATACGGTTTCGAGCTGGCGGCCGCCCCAGATCTTCTCGTGGAAGATCGGCGTCAGTTTAATCAAATCGGACATGTTCATACCCCCATGGTGTTGTGCGGTCGCCCACTCTAAACGAGCCATAACGTGCGCCCGCATGACTACAAAAACCTATGCCAACGTTACGTTGTGCAGCTCAAAGCGGTCGCCGACGTTGCGCGAAATCGAGTACTCAAAGGCGTTGCCGCTATCCAAAAAGCCAATCTGGTTGAGCTCGAGCAGGGGAGCGCCGGGTTCGGTGTCCAGGCGCTCAGCCTCTTCCTCGGTTGCCGCTACGGCGCGAATGGTGCGGTGGAAGCTCGAAATCTTCAGCCCGCATTGCTTGCGGATGAAGCTGTAGACCGATCCATACAGGTCTTTCTTTTTAAGGCCCGGAATCAGCTCGAGGGGCATGTAGGTGTACTCGATAACGATGGGCTTCTCGTCGACCTGGCGCACGCGCACGATGTGATAGGCAAAGTCGTCCTCGGCAATTCCCAGCTGGGCAGCGACGTCTGCTGGCGGATTGACAATCGAGAAATCGTAGACCACCGAGGTCACCTTCTCCCCGCGGTGCTCATACGAAAAGCCCTGGGAGCGATCGTTCTTGCCCTGGAAAAACGACTGGCCGGGAAGCCCCGCCGTGTCCTTAACGTAGGTGCCCGATCCGCGCCGGCTGGTAACAAGACCTTCATCGGTAATCTGCTCAACAGCTCGTTTGACGGTGATTTTGGAAACGCTATAGAGCTCGCAGAACTCAACGACGGTGGGCAGCTTGTCGCCCGGCTTTAGAGCGCCGTCCTCGATGCTTCGACGGATATCTGCAGCTATTGCCTCGTATTTGGGAATCATGGAACCTCCTTTCCGGCTTGATTGAGTACAAACGAAAGTATAGTCCACGCCTAAGCATCCCTATTGCGTTTTTGAAAAGTTCGAGAAAGATATAATCAAAAAACGCTTTTCTATATCAACTAGAGCGCTCTAAATGAATATGCATTCGAATAATGTGGTATTGAGCAAATTGATCGGCTCGAAGATGGGGTTGGGCCGTTTTGCCGCCCAGCGAACCGAATCTCATGCCTTGCGTTTTCCCAGATAAAACCTGCCAAAACAAACCTGTCCCTTTTTGGCAGGTTTTTGCCTGGGGAGCGGTACTATACAGGCAATGTTTAAACGAGAAAGGCGGGCTCCCATGGAACCTAAGCAGCATTACATCGGCATTGACGTCGGCGGCACTTCGGTTAAGGAGGGCCTGTTCGACGAGGACGGTAACCTGTTGGCCAAGGCCAGCGTGCCCACGCCGCCCATCGTTGACGCTGCGGGCTTTGCCGCGGTGACCGAGGCTATCGACCAGGTGGTCGCCAAGGCCCAGATTCCGCGCGCCTTTGTGGCGGGTATTGGCCTGGCCGTTCCGTGCCCCATCCCGGCATCGGGCGATGCCAAGGTCAAGGCCAACATTGCCATTAACCTGCCTGAGCTAAGAGTTGCCATTCAGGAGCACTGCCCCGACGCGGTCGTTAAGTACGAGAACGATGCCAACGCCGCTGCCATGGGCGAGGCCTGGCTCGGCTCTGCCAAGGGCGTACAGAACGTGGTAATGGTCACCATCGGTACCGGCGTGGGCGGCGGCGTTATCGTCAACGGCGACGTGGTATCGGGCGTTGTGGGCGCTGGCGGCGAGATTGGCCACATGTGCCTGAACCCCGAAGAGGAGCGCACCTGCGGCTGCGGCGGCCATGGCCATCTGGAGCAGTATTCCAGCGCCACCGGCGTGGTGAGCAACTACCTTGCCGAGTGCAAGAAGGCGGGCGTCGAGCCCATCGAGCTCACCGGGCCTTCTGATTCCAAGGACGTGTTCCAGGCCTGCCGCGAGGGCGACAAGCTCGCGCTGGCCGCGGCCGATACCATGGCCGACTATCTCGGCCGCGCACTGGCGCTTATCGCCAACGTGGTTGATCCCGAGATGTTCCTCATCGGCGGCGGCGCCTCCGCCTCGGCCGATGTCTACCTCGACAAGGTTCGCGAGCACTTTAAGCAGTACGCGCTTTCCGCCTCGCGCGAGACGCCCATTAAGGTCGCTTCGCTCGGAAACGACGCCGGCATTATCGGTGCCGCCTACGTAGCCCTGCGCGCCGCCGGCAAATAGCTGGTGCAAGGGGGACAGGTTACTTTGCACCAACATGGTGCAAAAGGGGCAGCCTTGGCCCCCGTGCCTGCGCCCCAAAATATGCCGTGGCCCTTCCGTCTGCGAAGGCTCGGCATCGGCGTGCTACCATAGCTACGTCCAAGTACACATATCAAGTGGAGGATATCCATGGCAAACGTTCTTGTCTTTGGTCACCAGAACCCCGATAACGACGCCATCATGAGCGCCGTCGTCCTGTCCCAGCTGCTCAACCAGGTTGAGTATGCCGGCAACACCTACGAGGCCTGCGCCCTTGGTCAGCTTCCGGCCGAGTCCGCCAAGTTGCTCGCCGACGCCGGCATTGCCGAGCCCCGCGTGATTGATTCCGTCGAGGCCGGTCAGCTCGTCGTCCTCACCGACCACAACGAGTCTGCCCAGTCCGTCGCCGGCCTTAAGGACGCCACGGTCTTTGGCGTCGTCGACCATCACCGCATCGGCGACTTTGAGACCGCCGGCCCGCTGCACTACATCTGCCTGCCCTGGGGCTCCAGCTGCACCATCGTCACCAAGCTCGCCGGCGTGCTCGGCGTTGAGCTTTCCGACGTCCAGGCCAAGCTGCTGCTCTCGGCCATGATGACCGACACGCTCATGCTCAAGAGCCCCACCACCACCGATGTCGACCGCGCCGTCGCCGCCAAGCTCGGCGAGCAGGTGGGCGTCGATCCGGTCAAGTTTGGCATGGAAGTCTTCCTTACCCGTCCGTCCGGCTCCTTCACCGCAGCCGAGATGGTCGGCAACGACATCAAGATGTTCGAGCCCGCTGGCAAGAAGCTGCTCATCGGCCAGTACGAGACCGTCGACAAGAGCCGCGCACTCGGCATGATCGACGAGATCCGCGAGGCCATGCGCGCCTACGCCGCCGAGAAGGGCGCCGACGGCATTGTCCTGTGCATCACCGACATCATGGAGGAGGGCTCGCAGGTCCTGCTCGAGGGCGAGACCGAGGCTGCTCAGAAGGGCCTGGGCATTGCTGACGAGCACGACGGCGTCTGGATGCCGGGTGTCCTTTCCCGTAAGAAGCAGGTCGCTGCCCCCATTATGGTCGCCTGCTAGGTTTAGTTGACCAAACGCCACGACCGGATCGCGGACGCCCCGCGCTCCGGTCGTTTTTTGTGCACGGTGCCGCGTCGTCTCTTGGACAGGCGTGTCCGTGCCGTTGAGCAAATAATGTTCAACCTGTGGTTCCGCTTTTCGGCCACGCCTGCGTGCTTGTCGTGCAGGGTAGGCTAGATGCAAGCGTAATACGTTAGAGCGCGGCGCCGCCACTTGGGTGGGCCGTGCTTTTTTAAGACGGGAGCTTTCCCGTGAAAGGAGCCGCCCATGGCAGCAACTGAGCAGCTGTTCAACGTTCGTGAGCGCAAGCGCTTTGAACGTCACGACATCTGGGAGCGCATCGCCGAGAACGGCACGATTTCCGCTGCCGTCATGGTCTTCGCCGCCATCGCCGCCGTCATTTGCGCCAATACCGATGCCTACGAGGCCATCCATCACTTTTTGGAGACCCCGCTGTATGTGGGTCTGGGCAACCTTACGGCCGGTCTCACCGTTGAGCTTTTCGTCAACGACTTCCTCATGGCGATTTTCTTTTTGTTGGTGGGCATTGAGCTCAAGTATGAGATGACGGTCGGCGAGCTTAAAAACCCGCGCCAGGCCATGCTTCCCATGCTGGCGGCCGTGGGTGGCGTCGTCGTTCCCGCCTGCATCTATCTGATCTTTAACCATGCCGGCGCCCGCAACGGTTGGGCCATCCCCATGGCAACCGATATTGCCTTTGCGCTGGGCGTGCTATCGCTTTTGGGCAATCGCGTGCCCAACGGCGTGCGTGTGTTCTTCTCGACGCTCGCCATCGCCGACGACCTCATCTCCATCGCCGCCATCGCCATCTTCTACGGTCAGAGCCCCAATCCGTTTTGGTTGGGCGCCGCCGCGCTTGTGACCTGCGCGCTCGTGTGGCTCAACAAGACGCAGCATTACCGTCTTGCTCCGTATTCGGTACTGGGTCTGCTGTTGTGGTTCTGCATGTTCAAGAGCGGCGTACATGCCACGCTCGCCGGCGTCATCCTGGCCTTCACCATCCCGGCCAAGTGCGGCGTCAAGCTCGATAACCTCACCGATTGGCTGGGCGAGTGCCTGCCGTTGCTCGATGACCGCTACGACGACGAGGCGCACATCCTGGGCCAGCATGACTTTACCGTCTCGACCACCAAGGTCGAGCGCGTCATGCACCGCGTGACCCCGCCGCTTATCCGCATGGAGCGTCTGATTTCCACGCCGGTCAACTTTGTGATCCTGCCGATCTTTGCATTCGTGAACGCACAGGTTCGCTTAGTGGGCGTGGACATGAGCACGCTGCTCACCGACCCGGTGACGCTCGGCGTGTACTTTGGCATGCTGCTGGGCAAGCCGATCGGTATCTTTGGCATGACGTTTGCCCTGGTTAAGCTTAAGGCCTGCGAGCTGCCGCATAACGTTAACTGGCACATGATTGCCGGTGTGGGCATTCTGGGCGGTATCGGCTTTACCATGTCGATCCTCATCAGCGGCCTCGCCTTCCCGACGGCCCAGTTTGAGGTCCTGGCCGCAAAGGCCGCTATTCTCGCCGGTTCGGTCACCGCAGCCGTGCTCGGCATGATCTACATGAGCGTGGTCTGCAAGCATCCCTCGCCCAAAGACGAGTAAGAGCGCGAAAACCGGCTCCAGAACCGATTCGGGCGCGTTCAAAATGCGGATTCGGGCGGTGCTTGCCGCCTGCCAGACACGCCAGTGGTCAAAAAACGCCGTTTGTGAGTACTGTCACAAACGGCGTATCATTTTAGGTGCGGAAAATAATGAACAAAGTTATAAGAACTGTACGTTAATGAGTGACCATCGACTTCCAATTTGGCGCTAGCTGACGGTGATTAGGAAGTTTCAAGTCGAGTTTTGCCGATTTCGACCAAGAATCGCTGCTACTAAAAAGGTAACAGTACTCATATTTGCCCTTTTTTGGCCACAAGCCCTAAAACAAGCCTCGCCAAGGTCGGGAAGCGGGCCAAATCGCCGGCCTCGAGGCTTATTCCACCGTTCCGTAGACGGCGCCCCAGCCGTGGGCGGCCAAGGCGGAGTTGAGCTGGTCGCAAAGTGACTGGCGGTCGTAGTAGCCGGGCGGCAAAAGATTCACGATCTCCATGAGGTCGGGCGCCAGGTCCAAGATTTCGGCCTGTACGATCAGATCCAGGCGGTCGATGGCGTGGCGGTCGTAAAACAGTCCGTCGACCAGGCGCTGCAAGTCGCCGAATTCCTCGGCCTGAAACGATCCGTACTCCATAGTGCCTCCTTGGGCGCCCCACGCCGGCATGCGCGGCGATTCGTAATTGATTGCGATGAACTTAATCTATCACGGCTTCATAACGTTGCGACGATGGCGGTCTATACTTAGACGAACTGCAACGTACCGCTTCGCGAAAGGTCGCACCCCATGCAGACGATCTACCAGAAGATGGAAACCACCGAACTCGATGCCGCCATCGAGGCGCTTAAAGCCGAGGTTGCCGAGGTCAAGGCCAAGGGCCTGGCGCTCGACATGGCGCGCGGCAAGCCGTCGCCCTCCCAGGTGAACATTTCTCGCCCCATGCTCGATATCCTCAATGCCGATGCCGATCTGCACGACGGCAATGTCGACTGCTCCAACTACGGTTGCTTCGAGGGCATTCCCTCGGCACGCAAGCTGGCGGGGGAGTTCCTGGGTTGTCCTGCCGAGCAGACGCTCGTACTGGGCTCATCGAGCCTGCTGATCGAGCACGATATCGCCGGTATGTTCTGGCGTTGCGGCTCGTGCGGCAGCGACCCTTGGGAGGCTTACGAGGCAGCGCACGACGGCAAGAAGGTCAAGTTCCTGTGCCCCGTTCCCGGCTACGATCGCCACTTTGGCATCACCGCCGACTTGGGCATCGAGAACGTCCCCGTCGCGATGACCGACAACGGCCCCGACATGGACGAGGTTGAGCGCCTGGTTGCCACCGACGACTCCATCAAGGGCATCTGGTGCGTGCCCAAGTATTCCAACCCCACGGGCATCACCTTTAGCGAGGACACTGTGCGTCGCCTGGTCGAGATGCCCACGGCCGCGCCCGATTTCCGCATCTTCTGGGACAACGCCTACTGCGTGCACGACCTGTACGACGAGACCGACGAGCTCGCCAACATCTTCGATCTTGCCCGCGCGGCGGGCACCGAGGACCGCGTGGTGGCCTTTGCCTCGACGTCCAAGATCACCTTCCCGGGTGCCGGCATCGGCTTTATCGGTGCGAGCCCCGCGGTCATCGCCGAGTTCTCCAAGCGCCTGAAGGCCGGTCTTATTAGCGCCGACAAGCTCAACCAGCTGCGTCACGTGCGTTTCCTTCCCACCATCGAGGCGGTCAAGGAGCACATGAAAAAGCATGCCGAGTTCCTGCGCCCGCGCTTTGAGGCCGTCGAGCGCAAGCTCACCGAGGGCTTGGGCGACACGGGCTGCGCCACTTGGACGCACCCCCGCGGCGGCTACTTTGTAAGCTTCGATGGTCCCGAGGGCTCGGCCCAAAAGGTCGCCGCGCTTTGCGCCGACCTGGGCGTCAAGCTCACGCCGGCCGGTGCCACCTGGCCCTATGGCAAGGACCCGCGCGACACCAACATCCGCATCGCGCCGAGCTATCCCACGGTCGAGGACCTGGAGGCCGCGCTCGATGTGCTGGTGCTGGCCGTTAAGCTTGTCGCTGCCGAGCTTGCGCGTGCCGAGCGCGCCTAACGCGCGGCTTCCCGTACTATCCGCACTTTCGATACGTAAAGGAGCGTATACATGGATTTGGGTATTTCCACCAACCCCACGCCAGAGCTCTACACCATTAAGGTGACCGGTGAGATCGATATCTCTAACGCCGATAGCCTGCGCAATGCCATCGACCTGGCGCTCGAGCAGCCCACTGAGGCCGTTGAGCTCGATTTTGCCCAGGTGAGCTACATCGATTCGACGGGCATTGGCGTGCTCGTGGGCGCCGCGCACCACGCGGCCGACCACGGCAAGCGCTTTAGCTGCACCAATGTGCAGCCCCCGGTGATGCGCGTGGTTCAGCTGTTGGGTGTCGACCAGGAGATTTCGATCACCGCTGCATAATCTTTGCCCCCAAAAGGGCGTGCCGTTTGGCATATGTTTGTGATGCGCTCGGACGTTTTGGCGTCCGGGCGCTATACTTGACCGAATGAATAGACGAGTTCCGGCCGAATGGCGCGGTGCGGGCTCGACTCACATCGAGCCTTGGAGGTATGTGTGTTTGGTATTGGAGAGGGTGAGCTCGCGATCATCGTGGTCTTCGGCTTTTTGCTGTTTGGCCCGGATAAGCTCCCACAGATGGGCCGCACGATCGGCCGTGCCATCCGTCAGTTCCGCGAGACGCAGGAAAAGATGACGGCCGTTGTTCAGTCCGAGATAATCGATCCGGTGAGTGAAGCCGCGTCGGCCCCGGTCAAGCCCAAGAAGGCTGCCGTCGATGACGATTCCGATGCAGACGAGGATGCCGTCGAGACGGCTGCGCCCGCAAAGAAGGAGACCTTTGCCGAGCGCCGTGCCCGCCTTGCCGCCGAGAAGGCCGCGTGCGAGGCTGCCGCCGAGGGCGAGGGTGCTGCTGAGGAGTCCGAGGCCGAGAGCGCCGAGCCTGCCGCTGCCGCCGAGCCTGTCGTCGAGCCCGAGCCTGCTGCAGAGCCGGAGCCCGAGCCCGAGCCCGAGCCGGCAGAGCCCACGACGGCTGACCTCTACGCCCGTCGTCCCCGCAAGCGCAAAGCCGTCGTCGACCAGCTTGCTCGCGAGCTCGAGGCC
Source organism: uncultured Collinsella sp. (assembly GCA_958451615.1). Taxonomy (GTDB): domain Bacteria; phylum Actinomycetota; class Coriobacteriia; order Coriobacteriales; family Coriobacteriaceae; genus Collinsella. The sequence continues at coordinate 58,308 of CAUDQR010000012.1, read as the reverse complement.
GAGGACGACACCGCTGCCGCCGACGCCCCGAAGGGAGGCGATGAGTAATGCCTATCGGACCTGCGCGAATGCCGCTCTTCGATCATTTGGGAGAGCTCCGTCGCCGCTTGACCATCGTGGTCGTCTCGGTATTTGCCGCCGCTATCGTGCTGTATTTCGCCACGCCCGTGGTGCTCGACATCTTGGAAGACCCCATCCGCTCCTTTGTGCCGGACGGTAAGTTCTACATCACCACCACGCTCGGCGGCTTTGGACTGCGCTTCTCGCTGGCCATCAAGATGGCCGTGGTCATGTGCACGCCCATGATCATCTGGCAGATCCTGGCATTTTTCCTGCCGGCACTGCGCCCCAACGAGCGCAAATGGGTTGTGCCCACGGTGCTCGCCTCGACGGTGCTGTTCTTCCTGGGTGCCATCTTCTGCTACTTCATCATTATCCCGGCGGGCTTTGAGTGGCTCATCGGCGAGACCTCGGCCGTCGCTACGGCGCTGCCCGACCTGGAGAACTACGTCAACATGGAGCTGCTCTTTATGATCGGCTTTGGTGTGGCGTTTGAGCTGCCGCTCATCATCTTCTACCTGTCTGTTTTCCACATCGTGTCCTACGCGGCCTTCCGCAGCGCCTGGCGCTACGTGTACGTAGGCCTGCTCGTGGGTTCGGCTGTGATTACGCCCGACGGCTCGCCCGTCACCCTGGGCCTAATGTACGGCGCCCTGCTCTCGCTCTACGAGATCTCGCTCGCCATTGCCCGCGTGGTCATTACCGCGCGCGAGGGCAAGGAGGGCCTGTTCGTGAGCCGTCTGGACCTGTTCTCGGACGACGAGGACGACGAGGAGTAAATCGGTATGCACGAGGTTGGCATTGTCAACGGCATACTCGATACAGTGATTCGCGCGGCGCGTGGGGCGGGGGCCTCGCGCGCCGTTTTGGTAACGCTGCGTATCGGGGATATGACCGAGGTCGTGCGCGAGGCGCTCGACTTTGCGTGGGAGACATTTCGCGACGAGGACCCGCTCACGCGAGGCTGCGAGCTTGCCGTGGAGGAGGTCCATCCACAAAGCGAGTGTCTGGACTGCGGCGAGGTTTTCGACCACGATCGCTTCCACTGTCGCTGTCCCCAGTGTGGTGGTGCCAACGTGCGCCTACTGCACGGCCGCGAGCTCGATATCGCAAGTATCGAAATCGAAACCCCCGACGATTAGCCCGCTAGCCATCTAGCGATGGGGTATAAAGGGGCCAAAGTAAGGAGCGTTAAGTATGGCCGAGAAAACGATTGATATTGCATCGCCGATTCTGTCGCGCAACGAGCGCCTGGCAGATCAGCTGCGTCAGCGATTTGAGCAGACGAACACCTACGTGATCAACGTGCTGTCGAGCCCCGGCTCGGGTAAGACCACCACGATTCTGGGCACCAACGAGCGCCTGCGTGACAAAGCCGGCCTGCGCTGTGCCGTCATCGAGGGCGATATCGCCTCGGATGTCGACGCCATCACCATGAAGGAAGCCGGCATGCCCGCCATCCAGATCAACACGGGCGGCCTGTGCCACCTCGAGGGCAACATGATCATGGAGGCCGTCGACGCCTTCGACCAGGCTGTGGGTCTGGAGAACATCGACGTCATCTTTATCGAAAACGTGGGCAACCTGGTCTGCCCGGTCGACTTTGACCTGGGCGAGAACCTGTCCATCATGATTCTCTCGGTGCCCGAGGGCGACGACAAGCCCATCAAGTACCCGGGCATCTTCCAACACGCCGGCGCGCAGCTGCTCAACAAGGTCGACGTGGCTCCGGCTTTCGATTTTGACATGGATAGGTATACTAAGACACTCGATGACCTCAATCCGCAGGCGCCGCGGTTTGCCGTGAGCGCGCGCAAGGGCGAGGGCATGGATGCCTGGTGCGATTGGCTCATCGGGCAGATCGAGCAAGCAAGGGCGTAAATCGGCCGCCACACGGGCGGGCGTAGCCGCAGAGACACGAGATAGGAGCCTCTTTTGAAGCTCATCATCGCCGAGAAAAACGACGCCGCGCGTCAGATCGCCGAGCGTCTGTCCACGGGCAAACCCAAAAAGGACAAGGTGTACAACACCGCCATCTACCGTTTTGAGTGGAAGGGCGAGGAGTGCGTGACGATCGGCCTTGCCGGTCACATCCTTGCGCCTGATTTTTGCGACAGCGTGCTGTTCGATAAAAAGCTGGGCTGGTATTCGGTTACTGAGGACGGCGAGATGCTGCCGGCCGACATGCCCGATGGCCTGGCTCGTCCGCCCTACGACACCAAGCGCAAGCCGTTCCTTGCCGATGGCATTTCCATCAAGGGCTGGAAGCTCGAGAGCCTGCCCTATCTCACCTGGGCGCCCGTCATTAAGCTGCCGGCCGAGAAAGAGCTCATCCGCTCGCTCAAGAACCTTGCCAAGAAGTCCGACAGCGTCATCATCGCCACGGACTTCGATCGCGAGGGTGAGCTGATCGGTTCGGACGCCCTCAACAAGGTGCGCGAGGTCGCGCCGGACTTGCCGGTCGCCCGCGCCCAGTATTCTTCGTTTACCAAGGCCGAGATCACGCAGGCCTTCGATAACCTTGTCTCGCTCGACCAGAACCTGGCCGACGCCGGCGAGAGCCGTCAGCACATCGACCTCATTTGGGGTGCGGTGCTGACGCGCTACCTGACGCTCGCCAAGTTCGGCGGCTTTGTCAATGTGCGCTCCGCCGGCCGCGTGCAGACACCGACGCTTGCCCTGGTGGTCGAGCGCGAGCGCGAGCGCATGGCGTTTGTGCCCGAGGACTATTGGCAGATTCGTGGCATGGGCGCCGCGCAGGGTGCTGCCGAGGACGACCGCTTTAAGATCGCGCACAAGACGGCGCGTTTTACCGATAAAGATGCTGCCGAGACGGCGTACAGCCATGTCGACGGCGTCGCGACGGCAACCGTCGCCGCGGTGACCAAGCGCTCGCGCAAGCAGCAGCCGCCCACGCCGTTTGCGACCACCTCGCTGCAGGCAGCCGCCGCGGCCGAGGGCATCTCGCCTGCGCGTACCATGCGCATCGCCGAGTCCCTCTACATGGCGGGTCTCATCAGCTACCCGCGTGTCGACAACACCGTGTACCCTGCGACGCTCGATCTGGGCGCCGTGGTGAGCGACCTGGCAAAGATCAACCCGGCGCTGGCGCCCGTGTGCAAAAAGGTGCTCGCCGGTCCCATGAAGCCCACGCGCGGCAAGGTCGAGACTACCGACCACCCGCCTATCTATCCCACGGGCGAGGGCGATCCGTCCACGCTCGACGGCGGCCAGCGCAAGCTCTACGACCTCATCGCCCGCCGCTTCCTGGCAACGCTCATGGGGCCCGCGACCATCGAGAACACCAAGCTCGAGCTTGATGTGAACGGCGAGCCGTTTGTGGCCTCGGGCGACGTGCTCGTGACCCCGGGCTTCCGCGAGGCCTATCCGTACGGCCTTAAACGCGACGAGCAGATGCCGCCGCTGGAGCAGGGTGATACGGTCGACGTGTTCGACATTAAGCTCGAGGCCAAGCAGACCGAGCCGCCCGCGCGCTACAGCCAGGGCAAGCTCGTGCAGGAGATGGAGAAGCGCGGCCTGGGCACCAAGTCCACGCGCGCGAGCATCATCGAGCGCCTGTACGCCGTGCGCTACCTCAAAAACGATCCCGTGGAGCCGAGCCAGCTGGGTATTGCCATTATCGATGCACTGTCGCAGTTTGCCCCGCGCATCACGAGCCCCGATATGACCAGCGAGCTCGACGGCGACATGACCCGCGTGGAGCGCGGCGAGGACACCGAAGAGCATGTCGTGACGCACTCGCGCGCGCTGCTGGCCGGCGTGCTCGACGAGCTGCTCAAACATACGCAGGAACTGGGCGACGCCATCAGCGACGCCGTCACGGCCGATGCGCGCGTGGGTACCTGCCCCAAGTGCGGCAAGGACCTGGTTATGAAGACGAGCGCCAAGACCCGCGGCAGCTTCATTGGCTGCATGGGCTGGCCCGACTGCGATGTGACCTATCCGGTGCCGAGTGGCGTCAAGGTAAGCCCGCTCGAGGGCGAGGCGGCCGTGTGCCCCGAGTGCGGTGCGCCGCGCATCAAGTGCCAGCCGTTCCGCCAGAAGGCCTTCGAGATTTGCGTGAACCCCACGTGCCCCACCAACTACGAGCCCGACCTTAAGGTGGGCGAGTGCAAGGTGTGCGCCGAGGCAGGACGCCATGGCGACCTGATCGCGCACAAGAGCGAAAAGAGCGGCAAGCGCTTTATCCGTTGCACCAACTACGATGACTGCGGCGTGAGCTATCCGCTTCCGGCGCGCGGCAAGCTCGAGGCGACGGGCGAGACCTGCCCCGAGTGCGGCGCCCCCATCGTGGTGGTCAACACGGCGCGCGGTCCGTGGCGCATCTGCGTGAACATGGACTGCCCGACCAAGGAGAAGAAACCCGCCCGCGGCCGCAAGACCACAACCAAGGCGAGCACGGCGAAGAAGACGACGGCTAAGAAAGCCACTGCCGCCAAGAAGACGACCGCGAAGAAGTCGACTGCCAAGAAAGCAGCCGCCGACAAGTAACGGCGCAGTCGAAACATTGCCCAAAAAAACGAGCGAGGACCCCGCGATCCTCGCTCGTTTTTTTGACCGGCAGTTAGGGACGTTCCTTTTCTGCCGGCAGTTTAGGAACGTCCCTAACTGCCGGCTCGGGAACGACAAAGCGCTAGTTCACCTCGACAGGCTTAGCGCCGGGATAGCGCTCCTCAAAGTCTAGGCGGTACTTATTGTCATTGGTGCCCGCCACGTTGTCGCGCGACAGCGGCGCCACGATCTCATTCTTGTGGTCCGCAGGCTTGGCGTATTTCAGGCTGATCTCCCAGGCATCACAGATTGCGTCAATGCGGTGATCCAGGTCGTCGTACAGGGCGATGATATCCTTCCAGGAGCTGTAGTTCTTGGAGCTCGTCGGGACGTCCAGGTCCTCGACGATGTCGTAATACTGCTCGATGGTGTCCTCCGTGCGCTCGGCGACGTCGGCGAGATTTTGACGGGTGGTTCGATCCTCTTCCAGATAGTTGCCGTTGAAGTTCTGCGCGCAGCCACGGACCTGGCTGTCGAGATCTTCGAGCAAGTCGTAGTATTCGCTCAGGCGACGGTAGAGGTTCTGCTCGGAGAGCGTTGCTTCGCCGCCATCCTCGTCGTCATCGTCATCATCGTCGTACAGGCTGTTGGGATTGCCGAGAGGCTTTAGGTCATCGTCGTCGACGTCATGGTGCAGCTTAGCTACCTCGGCAGTCGTCTGCGTGGCGGCGTTGTCGAACGGTCTGATCGCAAAGAAGATGACCAGGGCGATGATGATCGCCACCAGCACAACGATAACGGCGATAAGCGGCCCGGTGCCGCTCTTTTTGGGAGCGGGGGTCTGTGGCGAAGCGGGCGCGTATGCGGGAGCCGGCTGCTGTTGGGGCGAGCCGCTCGCGACGGGTATGCGCTGCGTGGTCTCGACGGCTTCGGTCCTTGCGGCGGGGTCGGGGCTATAGGCGAGGGGGTCGTCCGCCTTGGCTTGCGGCGTATCAAGGGAGCCGGTCTGCTCAAAAGCGGGCTGGCTATCGCTCGCGGCTGTTTGCTCAACGGGTGCACCGCACGAGGTGCAGAACTTGGCATTATCTTCAAGAAGCTTGCCGCACGAGGCGCAATACCGAGACATTGCCACTCCTTTCGCCACATTTCAATGCAATACGACGATTATACCCAGCACCCCAAAAAGCCGGCAGTTGGGGACATTCCTTTTCGGCCGGCAGTTTAGGAACGTCCCTAACTGCTGCCTGAGTAGCCATTGGCTAGGTGGGGTTTGGGACGCGCCGAGCACTGGGGTATCATGGCTTGGTTGCTATAACTCGCATTTACGCGCCTTGTAGGAAGGGGCTGCGCCCATGGCTTTTGAGCCCGCTCAACATAGCTTTATCACGCTCGAGGGCGTCGACGGCGCCGGCAAGTCCACGCAGGCGCGCCTGCTTGCCCACGCGCTCGACCTCGCTGGCTATCAGGTCGTAACTCTGCGCGAGCCGGGCGGCACCGCCATCAGCGAAAAGATCCGCGCCCTGCTGCTCGACCCCGCCAATACGGCGATGGGCGACACCTGCGAGCTGCTGCTCTACGAGGCCGCACGCGCCCAGCTGGTGCACGAGGTCATCACGCCCGCCCTCGCTGCCGGCAAGGTGGTCCTGTGCGACCGTTTCTACGATTCCACGACCTGCTATCAGGCGTTTGCCGATGGCCTCGACCGTCAGATGGTACGCGATGCCAACAACCTGGCTGTCGCCGGTACGCATCCGGCGCTCACGCTCGTCTATCACGTCACGCCCGAGCAGGCGGCGCTGCGCATGGCGGCCCGCGGTGCGGCCGATCGCATGGAGGCCAAGGGCATGGCCTTCCAGGAGCGCGTCTACCAGGGATTTTGTGCCATTGCTGCCGAGGAGCCAGACCGCGTAAAGCTCATCGACGCCACCGCGACCATCGAGGAAGTCTTCGAGAAGACGGTCGAACAGGTTCGCGCGTACGGTCTCGACATTCCGCAAGATGCCGTCGCCGCCGCGCTTGCCAAGGAGGCTGAGTAACATGGCCCCCGCTCAGGCAAGCCTGCTGGCCAAGCTCGACACCCAAGAGCGCGTGCGCGACTTTTTGACCAACGCCATCGCAAGCGGCCGCGCATCGCACGCCTACCTGTTTTTGGGCGCGCCCGGCGCCGGTAAGCTCGACGCCGCATGGGCGCTTGCCCAGGCATTCCTGTGCGAGCAGGACGGCTGCGGCTCGTGCGACAGCTGCGTGCGCGTTGCGCGCCATACGCATCCCGACGTGCACTATTACACGCCCGAAAGTGCTACGGGCTACCTCATCGCGCAGACCCGCGGGCTGCTCGACGACGTGCCCCTGGCGCCCATCCGCGCCAAGGCAAAGGCCTACATCATCGACCGTGCCGAGCAGCTGCGCGCCAACACCGCCAACGCGCTACTCAAAACGCTCGAGGAGCCGCCCGAGGGTGTCATGTTCATCCTGCTGGGCACCTCGGCCGACGTGATGCTGCCCACCATTGTGAGCCGCTGCCAGTGCGTACCGTTTCGGCTGGTGTCGCCCGTCGCCGCCGCGCAAGCCGTGAGCCGCGCCACCGGTCAGGATATCGTGCGTTGTCGCATGGCCGTTGCCGTGGCGGGAAGCCCCACGCGCGGCATCGAGTTCCTTAAGAGCGCCGAGCGCCAGGACGCCCGCCGCCAGATGGTCCGCGCCATCGATTCGCTCATCGCTGCCGACGAGGCCGATGTGCTCAGTCGCGCCAAGTCGCTCATCGTCGCCGTCAAGGCGCCGCTCGCCGAGGTCAAGTCCACGCAGGAAAAGGTGCTCGAGCAAAATGCCGACTACCTTTCGCGTGGAGCATTGAAGCAGCTTGAGGACCGCAACAAGCGCGAACTCAACGCGCGCGAGCGTTCGGGTATCATGGAAGCGCTGGCGAGCGCGCGGACGCTCATGCGCGACGTGCTGCTGACGCTTCAGGATGAGGCGGCAGACGTTGTGAACGAGGACGTGCGCGACACGATCGGGCGGCTTGCCGCGGCGACGAATGTTGCGGGTGCCACCCAGGCGCTCGAGGCGGTCGCAACCGCCGAGCGCAACATCGCCAGAAACGTTACTCCCCAGCTGGCCATCGAGGTCATGCTGTTCGATATCAGGAAGGCACTGAAATGCCGTTAGTCGTACCCGTTAAGTTTACCTACGCCTCGCGCGACCTGTGGTTCGACCCACAGGATCTGGATATCCTTGAGGCCGATTATGCCATTTGTTCTACCGAGCGCGGAACCGAGATCGGCCTGGTCACGGCCGATCCCTTCGAGGTGCCGCTCGACGAAATCGGTCAGCCGCTCAAGCCCGTGTTGCGCGTAGCGAGCGACATCGACCTGCAGCTTGCCGACGACCTGGCTATCCAGGGTGACGAGGCCATGGTCGACTTCCGCCGCCTGGTCAAGGAGCTCGACCTCGAGATGAAGCCGGTCGGCGTCGAGTACCTGTTTGGCGGCGAGAAGGCCGTGTTCTACTTTGCTGCCGAGGAACGCGTCGATTTCCGTCAGCTCGTCAAGGACCTGTCCTCGACGCTGCACATTCGCGTCGACATGCGCCAGATCGGCGTGCGCGACGAGACCCGCCTGGTGGGCGGCTATGCTCAGTGCGGCCAGGAGCTCTGCTGCACGCGCTTTGGCGGACAGTTTGAGCCGGTTTCGATCCGCATGGCAAAAGAGCAGGACCTGCCGCTCAACTCGTCCAAGATCAGCGGCGTCTGCGGCCGCCTGATGTGCTGCCTGCGCTACGAGTTCGAGGCGTACAAGGACTTTAAGAGCCGCGCGCCCAAAAAGAAGACGCTGATCGATACGCCGCTTGGCAAGGCGCGCATCCAAGAATATGACACCCCGCGTGAACAGCTGGTGTTGCGCCTGGAGAACGGCAAAGTCTTTAAGGTCAACCTGGCCGACATGACCTGCTCTGAGGGCTGCAAAAAGAAGGCCGCCGAGCAGGGCTGCAACTGCCGCCCCGACTGTGTGACGCGCGATGTGCTCGAGCGTATCGAGTCGCCCGAGATGCGCCTGGCGCTTATGGAGCTCGACCGCGAGAACGGCGTCGACGTGGGCGATGGCCTGTCGAGCGCCGACCGTCTGGCCGGTACATCGATGCCCAAGCGCCGTCGTCGCGATGCGGACGCCGATACCCGTGCCGGTCAGAGCCAGGGCGAGGGCCGTGGCCGCGGTAAGGGTCGTGGCAAGGCCGAGGCACCCGAGGCTGAGGAGGCTGCCGGTGGACGTCGCCGCCGCAAGCGCTCGGGTGCGGGCGATGCCGGCGAGGCCGCTCCCGCAGGCAAGAACTCCTCCCGCGAGCGCGAGGCTCAGCAGTCCCAGCAGCAAAACCGCGGCGGTGGCATGAATCCCACGCGCCGTCGCCGCCGCCATTTGTCGAGCGAGGAGCGCGAGGACGCCTTCCGCGCCGCAGCCGCTCGCGAAGTCGGTGCCGCCCCCAAGGGTGGTTCGGGTTCCGATACGCCTGCCGACAAGGGTGGCAAGCAGCGCAACGATGACGAGCGCGCCCCGCGTCCGCGTCGCCGCCATTCCTCGGGCACGCAGCAAAAGCCCTCGGTGCCCTCCGTGGCCGATCAGGTCTCGGATGGCGAGGTCAAGGTCACACGTCGTCGCCCTGGAGATGGCGGAGGGGCGGCTGCCAAGGCCGCGCGCGGCACTGCTCGCGACGAACGCGAGTCGCGCGAAGATCGTGGTGGCGAGGGTTCGGCCGACCAGGGCCAGAAGCGCCGTCGCCGTCGTCGTTCCCGCAAGCCGCGTCAAGATGGTGGCGAGGGCTCGACCCCGTCTTCGTCTGCACCACAACCGCCTACCGGCGAATAACGCCCGCGAGCGGATTTAACCTGCCTGACCCCAAACGCGTCGGGGTACCATAGCGCTGAATCAACAACCCTCCCTGCGACCGAGCGTAGGGAGGGTTGTGTCGTGAAGAGACATTTGAATGTGTTGGGATGCCTGCAAGGTGTCGGCATCCTGCCGTTTGCGGACGAATTGCTACCGTTTGCCGAGCGGGCGGCGCACGAGGCGCTTGAGGCGTTGTCGCCCACGCGATGCGCCGGCTGCGAGCGCTCCGGCGCGCTTATTTGCCAAGACTGCTTGGCGGCGCTTGCGCTCATCGACCCGCGGCATAGCTGCACTCGATGCGGCGCCCCGTTTGGAGACTTGCTGTGCACCGAGTGCTCGGTCGAGGGTTCGTCCTCGGCGATGGCCGAAGCACTCGACCGGTGCCTGGCATGTGCCATTTACACGCATCCGCTGCCGCGGATCATTAAAGCATACAAAGACGCGGGCGAGCGACGCCTGGCGCCGTATCTGGCGGAGCTGCTATACGACACCGCCTTACATGCCCAGGTCGCGGCACCCGAACGCTTAGGCGGTGTGTTGTCCGGCGCCGATGCAGTGGTGTTTGTGCCCGCGACGGCGGCGGCGTTTCGGCGACGCGGCTTCGATCATATGGAGGCCATCGCGCGCCCATTTTGCGAGCTGTCGGGTGTTCCGTTGCTCGATGCCCTCGTTAAGTACGGCCATGGCGACCAGCGTGAACTCGGCCGTGAAGAACGCCGTGAACGCGCCCGAGGCATGTACGAGACCGTTGAGGACGTGCGGGGCCGCCGCCTGCTGCTTATCGACGACGTTATCACCACGGGTGCGACGATGGCGGCAGCTTCGGCGGAACTCAAGCGCGCCGGTGCCGCGGCCGTTGATGGCCTCGCTCTCGCACGCGTTTGGTAGGGGTGGTTCATGTGGCGGTAACAATCAGGCAATGCAACAAGCCGACAAAAGAGCAGCTAGCCGCTTCCGTGATCCTGACGGGTGCCTCGGCGTTGCGTATGATTCGAGCCGAGCGCCGGCAGATGGGCTGCATCGGCTGGAAGGACCTTGAGCCCGATGAGGAGCGCCGCGTGCTGTGTGCGTCATCGCCTTCGACCGAGGATATCTATCTTCCCGACCTGGTGCGAATTGGAGCCAAAAGCGGCGAGGTGCAAGAAGATCTGTGCTTGCTGGTGGGATCTGCGGCGCAGCGCCGCCGCATTCCTGGCGTGGGCTGGTCCGTGTGTTCCGGGTTGCCTGCCGGCTCGATTCTAGAGGTGGAACCGGGGGTGTACAGCCTATCTCCCGAGGCCCTTTGTGTTGCCGTCGCCCGCGAGGTCGGCTGTATCCAGGCGTTTGCCCTGGCCCAGGAACTGTGTTCTAAGATTTCACTGAGCGATCGCGGGAAGTATCTGCCTCCCTACACCTCGTCTGTTGCGAATAGACTTGCAAAGGACAAGGACCAACCGGCAGACGTGGGCTACTTTGAAGTCTCGCCGGTGCTGACACCCGATCGCCTGGCAGATTACCTTGCGGCATGCAAGGGGAATGTGGCCAAACAATTGCAGCGTCTGTGTCCCTATCTGTCAGAAAACCTGCGCTCGCCCATGGAGTGCATCATGCTCGCCCTGTTTTCACTACCGTTTTCCTATGGCGGATTTGCCTGCGGTCCTTTTAAGACCGACTACAAGATCGAGTTCGATGACCGCGCGCAGGCAATCTCAAGGATGCCGCATGCAATTTGCGATGCGTATCAGGAAACAGCCCGGTTTGACCTTGAATACAACGGTGAGCTGGGCCATTCCTCCCGGAAGGGACGTATCCATGATGAAAAACGCAACACGGGCTTGATTACTATGGGAATCGAGGTCGCGACGGTCAACAACGAAATGCTCTGCGACATGGAAGCGATGGAAGCGCTCGCATGGCGCATGCACCAGCGTATGCGAAAGCGGTACCGGAATCGTGTCGATGCCCGCAGGAAGAAGCAAGAGGCGTTGCTTAACACGCTGCGGGCGTGTTTTGGGCTTAAGCCGGTCTAATTCGCGACGAAAATAGGGGGTTAATCATATACCCTGGCCAAAAAATGGCAAATATGAGTACTGTCACTAAATCAGTAACAGCAAAATCAGGGAATTTAAGACTCGGAGGTGGCGTAAAGTAAGAAGATAATAAACAAATGCAGAATAACTAAGTATCAGGTTGGCGACACTGAGCGCAAAACCTGTCCGAGAGGCCAAAATTACCTGTTACTAAATTGGTGACAGTACTCATATTTGCCATTATTTGGCCACGGCACCCTAAGAAGGGCGCCCCGGAGCTCCCCGTAGGGGAGCTCCGGGCTTCATGGGGGCACGAATGGTCCGCTCCGACCTGCAAAATCTGTGCTCACGGTGCGAATGACGCCCCTAACCTTAAACTTTAGCTTGAACTTGGCTATAATGCGCTACGTTCCTGCCAGGCTGTGGTTGCGGACGGACGAAATGTCCATCCTAGTCCAAGACAGACGCGGTCAAAGGGATCCACGTAAGCGACCGCGTGCGCGCGGCGCGATCATGGCGCGTCCTAGATGTAAGCCGCACCGTCCGTTCTACTTTCTTTGGGGCAATACCGCCTCGCGGGCGAGCGGGCCAGTCGTGAAGGTGGCTGCGGCCTCCCGAGCAAACACCCCGGTGCGCAAGTGTGGGGTCAAATACCAGGTCAGCTGGTGGGAACAACCAGTTATTCCGCGCAACGCACGGATTGTATACGACACAGAAGGCAGGGTAGTGGACATGGTGAGGGGCAGCTTGGTGCACGCGGCTCGGTTAGGTGCTGGGACCGCGGCGGTCATTGCCGTTTTGGGTCTGAGCGGATGCGCGTTCAACCCACTGTCCACGTTCACGACGCCCACGATCGACCAGATCGAGCACGAGGTTGTCACGCCGGCGGTGTCGGACGATGCCCTGGTCACGCCGGGAACCCTGACGGTCGCCCTCGATACGTCTGATGCCCCGCAGGCCATGCAGGACGCCGACGGAAACCTCACGGGCTATGCGGTCGATGCCGCTCGTGCCCTTGCAAGCCGTATGGGCCTTAAGGTTGCCTTCGTCGATGCGTCTTCTGCCGATTCCGCGCTTGGCGACAAAAAGGCCGACATCTTCATTGGCGACATCAATTCCACGGATGGTGACATCAGCGCGCTTGGTACTTGCCTGTACGACGCTGCGGCAGTGTTCGGAAAGACGAGCGACGGCGAGTCTCTGAGCGTTTCCACCGAAACGCTTAACACCGCTACCCTGGGCGTTCAGACCTCCTCGGCCTCGCAGGAAGCGCTCGCCAAGCAGAGTATCACGGCCAACCAAAAGACCTTCTCCAACATCAACGAGTGCTTTGAGGCGCTCGAGTCCGGCGAGGTCGACTATGTGATCTGCGACTCCACGGCCGGCGGCTACCTTGCACGTCTGATGAGCCAGATCTCCTACGTTGGCGCTCTCGAGACGCCCTCGACGCTCGGCGTTGCAGGCCTTGCCGCCAACGAGGAGCTGTGCCGTGCCGTGAGCGATGCCCTCGACGGTATTACGGCCGATGGCACGCTCGAGGCGGTCCACTCTGTCTGGTATGGCACGATGCCCTACGACCTCACCACTGAGACGGTTTCGGGCGCTAACGTGCAGTCGGGCGACTCTGAGTCTAGTGAGGCCATGTCCTCCGGCGATGAATCCTCCGATTCCAGCAGTGATGACTTGTCCTCCGAGAGCAAACCGTCCAGCCAGGAGAGCGCTATCACCGACGACGACATTAACAAGCTCAATAGCTAGTTATTGCTAGGGGTGGCGTCACCTCTGCGCTAGGAGAGACGCCCCTTCACGGTTTCAACACGCATTGCCGGGCTTTCCCAACAGGGGAGCCCGGCTTTTTCGTTTTCATAAAACCAGCAGGTCAAGACATTTTTTAGGTGCAAAACCAAAGTTGCCGTCGCCCTCCTATAGCGCACTTTGCCACAGAAAAGTGCGAGACTTCGGTATGCGGTATCAAGCAATCGTTATTCGGGTCTTTAGGAATCCGCGTGATTAAATGCACGGCAATGGGTACATAGCCAGTACAGTAAGTCCCCGAGGCAGATTGGAGCCACGTATGGATATCAAGGTTTCTGGACGCAAGACGACGGTAACCGATGCTCTGCGTGCGCATGTGGATGAGAAGATCGGCGAGGCGCTCAAGGTTTTCGATATCGAGCCCATGACGGTCGACGTTGTACTTCGCTATGAGAAGAACCCCTCGAACCCCAACCCGGCAATCGTCGAGGTTACGGTTCGTGCCCGCGGTTCGGTGATTCGCGTTGCCGAGCACGGTGCAGATATGTACGCCGCCATCGACCTCTCCGCCGATAAGGTCACCCGCCAGCTGCGCAAGTTCAAGACCAAGGTCGTGGACAACCGCCAGGGCGGTGCCAGCGCCGCGGATGTTGCGCCGGTCGAGCGCGTTGACGATCTGGCCGACCTGCTGCTGCCCGAGGAGGAGGACGACCTGCTCGTCCGCGAGAAGGTCATCGATGTCACCCCGATGACTGAGGAGCAGGCGCTGGTGCAGACCGATTTGCTCGGTCACGACTTCTACGTGTTCGAGAACGCGACGACTGGCCTCATCAATGTGGTGTATCACCGTAAGAATGGTGGATATGGCATCATCAAGCCCCGTATCGAAACACTTGACGAGTAAAATACGTTAACTTGCATGAGTTAACGGCCGGCGGTCATCCCATGCGGATGGCCGCCTTTTTTACGTAAGGAGTCGCTTTGATGGACAAGGCTGCATCTACCGGCCATTCTGACCGCTGCCGCATCGTCGTCGATACCTGCTGCGACTTTAGCCCCGAGGTCGCCGCGAACCTCGATGTCGATATCTTGGGTTTCCCCTTCATTATCGATGGCGAGGAGCGCACGGATGACATCTGGTCGAGCATCACACCCAAGGAGTTCTACGACCGCATGCGCGCCGGTGCCCGCGTGTCCACCTCGGCTGTGTCGCTCGGTCGCTATATCGAGTTCTTTACCGAGTGCGCCAAAGAGGGTACGCCCACGGTCTACCTGTGCTTTACCTCGGCGCTGTCGTCGAGCTACAACTCCGCGTGCCAGGCGGCGGACGCCGTGCGCGCCGAGTATCCCAACTTTGAGCTGTACGTGGTCGACAACGCTCTGCCCTGCGCGACCGGCGAGCTCCTGGCGCTCGAGGCCGTGCGCCAGCGCTCGGCGGGACTGACTGCTAAGCAGCTGGTCGACTGGGCAAACGAGGCCAAGACCTACGTGCACGGCTACTTTACGCTCGAGAGCTTTGACGCACTGGCCGCCGGCGGCCGCATTCCGCCCGCGGCGGCGCAGCTCACGGCAAAGCTCGATGTCAAGCCCGAGCTCTCCTACGACCTTGCCGGCTCGCTGTCGCTGATCGGCGTCAACCGCGGCCGCAAGAAGGCGCTCAAGTCTATCCTCAAGTCGTTCCGCGAGAACTACGTGCCCGATCGCACCATGCCCATCGCTATTATGACTGCCGATGCCGAGAAGGACGGTGACTGGCTCGAGGCCGCCATCCGCAAGGAGGAAGGCTGCGCCGACGCCACGATTATCCGTAGTTCCGTCGGCCCTACCATCGGCTCGCACGTGGGGCCCGGCATGGTGGCGCTTGCATTTTGGGGCAAGAACCGCGCCGAGAAGGCTTCGCTTTCCGACCGCATCGCGCGCCGTGTGCGCGGTGAGTAGACAGGCGCTACAACCACAGGCGCCCCGCAGCCCAAACGCTGGCACCGAGTATTCAACCTGGTAATAACACCCAACCCAAAAGGAAAGGTTTCATGGCAAACAAGCTCTCCGTCGCATTTATCGGCACCGGAATCATGGGTGCCCCCATCGCCGGCCACATCCTGGACGCCGGCTATCCCGTCACGGTCAACAACCGCACCAAGTCCAAGGCTGCAGCGCTTATCGAGCGCGGTGCCGTCTGGGCCGATACGCCGGCCGAGGCCGCGACTAACGCCGATGTCGTCTTTACCATGGTGGGCTATCCCTCCGAGGTCGAGGAACTCTACCTGGCGGGCGACGGCCTGCTCGCGTGCACCAAGCCGGGTGCGGTCTTGATCGACCTCACCACGAGCTCGCCCGAGCTCGCCCGTGACATTGCCGAGGCCGCCCAGGTTTCTGGTCGCATGGCGTTTGACTGCCCTGTCACCGGCGGCGAGTCGGGCGCTATCGCCGGTACGCTCACGGCTATCGTGGGCGCTACCGAGAACGACATCGCGCCGGTCCGCGACATCCTTGCCACCTTTGCGGCCAACATCTGCTGCTTCGACGGCGCCGGCAAGGGCCAGGCTGCCAAACTCGCCAACCAGGTGTCGCTGGGCGCCTGCATGGTCGGCATGGCAGACGCCATGACATTTGCCGAGCTGAGCGGCCTTGACCTGGAGAAGACCCGCCAGATGATCCTGGGCGGTACCGGCAAGTCCGGCGCCATGGAGAGCCTGGCTCCCAAGGCGCTCGACGGCGACTACAAGCCCGGCTTTATGGTCGAGCATTTCATTAAGGACCTGCGTCTGGCGCTCGCCTACGCCGATGACCGCGAGCTCGCGCTGCCCGGCGCCGATGTCGCCTTTACGCTCTACGACATGCTCGACGCCATCGGTGGTGCCAAGCTGGGCACCCAGGCCATCACGGTCCTCTACAAGGAGGAGGCCGACGCCATCGCTGCCGGTCTGGACTGGTCGCAGTATCGTCCCGAGGAGCACGGTGCTCACGAGGAAGGCTGCGGTTGCGGCGAACATGGCGACGACCACGAGTGCGGTTGTGGCCACCACCATGGCGAGGACCACGAGTGCTGCGGCGGCCACGGCCATGACGACGGCCACGAGTGCTGCTGCGGCCACCATCACGGGGAGTAGCGCCCATGAGCTGGACGTTCGTGGTACTTGCGCTGGTGCTCTTTCTCTTTGCGATCTACATTGGCTTTTTGTGCGGCCAGTGGGCGTGCGAAAAGCGCGTCATCACCAAGCGCGACTACTGGATTGCCAACTTTGCGGGAGCGGCGGCAGTCGTCCTGCTGACCTGGGTGTTCTCGCTGTTCCCGCTGGTGCAGTTTGCGCCGATCGGCTGGCTCGGCGGCTTTATCGCCGGCCTTAAGATGAGCTTTGGCGAATCCGTCGGCCCGTGGCGCAAGCACGACGAGGTGTTTAATGTCAACAAGGCCCATCGCGCCGCCGCCGATGCGGGCGACGCCGAGGACCGCCGTCGCGCACGCCACAATGGCGCTTCCGACCGACAGCTCATCTCAGTCACCGATGACAGCAAGGGTGCTGGCAAGCACGCCAAGAAATAAATAGAAGAGGTAACTATGGCAGAAAATAAAGACGAACAGCTCACCGACGAGGAGCTGGCACAGCTTCAGCTGGCAGAGGAGAACGAGAACGCCGTCGACCGCCTGGTCCAAGAGCTTGGCTGTCCCACGCGCCGCATCCGCCAGTTTGCCGCCCGCGTGCTGCACCTGCTTGCTGAGCGCGATCCCCAGCGCGTCGTGCCCTGCGCGCCCGCGCTGATCGAGGCGCTCGACCGCCCCGAGGCGCAGACCCGTTGGGAGGCCCTCGATGCCCTGGCGGCGCTCGCCACCACCTGCCCCGAGCAGCTGGGCGATGCCTTTGAGGGCGCCGAGACCGCGCTGTTCGACGAGATTTCCTCCACGCTGCGCTACGCCGCCTTCCGCCTGCTGTGCGTGTGGGGAGCCACGGGCGTCGAGCGGTCGCGCGAGGCTTGGCCGATTCTGGACGAGGCCATCCAGTGCTACCACGGCGACCTCGAGTATCGCGACATGCTCGGTTGCCTGTACGAGTTCGGCCAGGGCGAGATCGACGCCGAGGTCGCAGAGAAGCTTGCGTTGCGCCTTAAGTTCGATGCCGAGAACGGCAAGGGCAGCTATCTCAAGGCCCGTTCGAGCGAGATCTGCGAAATGCTTGTTAAACGTTTTGGCCTGGATCTCTCCAAAAAGAAGAAGCGTGCTAGCGTTAAAAAATCTGACGACGCCGAAGACGAGGAGTAACAGATTATGGCGCACGATGTAGTCCTGATTCCCGGCGACGGTATCGGTCCCGAGATTACGCAGGCCATGCGCCGCGTGGTCGAGGCCACCGGTGTCCGGATCAACTGGAACGTCCAGGAGGCCGGCGCCGGCGTCATGGACGAGTTTGGCACGCCGCTGCCCCAGCATGTGCTCGATGCGGTCGCCGAGACCAAGGTTGCCATCAAGGGCCCCATCACCACACCGGTTGGCACGGGCTTCCGCAGCGTCAACGTGGCCCTGCGCAAGCACTTCGACCTGTACGCCTGCGTGCGCCCTTGCCTGTCGCAGCCGGGCGACGGCTCTCGTTTCCGCGATGTCGACCTGGTTATCGTGCGCGAGAACACCGAGGACCTCTACGCCGGCATCGAGTTCGATGAGGGCGCTGCCGAGGTCGAGGAACTCTCACAGCTCGTCGAGCGTTCGGGCCAGAAGACCTTCACCGCCGATTCCGCGATCTCGATCAAGCCGATCTCTATTGCCAAGAGTCGCCGCATCGTGGAGTATGCCTTTGAGTACGCCCGCCGCTGCGGCCGCAAAAAGGTGACGGCCGTACACAAGGCCAACATCATGAAGGCGACCGACGGCCTGTTCCTACGCGTTGCGCGCGAGGTGGCCGCCAACTATCCCGATATCGAGTTCAACGACAAGATCGTCGACGCCACCTGCATGGGCCTGGTCCAAAACCCCGACGACTTCGATGTCCTGGTGCTGCCCAATCTGTACGGTGACATTGTGAGCGATTTGTGCGCTGGCCTGGTGGGTGGCCTGGGTATGGCCCCCGGCTCCAACATCGGTGCCGACTGCGCCATCTTCGAGGCAACGCACGGCTCCGCGCCCGATATCGCTGGTCAGGATATCGCCAACCCCACGGCCGAGATTCTGTCTGCGGCTATGATGCTCGATCATCTGGGCGAGAACGATGCTGCCAATCGTATCCGCGCCGCCGTGTCCGCCACGCTCGACGAGGGTAAGCAGGTTACCGGCGACGTACGTCGTGCCCAGACCGGTTCCGTCGAGGGTGCGGTGGGTACGCAGGCCTTCGCCGATGCCGTTATTGAGCACCTGGCCTAAAGCATGCAGGCTGCAAACGCCTAAATAGTACTTAAGTGTTTGCGTATAACCTAAGAATCAATATGCCCGGCGCCTCGTCGGGCGTATTCTGTTAGGGATTGTGTTCCCAATAAGGAGTAGCTGACTATGGGTCTGATTCAAAAGAAGGACGAGAAGGACGAGATCGACGGCATCCAGATCATCGAGCGCGGCGAAGGCCCCGACGGTGATGATGACGAGAAGATTGATCTGGTCGCCGGCACGTCTGCCGAACATATTGCCGCCGGCACGACCGCCGAGGAGGAGGACGCTCGCCTGGAGGCAAAGATCGCCGCGGACGCCGCCGACGAGAACCTCATGCCCGAAGAGCAGGACGATGACGACTCCGATGTGGACGACCACGCTTGCAAGCACAAGAAGACGATGATTGCCGCCTTTGTGGTCGCCATCGTGATTGCTGCGGTGGTCGGTTTCTTTATCGGCAACGGTGGTTTTGGCGGCAAGGGCGTCGGCTCGGCGACTCTCACCGAGGACCAGCTCGATTCGACCGTGGCAAGCTATAGCTACAACGGCAAGAAGAGCGACATCACCGCGCGCGAGGCCATCGAGAGCCAGTACAGCCTCGACACCGTCAAGGACGACGACGGCAACTATACCGCTCCGTCTGCCGACGTTATCCTGTCCTACGTGCGCAACCAGATTCTGCTGGACGCTGCCGAGGACGAGGGCATTACCGTCTCTTCCAAGGAAATGAAGCAGTACGCCGAGGATTCCATCGGCACCTCCGACTACAAGACCATGGCCACACAGTACGGCGTGTCCAAGGATCAGGCCAAGAAGATCGTCCGTCAGTCCGCGACGCTGCAGAAGCTCTACAAGAAGAAGGTCGGCGACAGCTCCGCAAGCATGCCGACCGCCCCGACCGAGCCTGCTGACGGCAACGAGGAGACCGCGAGCAAGGATTACGCCGACTACATTATCAACCTTGCCGGCGATGAGTGGGATAGCTCAAAGGGCACTTGGAAGGATGCCGACAGCACCTATGCCAAGGCCTTTGCCGATGACGCCTTTACGACCGATAGCGCCACCTACAAGCAGGCCATGACCGCCTACTACACTGCTTATCAGCAGTATTCCTCGCAGGCTTCGAGCGCCAGCTCCAAGTGGACCGAGTATGCTAACGGCCTCTACGCCAAGGCCAACATCAGCATCTACGGCCTGTTTGCGTAAGGTTTGCCTGAACTACTGCGCGCTAACCGATCTACCTGATTGAGCCCGCTAGAACGGACATCGTTCTAGCGGGCTTTTTGTTACCGAGACCACTAGGGTAGGACTTGCGCCTGCGCAAGTGCTTCATCGGGTATCCTCAATTCATCCGGGAAAACGGCCGTAAACGATTGCAAATAACCGGTGAACGGTCGAAAACTACCGTTCACCGATAATATCGAAACTGGTTCTTACTGGTATTAAGTCAAAAAGACCAATTCACAAATCTTCACAATGACCTGCAATTTTTCTACACGCCATTTTTAGCCACCCTGCGTTGTTTAGACACAGAAAAGGTTCCGATCTTTCGTCAAAGTATTTCGATACGGTTTCAAAACCGCAGGTAGAAGTGTTAACGAGCGGTAAACGGTCGATTTTTTACCGTGAACGGTGCAAAAACGTTTTACTGTTTGAATCAACGAAAGCAACCTCTTCTGTGGTGATATAGTGACAACAACACGTCACGTGGTTACTACCAGTTGAGAGACCACTGGTCTTAAAGAACGCTTTCCAAGAAGCTTTAAGGGCGCCCGCCCGCTGGCTTTCGAAAACATCGGACTCGTATCGTACACACCTTCGGAAGGGAAATTTGAATGGTTGGCTTTATTCTTACCGGTCATGGACAGTTCGCACCCGGCATCGCAAGCGCTATCGCTATGGTCGCTGGCGACCAGCCCGCTTTTACCGTCGTTCCTTTCGAGGGCGACCAGGCTGCTTCCTACGGTGAGGATCTCCGCGCCGCTATTACCGCCATGCGCGAGGAGTGCGATGGCGTGCTCGTCTTTACCGACCTGCTTGGTGGTACCCCGTTCAACCAGGCAATGATGATTGCCCAGGATGTCGACAACGTCGAGATTCTGACTGGCACGAACCTTCCCATGGTTATTGAGCTTCTGTTCCTCCGCGGCAACGCTACGCTCGCCGAGCTTGGCGAGCAGGCCGTGACCGTTGGCCAGACGGGCATCACCGCCCAGACGGTTGCCTCCGTCGCTGGTGCCGAGGAAGAGGATATCTTCGGTGACGAGGACGGCATCTAATGGCCGATTTCGGAGCCAGCGTCCTGAGCTCCTCGGTCGCTCTTTTAGGTCTTCTCGTCATCATGGGTGTGATTTACACCATTTGGTCTCAGATCAACATGAAGAAGAAGCAGAAGTACTTCAAGGAGCTGCACACCGAGCTCAAGCCGGGTCAGGAGGTTCTTTTCGCCGGCGGTATCTACGGAACCGTCAAGGGCATCGAAGGCGAAAAGGTCCAGATCAAAGTCCGATCCGGTGCCGTCGTAGATGTTTCGCGTTACGCGATTCAGGAGATCAAGTAACTGTCGTCAGCAAATAACGAAAGGAAGCTGATCAACATGGCAGAACCCAACATTCTTCTTACCCGCATCGATAACCGACTGGTCCATGGTCAGGTCGCTACCCAGTGGAACTCCACCCTGGGCTCCAACCTTATCCTCGTCGCCAACGACGATGTGTCGACCAACACCATGCGCCAGAACCTCATGAAGATGGCCGCTCCCGCCGGCGTCGCTACGCGTTTCTTCTCCCTGCAGAAGACCATCGACGTCATTGGCAAGGCGAGCCCGCGCCAGAAGATCTTCATCGTGGCCGAAACACCGGAAGACGTGCTTACGCTCGTCAAGGGCGGTGTGCCTATAAAGAAGGTAAACATCGGCAACATGCACATGTCGGAAGGAAAGCGCCAAGTCGCCACCTCCGTCGCAGTTAACGACGAGGATGTCGCTGCGTTTAAAGAGCTGCAGGAATTGGGGGTGGAGTTGGAGATCAGGCGCGTTCCGAGCACGCCTGTTGAGGACACGAGCAAGCTCTTCTCGTAATCCTCGTGATCCACGTTGTCAGGATTGAAACCCTGACGTTCTGTACGTGATATCCAAAGTGCGTACATACATTTTGAAAGGAGGAGCAAGATGGAATACTCGATCATCCAGGTCGCTCTGGTCTTCATCGTCACGTTCGTCGCGGCAATCGACCAGTTCAACTTCCTCGAGTCTCTCTATCAGCCCATCGTCACCGGCGCCGTCATCGGTCTTATCCTTGGCGACCTCAACACCGGTCTTCTCGTGGGTGGTACCTATCAGCTCATGACGATCGGCAACATGCCGATCGGAGGCGCTCAGCCGCCTAACGCCGTCATCGGCGGCATCATGGCAGCCATTCTCGCTATCGCTACGGGCCTCGAGCCCAACGCGGCAGTCGGCCTTGCCATTCCGTTCGCTCTGCTTGGTCAGCTCGGCGTTACCCTGGTCTTCACGCTTATGTCGCCGCTCATGTCCTCGGCCGATAACATGGCCCACAACGCTGACACCAAGGGTATCGAGCGTCTGAACTACTTCGCCATGGCTCTGCTCGGCCTGATCTTCGCTGTCGTCGTCACCCTGTTCTTTATCGCTGGCGCTACCATCGGTCAGACCATCGCTTCCGCCATCCCGACTTGGCTGCAGACCGGTCTCTCCGCTGCAGGCGGCATGATGCGCTTCGTCGGCTTCGCCGTCCTGCTCAAGGTTATGATGAACCGCGATATGTGGGGCTTCTTCCTCATGGGCTTTGGCCTCGCGCTCATCACCGTTGCCAACGATTCGCTGGCAACCCCTGCCCTGCTCATCCTCGCTCTCATCGGCTTCGGCATCGCTTTCTGGGACTTCCAGCAGCAGACCGAGCTGAAGGGTGCAGCTGTTTCTGACGGAGGTGACTTCGAAGATGGCATCTAATGAGTATGTGATCCCGGAGCACTACGAGGATCTCACTCCTGCTCCGCAGCTCGACCAGAAGACCCTCAACAAGATGGCTTGGCGCTCCTGCTTCCTGCAGGCATCGTTCAACTACGAGCGCATGCAGGCCGCTGGCTGGCTTTACTCCATCATCCCCGGTCTGGAGAAGATCCACACCAACAAGAACGACCTCGCGGCTTCCATGAGCCACAACCTGGAGTTCTTCAACACTCACCCGTTCCTCGTCACCTTTGTTATGGGTATCGTGCTTTCGCTCGAGCAGAACAAGGTTGACATCCCCACGATTCGCGCCGTCCGCGTCGCCGCAATGGGCCCGCTCGGTGGTATCGGCGACGCCCTGTTCTGGCTGACGCTCGTGCCTATCACGGCCGGCATCACCTCCAACATGGCCATCAACGGCAATGCCGCTGCGCCGATCATCTTCCTGGTGATCTTCAACGTCGTCCAGTTCGCTCTGCGCTTCTGGCTCATGAACTGGTCCTACAAGCTTGGCACCAGCGCTATTGACGCTCTGACTGCCAACATGCAGGCCTTCACGCGTGCCGCTTCCATTATGGGCGTCTTCGTCGTCGGTTGCCTGGTCGTCACCATGGGTGGCACCCAGATCAACCTTCAGATCCCCAACGGCACCACCCGTGGCCTCTCCGCTACTACCGTGATCGTCTCCGAGAAGGAGGCCGAGAACTTCACCGGTATGGAGGGCATCGATACCGAGACCGCTGAGGCCGGTACCATCGCCATGACCGATGAGGACGGCAACGCCCTCACCGCTTCCGATGCCGACGGCAACGCTGTCGAGTGCGGCGTCACCGATCTGGGCAACGGCATGGAGTCCGTTACCTACGGCACCGTCACCGAGGATCCGGTCAACTTCTCTGTTGCCGACACCCTCAACACCATCGTCCCGAAGCTCGTCCCGCTTATGCTTACGCTGCTGCTTTACTACATGTTCGCTAAGCACAGCTGGACCCCGACCAAGGGCATTCTGCTGCTCTTCGTCCTGGGCATCCTGGGCGCTGGCCCGCTTGGTCTCTGGCCGAGCATCTGGTAAGGCTCTAGCTTGAGGGGTGTGTCCCTGCGCGGCTCACACCCCGACCCCTTAAGCCATGTGTATGTTAAAAGCCGCGTGCTCGAAAGAGCGCGCGGCTTTTGTTTTCTTGATGAGTCGGGTGTTGCAGACCGATAATGCTTAACACCCTAGGTAGTTAGCCGAATTCGAGCAAAAGGGAGGATAGGATGGCGATCGGAGCGCGTAAGCAGCCGCTGTACGATCAGCTGGTCGATATTCTGACCGAAAAGATTGACCATGAATATCGCGCTGGTGACATGATTCCTTCCGAGCGCGAACTTTCGGAGCGCTATGGTCTCTCGCGCACTACGGTACGCTTGGCTCTGCAGGAACTGGAGCGTTTAGGACTGGTGGTTCGGCAGCACGGTCGCGGTACCTTTGTGACTGACCGTTCGGCAAAAGCAACCAATCTTATGCAGTCCTACAGCTTTACCGAGCAGATGCGCGCGATGGGTCGAGAACCCGAGACCACGATTCTCGAGTTTTGCGAGATGGAGGCCGATAAGAATCTGGCCGAGCATATGGGATTGCGTATCGGTGATCGCATTTTTAAGCTTAAGCGCCTTCGTTCTGCCGACAACATGCCCATGATGGTCGAACGCAGCTATCTACCGGTTCGTCAATTTCTGTCCCTAAAGCGACCGCTGCTGGAGCGCAAGCCGCTTTACGATGTGATTGAGCAAGACTTTCAGCAAAAGATACGCGTGGCTGAAGAGGAGTTCTATGCGAGCATAGCCCGTCCCACCGACGCCCACCTTTTGGGAATTGTCGAGGGCTCGCCTGTGCTCGATTTGGTCAGGACTACGTATAACGAGTCAAACGAGGTTGTGGAGTATACACTCTCGGTTGCTCGTGCCGATCAGTTTAAATACAAGGTTTACCACCAGCGTAGCAACTAGTGTCCGCATCGTTTCCATATGGTGATTCTTTGCATTTAACTGGTTACTACCAGATAACCAACCGAAGTGTATAATTGCACGTCAGAGGATTACTTCTAGAGAGAGGTATTAGAAATGTTCGAGAAGAGTGTCGAGGAGCTCACCGAGCTCGGCGCCCAGATCACCACGGCCGAGATTGCTCAGCAGCCCGAGCTTTGGCGTGATACGCTCAACATCTATCGCGAGAACAAGGAGGCCATCGAGGCCTTCCTTACCGAGGCTCGTGCTATGGGCGAGGGCCGTCTGTCCGTTGTCTTCACCGGTGCCGGTACGTCCGACTATGTTGGCGATACCTGCGCCCCGTATCTGCGTCACGCCGGCAACACTGATCTCTACGACTTTAAGCCCATCGCCACGACCGACATCGTGAGCGCCCCGCGCGACTTCCTGCGCGCTGAGGATCCCACGCTCGTGGTTTCCTTTGCCCGCTCTGGCAACAGCCCCGAGAGCCTTGCCGCCGTTGCCGTTGCCAAGGAGCTCGTCCACAACGTCAAGTTCCTCAACATCACCTGCGCGCCCGAGGGCAAGCTTGCCGTCGAGTCCGCCGATGATCCCAATGCGCTGACGCTGCTCATTCCGCGCGCCAACGACAAGGGCTTCGCCATGACCGGCTCCTACACCTGCATGACCCTGCTCTCTACCCTCATCTTTGACGAGGCTTCCGACGAGCAGAAGGCCGAGTGGGTCGAGACCATCGCCAAGATGGGCGAGGAGGTCATCGCTCGCGAGTCCGAGGTTGCCGACTACCTCGCTGGCGACTTCAACCGCGTGACGTACTTGGGTTCCGGCTCCTTCGGTGGCCTTGCCCAGGAGAGCCAGCTCAAGATCCTCGAGCTTGCTCACGGTCTGGTCGCTACTTCCTACGACACCTCCATGGGCTATCGTCACGGACCCAAATCCTTCGTCGACGACAAGACCCTCGTGTTCGTGTTCGTCAACAACGACGCCTACACCCGTCAGTACGACATCGACATCCTCAACGAGATCGGTGGCGACAAGATCGCTCAGCACACCGTTGCCGTTCAGCAGGATGGCGCTACCGTCTACGAGGGCGAGTCCTTCACCTTTAAGGGCTACGAGGCGCTTCCCGAGGGCTACCTTGCTCTGCCGTTCGTGATGTTTGCTCAGGCTATCAGCCTGCTTAACTCCGTGCGCGTGGGCAACACGCCCGACACGCCGAGCCCCACCGGTACGGTCAACCGCGTGGTTAAGGGCGTGACGATTCACCCCTTCACCGCTTAATCGCGTCCCCCTGTAAGGGCGCCCGTCCGCTCATAACGGCGGGCGGGCGCTTTTTGTTATTACGTGGGCTGGGTATAAGCATCACCACAGTCAACTGCTTTAGAAGCAAGGAGTGCATATGAGCACGTACGCAATTAAGGCTGACAAGTTCTTCTTGCCGGCAGGCCCGCAACTGGGCGGCTATCTTATGGTCGAGGATGGCGTCTTTGGCGCCTGGCAGGCCGACGAGCCCTCTTGCGAGATTAAGGACTACACGGGATCGTGGATCGCACCGGGTATGGTCGATACTCACATCCATGGCTTCTACAACCACTCAACTACCGATAACGATCCCGAGGGCATCGATATCAGCTCGACCGAGCTCGCCCGTCGCGGTACCACCAGCTGGCTGCCCACGACGTTCACCGATGGCGTCGAGCAGATCAAGGACGCTTGCGCTGCCATCGCCCAGGCGGACGAGGGTCGCGGCCCCGACTTCTGCGGTGCTCGCATTCAGGGCATCTACCTGGAGGGCCCCTTCTTTACCATGAAGCACGTGGGCGCGCAGAACCCCGCTTATCTTATCGACCCCTCCGAGGAGGTCTTCGATCAGTGGCAGGAGGCTGCGGGCGGTCGCATCGTTAAGAGCGCCATGGCTGCCGAGCGCGATGGCGCCGCTGCTTATGCGGCTGCTCTGAACGCCAAGGGTGTGGTGACCAGCATTGGTCACTCCGACGCCACCTACGATGAGTGCATCGCCGCCATCAACGCCGGTGCCAGCTGCTTTACGCATACCTATAACGGCCAGCGCGGGCTGCATCACCGCGAGCCCGGTGTCGTGGGTGCAGCCATGTCCACGCCCGATACCTACGCCGAGATCATCTGTGACGGCAAGCACGTAAACCCTGCCGCCATCAAGGCACTGCTGCAGGCAAAGGGCTGGCAGCACACGGTGCTCATCACCGACTGCCTGGGTTGCGGCGGCATGCCCGAGGGCAGCTACACCAGTGGTGGCATGGACGTCATCATGAAGGACAACCTGTGCTGGCTCGCTGACGGCAAGAGCATTGCCGGCTCGGTGCTCACGCTTGCCCAGGGCGTCAAGAACATTGTCGATTGGGGCATCGCCAGCGCCGATATCGCCATTCGCATGGCAACCGAGGTGCCGGCTCGCTCTGCACACATCGAGGATAAGTGCGGCAGCATCATGCCGGGTCGCGACGCCGACTTTGTCGTGTTCGACCATGAGCTCACCCTCGTCGAGACGTATGTTGGCGGCCAGAGCGTCGGCAACGCCTTTACCGAGTAACGATAGAAAAAGACGGCGGGCCCGAAATTGCTCGGACCCGCCGTATGGGTTAAACGCTCAAAAGCACCTTCACAGTTACAGCTTGTTAGCAATCTTCTTTGCCGTGCGCTTAACGCCGGCCACAAGACCTCCCGCAGGATGCTCCTTCTCGTATGCTAGACGCTTCTCGCGCTTTGCGTACTCTTCGACGATGATGTCGCCATACTCGTCTTCGATCTTGTCGAAGAAGTCGACGGCGCCCTTAATTTCCTCAGCGGTCGGGTGTCCCTTTTGGACACCGCCGGCGAGCTTGAACGGTCCCCACGTATCAAAGCCGGGGCAGCCGTAGACACCCATAAAGATGGCCTGCCTCATGCGGCAGATGCCATCGATATCCTTGCCGTACCACTTGTTTTTGCCACCGTAGGTCATAAGGCCAAACACTTTGTCCTGCGGTTGCAGCACGTTAGTGAGCACGCGTGCCATATCTTTGTCGATCTCGGAGTAATAGATGCCCGTGGCGACACCGATCAGATGATATTCGTGCAGGTTGGGATACTCGTTTTTGCCGAGCGCTTTGACGTCGAGGGTATCGATCTCGGGGTGTGCCTCAACGATGGCGTCCACGAGCTTTTTCGTATTGCCGTGATGGCGCGAGGCGTAGAGGATGATGGTTCGCATAAGAAGGCCTTTCAGCTGTAATTGCATCAATGTCTGTATGGTACCCCGTTGCACGGCTGGGATACCGGACGCATCGATGAACGTGCGGGTTTGTCCTTTGGTTAGGGCCGAGACGGGTACTTGCGAGCAAAAAGCAGTTGTTCGAAAGGATGGGCAATGGAATACGCTCTCTCCAACGATTCGATTTCTATTAAGGTGTCCACGGCTGGTGGTTCGTTTACCTCGATTGAGGCTGGAGGTCGAGAGTACTTGTGGCAGGGCGATCCCGCCGTGTGGTCCGGCCAGGCACCGATTTGCTTCCCGATTTGCGGAGGCTTGCGCGATAACAGCGCCATGACGTTCGCCGGGCATCATGTAAAGCTCGCTCGCCACGGATTTGCGCGCAAACAGGAGTGGAAGCTGCTGAGCCAAAGCGAGAACGAGCTGACGATGTGCCTGGCTTCCGAGGATAACGCCGCGCTGCTGAGCGATTATCCGTACCCGTTTAAGCTTGTCGCTCGTTATACGCTCGAGGGGGATGCCGTGCGCGTCTCTTATGAGGTGACCAACGAGGGAACCGAGGACATGCCGTTCTTTATCGGCGGTCATCCCGGCTTTAGGTGCCCGCTCGATGAGGGCGAGGCCTATACGGACTACGAGCTGCGCTTTGAGAAGGACGAAGCTGCTGAGCTTTGCACTGCCGTCCCCTCGACTGGCTTGATTGACGTGACCAACCGCTCCAAGAGCCCCATGGTGGGAAAGACGCTGCCCCTGTCGCACGAGCTCTTCGATTTTGCGGAGACCATCTTTGACGTGCTCGAGAGCCGTCAGGTTACGCTTTCCAAGAAGGGCGAGGACAAGGGCGTTCGCCTGAGCTTTGAGGGCTTCCCATATCTCATTGTGTGGAGCAAGCCCGAGGGCGATTTTGTGGCAGTTGAGCCCTGGGGCGGTCTTTCGACCTGCTCCGATGAGGACGACGTGCTTGAGCATAAGCGTGGCTGCCTTGTCGCCAAGCCCAGGGAGACCGTCGTTCGCTCGTTCGCGATTGAGATTCTGTAATTACGTTTTGTCGACTCGTATCGCGAGGCACAAGGAGCCTGCGAGATAAGGAGCTAAAAATGATCCTCACCGTTACGATGAACCCGTCTGTCGATACGCGCTATCAGCTCGATGAGCTCGTTATCGACGACGTCAACCGTGTGACGCCCGAAAAGACCGCCGGCGGCAAGGGCCTCAACGTGGCCCGTGTGCTGGGCCAGCTGGGCGACGACGTTGTGGCAACCGGCCTACTTGGTGGTCATATGGGCGCCTATATGGCCGAGCTCATGGATGCCAACGGCATTAAGAATGATTTCGTACCCATCAAGGGCGAGACTCGCATTTGCCTTAACATCCTCCACGCCGGCAACCAGACCGAGCTACTCGAGAGCGGCCCGACGATTGCCCCCGAGGAGCTCGATGCCTTTACCGCCAAGTTCGCCGAGCTTGCGAGCAAGGCCGCTGTCGTTACCATCTCGGGTTCGCTGCCCCGTGGTGTCGAGGCGGGCTACTACGCCAAGATCACGGGTATTGCCGAGAACGCCGGCGCCAAGGTGCTGCTCGATACCTCGGGTGCTTCGCTCGAGGCCGCCCTTAAGTCCGAAATTAAGCCCGAGCTGGTCAAGCCTAACCTGACCGAGATTAACGGCCTTCTGGGCACGAGCTTTACCACCGACGATGTGGACGAGCTCCGCGCCGCGCTCGCCTCTGATGCCCGCTTCTCCGATATCCCCTGGGTCGTCGTGTCCATGGGCGCTGCCGGCTCCGTGGGCTTCCATAATGGCCGTGCATTCCGCGCCAAGACCCCCGATATCCCCGCCGTTAACGCTACGGGCTCTGGCGATTCGACCATTGCCGGCTTCGCACATGCGATTGCTGCTGGCGCGGATGACGAGACGGTGCTGCGTACCGCCAACACCTGCGGCAAGCTCAATGCCATGGATCCCATGACTGGCCACTTGGTTATGGATCGTTGGGACGAGGTTTACAACGGCGTTGTCGTGACCGAGCTGTAGGAGCCTGTGCGCCGCCCCCGGCATCGGTTGCTTGCTTGTGGTTAGAGTCGACGACAAGTGCGGTAGCATTATGCCGGGGCGCGACGCCGATGCTGTCGTGTTCAATCCCGACCTTACCCTGGTCGAGACGTATGTGGGTGGCAACAGCGTCGGCAATGCGTTTGCCGAGTAGCCGCCAAAGAAACGATCCGAGAGGGGATTTAAATGATTTACGGTGCATTGGGCGATATCGAGGAATACCGCGGAATGCTCAAGGGTCTCGATGTGCTGATCGACTGGCTCGAGGAGAACGACCCGGCGGAGCTCGAGGTCGGCAGCCATCCGATTCTGGGCGACAAGGTCTTTGCGAACGTCATGGCTCCCACGACGCGTCCCGAGGCCGAGGCTCACTACGAGACGCATCAGCGCTATCACGACTTGCAGATTGACGTCGAGGGTCGTGAGGCCTTTAAGGTTGCCACGGGCAGCCTGACGCTGGTCCAGGAGTTTGACGAGAAGGACGACTACGACCTGGTCGATTCCGACGTCTCGATCGCCGGCGATCTTGCTGACGATAAGTTTGCACTGTTCGTTGCCGGCGAGCCTCACATGCCCACGCTCGAGTTCCCGGGCGATGGCGCACAGCCGGTCAAGAAGATCTGCTTTAAGCTGCTTGCAGATGCTTACTGGGAGGAGTAGCGAACTGCTCGGTTGAGCTGTTCGTCTGATGGCGTGATTCCCCTAGGGAAATCACGCTAGGACCCCGCCAAACGGGTTTTCCCTAGGGAAATCACGTTTGGCGGGGTTTCATGTTTTTGAATAGGGAAGCCTCATTTATTTGCGAAGAACATCGGCTAGCCGCAGGATTGAAATCATCGACCGATAAGTGAGTTCCACTTTTTCGCCCGCAAGCAGTCGTTTCGAGCCAATCTCATCTAGCCCCACAAGCCGAGAAAACAGCGGGCCGCTCATCGTGCCATCGTCAATTGATTCCCTTATGGTCTTCAAAACGTCCGTATCATGAAGCGATGCCGAGCTGTAGGGGGCAACACGAGCGGAACTCTCAATTAACGACGAGACAAAAGGATGGAGATGCTTTGGACATAGTCCATCAAACACCACATCCCCATTGTCGTTCGAGCCGACCAGGCGCCAAGTATAGTGATCGACCCAGTCATCTCCGTCATATATGGCGTCCATGAGCAACTTCCCGTCTATAGAGAGAAACCTATTTGGACATCGGGGCGCAAGACCGCAATCCATATCGGGCCTGCAGCAGCTCCAACCCAACGCACCACATAGGTTCCCTTTCGTACATGTGTATCAATCTGCCCCGAAATGCCGGTGAATGCAATTCCAGACCCGTTTGTCGGATAGCAATCGACGTATTTTTGTTTTCCGCTCACAACCTTGTATAGATAAATCGTTCCAGCAAAAGAGAAGGGAGCGTTCGCAATTTTGTCCGGAAGAACTTGCCACCTCAAAATCCCGCTACCAATATGGTCAAGCTTGACCGTTCCGCCGTCCCCCTCAAAAGTGGCAAGGGGATTTACCCCAGACTGAGAGTCGGCATCGCCCTCCTTAGCAGTTATCAGCAGGCTGCCCGTATAAGACTGCTAAGGCTCACCTTCAGGACAGGCAGCCTTGGCCCAAGAAGGGCCACTCAGGCAGAACAGTCCGAGCAGCATCAATACCAACAAAAGAAAACCCTTAGTTCTTTTCATCTATATCCCCAATGTCTCTCGACATTTGTATATTGTGACTATTTTAGATCTATATGGCCAATTCGAGCGCTCACCATGGCAATTGTTGCAGCTGGGTTTCTTTTCATTAAGATTTCACTTTGGTAAATCCCCGCCCCTAAGCATTAAACCCGAAGTCCACCGAGTGGGCCGCTGTTGACGTGGCGATGCTTGGATTGGCGCGCACGCACTCAGAATCGGCAACAAAAAAGCCGCCCGAAGGCGGCTATCTTGTGCAATGGAGCCAGCGACCGGGCTCGAACCGGTGACCCCCGCTTTACGAGAGCGGTGCTCTACCAACTGAGCTACGCTGGCGGCCATGTGATGACGCAACTGAGGCATCAACGGCTGTCTATGATACGGGACATCGCACATCCGCGCAAGTGTTGTGACGGCTTTTCTCACTTTAAATGCACTAATATTGGAGGCGTGATGTCTGCAGCGTTCATTTGGCGCTTGACCTGCTGTTGAGTTGGTGGCTGACGTCCCGCTCGTATGGGTCTCAAACAGAATGGGGCGGCCATGGCTCAACCCAAGATTCTTCTCACACGCATCGATGATCGGTTTATTTACGGGCAAGACGTTGAGCTGTGGAATGAGGCGGTTGGTTCCAATCTCGTCCTGATCGTTAACGACGAGATTGCGGCGGATTCGCGCAAGTGGGCGCCTATGAGGGTCGCGGCGCCCGAGGGCGTGTGGACGCGGTTTTTCTCGGTGCAAAGGACCATCGACATCATTCATACCGCAACGCCGCGCCAATGGATTCTCATCATGGTGGCGTCGCCCACGGATGTACTCGCGCTGGTCAAGGGCGGTGTGCCGATCACCAAGATCAGCATCGGCCATATGCGGGCGAGGGAGGGCAAGCGCTCTGCAACGCCTGCCATTGCCGTAGACGATACGGACATCGCCGCCTTCAAAGAGTTGCAAAAGCTCGGCATAGAGCTAGAAATCCGTTATCTCCCCAGTTCCGACCCCGATCCCATCGAGAACCTGCTCGTGTGATTACCTGGGGGCGGAGGAAAACGGATCGTATTTTCCCGTGGAGGAGCGGCGATATGCCCTCGGCCAGGAATTGGGGCCATCTACTACTTTTGGTCGCTTACCTCGAAGCACGATGAAAATCGCAATATTAAAACTGCAGGTAGCGAACGTGCGATTTTTGAAAATAGGGGCGTATGGTCAGGGGTGCGGGAGTAAAAGTAGTAGATGGGCGCAATCTGTAGCGCGCCGATTTCAGACATGTTGGCACATGTGTCGGAGCTATGAAAAGAGTGTCCCTTTCGACTAGTCTTTTAGAACGTCAATGACTGCACCACAGCTTAAGCCGTTCGCAAAAATGGCTCCTAAATCTGTTTCGTTAATTGAATTGCGTAAATATGGTTAATCAAAAAAGCAAAATCTGGTTAAATGAAAACGGTAAATTTAGTTAAACGCGCTGGTAATCAATGGTGAAAAACATGCCAAAAAAGTACTACACTCGAATTATCGAAAATGAGCTCGACCAGATGCTAGGGATATTCGGTGCCGTTCTCATCGAAGGACCGAAATGGTGTGGAAAGACAACCACAGCCGGGACCCGTGCGGCGTCCAGGCTCCTTCTCATGGACCCGTCGCGCAACTTCGAGAATCGCTTACGCGCCGAGACGGATCCGGCTCTTGCCGTTTCCGGCGAGGTGCCGCGGCTAATCG
Organism: uncultured Collinsella sp.; assembly: GCA_958451615.1. GTDB lineage: Bacteria > Actinomycetota > Coriobacteriia > Coriobacteriales > Coriobacteriaceae > Collinsella. The sequence goes on along the minus strand of CAUDQR010000012.1, from coordinate 25,108 downwards.
ACGAATGGCAGGAGGTTCCGAAACTCTGGGACGCGGCACGGTTTGAGTGCGACAACCGCGGCGGCGAGCCTGGCCAGTTCATATTTACGGGGTCGGCGACACCGCGAGACAATGAGCGACCGATGCACAGCGGTGCTGGAAGGTTCGCCAAACTGCGCATGGACACCATGACGCTTTTCGAACTCGGGAAATCCAGCGGTGCGGTTAAGCTATCGGGCATTATTTCTGGCGAAAAGTTCAATGGAGCTTTCGGGTCGCTGGATTCTGCCTCGATTGCCGAGTGCGTTGTTCGTGGCGGATGGCCCGCGGCGGTCGGACACGATGCACAGGCTGCGTCCGCGATGGCCAAACGCTACATCGGCATAGTCGCCGAAGAAGATTTATCTCGTGTTGATGGCTCTCGCCGCGATCCCGAAAAGGTCAAAGCTGTCATCGAGTCGCTTGCGCGCAATGAATCCACTTTGGCGACACTCAAGACGCTCGTGGCCGATCTTGGCGGAGAGGTGTCGAGACAGACGGCGGCATCATATATATCTCTTCTTGCTCGGGTTAGTTTCGTTCGCGATATTCCCGCGTGGAACCCCGCAATGAGATCCCCCGTGCACTTAAGAGAATCGAAGAAGCATCACCTCGCCGACCCGTCGCTGGCGGCCGCCGCACTCGGGGCGACCCCGGAGACACTACTGCTAGATTTCAAGACGCTCGGACTGCTTTTTGAATCGCTGGTGCTTCATGATTTGTGGGTTTATGCGCGAGCAAACGGAATGGGCCTCTATCACTATCATGATTCTCGCGATCTAGAAGTCGATGCGGTCATTGCGGCTCCCGGCGGAACGTGGATTCCGGTCGAAGTTAAACTCAGCTCTGCTCAAATCGAAGAGGCGTCTGACAGCCTTGTTGCTGTCGAGAAACGCATGGTTGCCGCCGGAAACAACCCGCCGGTTTCGAAAGTCGTGATCATCGGGTTTGGTTCGCAAGCCTATGTTACCGAGCGTGGCGTCCAAGTTGTTCCGCTGGATGTTCTCGCGCCGTAACGCGACGGTCGAAGCGGGACGGACGCCACCATTGCGCGCGAGGACACGGCATCATCGATGATGCGGCGGCCACATTCGACAAAGAGTGCCCACAACGATTAGTCGTTTAAGAACGTCGCAGGCGACTAGGTAGAAAAACGCCCGTCGGCGGTGGTGCCGGCGGGCGCTGCTGTGCGATATGTTGTGTTATGGGCTTAGTGCCTCATAAAGTGATATTCGATCACATTGCTGTAGGGGTGACCCGGGCCCACAATGCCCTGCGGGAACAGCGGCTGGTGCGGCGTGTCGGGGTACATCTCGGCCTCGAGGGCAAAGCCGGCGCCCCAGCCATAGTTGGCGTCGTCCTTGGCATGCTCGTCGCCCAGCCAGTTACCGGTGTAGAGCTGTACGCCCGGAGCGGTGGTGTAGTAGTCCAGCTCGCGACCGGTCCACATCTCCTCGACGTGCATGGCGCGGCGCAGATTACGGCCGTACTGATAGCCATCGATGCACAGACAGTGATCGTAGCCACGGGCCTGCTTAATCTGCGGGTCGTCGGCTTCCATGCCGGGGGCGACGGGGCGCAGCTCGCGGAAGTCAAACGGTGTTCCCTCGACCGGAGCAATCTCACCGGTGGGGATGTTCTGCTCGTTAATGGGCAGGTAGTGAGTGGCGTTAGCAACAAAGAAGTGCTCACAGTCCATGCCGGCGTTATGACCGGCAAGGTTAAAGTAGGTGTGGTTAGTCATGGACACATAGGTGGCGCGGTCGCTCTCGCAGCCATACTCGATACGGAAGCGTCCGGTGCGTGTAACGGTAAACACGGCCGTAAAGGTGCGGTTGCCGGGAAGACCCAGCTCGCCATCCTCAAGCGCGGTGGTCATGCGCACGGCGTTGTGGACCTCGTCGAGCTCAGCATCCCACACGCGCTTGTGCAGGCCGCGCTCAAGATCGCTGTGCAGGTTGTTGACGCCTTCGTTGGCCGGCATATGCCAGTCCGTGCCGTCGATGGTGATCGTGGCACTCGCAGTGCGGTTGGCCACGGGGCCGATGGTCGCGCCAAAGCAGGCGGGGTTGTCAAAGTAATCCTCGAGCTTATCGAAGCCCAGCACCACATCGCGCACGTTGCCGGGAATGTCGGGCACATCGATGCCCAACACGGTGGCGCCAAAGTCCATAATGCGAACGCAGATCTCGGGCCCGTTGAGGGTGTAGCGATGAACGGGGGTACCGCACGGCGCGGTGCCGAAAAGCTCGGAAGTGATCATTTGGTTCCTAACATCGAGGTATTTCGGACAAACTGTAGCGCGAACAGGCGAGATTATCACTACACCCCACTAAAGCAGGGGGTATTTTTCTCAAAAAAGTGATGATTGGGGCTGTGTGGGCGCTCATTTTTGGCGCGCGCGATTCTGATACAATTTGTTCGTTACTGTTTGAACGGTATGCGCGCATAGAACAGCGAGGATTCATCGTGATTAAGGCAGAGCGACAGGATAAGGTTCGTCAGCTGCTCGAAGAGCAGGGCACGGTCTCGGTTAAGGAGATTTCGGATGCGCTGGGCGTTTCGGACATGACGATTCGCCGCGACCTCGAAGAACTTGCGAGTCTGGGTGAGATCGAGCGCGTGCACGGCGGCGCCCGCAGTGCGCAGGGTCGTCCCCACGCTATGTTGCGCCATGAGTATTCGCACAGCGAAAAGCGCACCAAGCATGCCGAGGAAAAACTGCAGATCGCACGCCGTGCTGTGGAGCTTATCGAGGAAGGCTCGACCATCTTTTTGGGTACGGGCACCACGGTTGAGCAGATGGCCTCGATGCTGCCGACGTTTCGCCTGCGCATTGTGACCAATTCGCTTTCGGTGTTTAACCTGCTCGAGGCGCGCGAGGACTGCGACCTGTGCCTCGTGGGCGGTATGTACCGTCGCCGCACCGCCGCTTTTGTGGGACCAACGGCCGAGGATACCCTGCGCGCGCTGGGCATCGATGCGGCGTTTATCGGCGCCAACGGTATCTTGGACGGTGACGTATCCACATCCAACATGGACGAGGGCCGTATCCAGCAGCTTGCCTTTAGCAAGGCGGACTCGCGCTATCTGATCGCCGACTCCAGCAAGATCGGCAAGCGCGACTTCTACACCTTCTGCCGTCTGGACAGCCTGGATGCCGTGGTGTGCGAGCCAGGTATTACCGATGCGGATCGCGCCGCCATCGAGGAGCACACGCGGGTCATCTGCTAGCTGATGCCGCGGGAGATATTGTGTGTTTCGGCCATTGCAATGGTCGGTATTTTTGTAGCTATAAGCTCATTTAAAGGTCGGTATTTCTGTATTATTAGATATATCTGAAGGTCGGTATTTTTGTAAACTAGCACGTAAATTAAGCTGAGGTGAGATTATGTTTAAACGGAAGGCATATGATCGTCTGCAGGAGTGGAAAGAACGCTCGCAAGGGCGCACTGCGGTGCTTATTGAGGGTGCAAGACGCGTTGGCAAAACGACGCTCGTCAAGTGCTTCGCGCAAAATGAATACAAGGACTACCTTTACATTGACTTTTCGGCTGCTAGCAAAGCCACGCTCGATATATTCCTGAACCATCGAGAAGATGTCGATCTTTTTTTACGCATGCTCCAGCTGCAGTATGGCAAGGCCCTCGTGCCGAGAGAGTCACTGGTCATTTTTGATGAAGTGCAGCGGTTTCCCATCGCGCGCGAATACATAAAGCATCTTGTAGAAGACGGCAGATTTGATTACATCGAGACAGGCTCGCTTGTCTCTATCAAAAAGAATGTCGATAGCATTGTCATACCTTCAGAGGAAGAAAGAATCCCTCTCGAGCCCCTCGATTTTGAGGAATATCTTTGGGCGACCGGAAAAGATCTTTATGCAGAAGAGATCCGTAAAGCGCGCGAATCTCGGACCGCGCTTCCGGACAGTGTTCATGCAACGTGTATGAGATTGTTTGATGAGTATATGCTTGTCGGCGGCATGCCTCAGTCGGTCGACTCCTTTGTGGCAGAGAATGATTTTAGAGGATGCGACAGGGTTAAACGGCAGATTATCGCACTGTACAGGGAGGACATTGCCAAGTTTGGAGGTTCGGACGCTAGGCGTGCGCGGGCGGTTTATGATGACATTCCGGGTCAATTATCTGCGGCAAACAAACGGTTTAAATTTGACAGCCTGGAGAAGGGGTCCCGTTTTGAGACATATGAGTCGGCGTTAATTTGGCTTGAGGATGCGCGACTAATTAACCGTTGCTTTTTGTGCAGTGATCCGAGCGTGGGTTACCGCTTGCACGAAGACGCGTCTTCGCTTAAATGCTATATGGCGGACACGGGATTGCTCGTGAGCTTGGCGTTTGATGATGGTCCGGACCTTATGGACGTCCATAGAGACATTCAATTTGGAAGAATTTCAATTAATAAAGGAATGCTAATCGAGAACATCGTGGCGCAGCAGCTTAAGAGTTTGGGGCATTCGCTTTTTTATTACAGCTGGCAGGAGCCTTCCAAAACGGAGGGGAGTCGGCCCAGAACGCGTGAAATTGATTTTCTTGTTTCGCGCGGCTTTGAAGACGCGGCTGGAAAACCGCGGGTCACTCCTGTTGAAGTTAAATCCTCCAAATCGTATTCAACAATCTCGCTTGACGATTTTGGCAGACGATTCGAACGACGAGTCGGAGAAGAGATAGTTCTTCATCCAAAACAGCTCAGGGCTGAAGGGCATAGGATATATCTACCTCTGTATATGACGATCTTTATCTGACCGACGGCATGCGGTCCTGTGGCTCATTGAACCGCAGGACCGTGTATCGTTGGGGGTTTATTGTGATAATGCGCGCAAGCTAAGCCGGGGGTCGAGTTTTCGGGATATGTCGGTGAAGTTCCGTCACCGCGGACTGGGTGTCCGTGCGCCCGACGAGGTCGTTGCGTGCCTAGAAGCCCCGAGCTCCAGAAGCCGTACGCTTGTTTCGGGCGTGCTGGTCGAATGCTCCAGCGTGAAAGTCCTACGGGTGTAGCTTGTTCGGCCTGTTTGTCTCGATCTGTAACAGCTAGGACTGAAAAACTCGGCTACGTGTTACAGGTTGAGATTTTTCGGCTAGGTCTAATCTATTCATCTCGATCTGTAACAGGTGGGGGCGAAATAACCGGCTAACTGTTATAGATTGAGATTGAGGGGATTGGCCGGTACGTTCATCTCAATCTGTAACAGCCAGGACCCAAAAACTCGGCTAGATGTTACAGATCGAGACAAACGGCTCCCGGTCCGCCCAAACACAAAGGCCGGGGGCGGCGCGCCGTGTGACGTGCCGCCCCCGGCTGAGAAATGGGGGCAGGTTGTGTGAGCGGGGCATCTCGCTAGTCGCAAGTCGCTAGTCCAGACGACGGGTCTGCGCCACGTGCTTGTACCAGTAGGCGCTTGCCTTGGGCGTGCGCTTCTGGGTTTCAAAGTCAACGTAGAAGAAGCCGTAGCGCTTGTTGTAGCCGTTGGTCCAGGAGAACTGGTCCTGCAGGCTCCACAGGAAGTAGCCGCCCACGTTGACGCCCACTTCCATGGCCTTGAGCAGCCAGCGCAGGTGCTGCTCGATGTAGTCGATGCGCGGCTGGTCGTCCACAAAACCGTCCTTGTAGGGGTCCTTGTAGCCCATGCCGTTCTCGGTGATGAAGATCTGCTTGTAGTTGGGGTAGCGCTGCTTAATGTAGACGAGCAGGTCGAACAGGCCCTCGGGATAGATAATCCAGTCCCAGTCGGTGGTGGGGATGCCGGGCTTGTTCACATGCTCGCCAATGCCCTTGACGCGCCAGCGGCCGGTGCCCTTCTCGCCCGTACCGTTGTGGTGCAGGTCGTTCTCGCCGTCGTAAGCCTTGAGGAAACGGCACTGGTAGTTGTTGACACCCAGGTAGTCGTTGTAGAGCGCGGCCTCGCGCATGATCTCGAGATCCTCCTCGCGGATCTCGATCGTGCCTCCGGAGACGGCAGCCAGGCGGTTGGCGCACTCGAGGGTGTCGGGGGCATAGTCGCCGCGGAAGGTGGCGTCGAGCAGGAACTGGTTTTGCAGCACGTGCTCGTTGTTGGCGGCCTTGATGTCGGCGGGGTCGTTCTCGTTGAGCGGGTACTTGAACTCCAACGACTGAATGACGCCGATCTTGCCCTTAAAGCCGCCGTTGTGGAAGGCCAGCACAGCCTTGGCGTGGGCAAGCATCATGTTGTGCTCGCACTGGAAGGCCTCGGCCAGATGAGCTTTGACGCCGCCGGGGAAGGTACCCTCGATGTAGGTGTTGGAGGCGTCGGCCCAGATCTCGTTAAAGGTGAACCAATAGGTCACCTGGTCAGCGTATTCCTTAAAGCAGAAGGTGGCAAAGTCCACAAAGGCGTCGATGGTCTCGCGATTGAGGAAGTCGCCCTTCTCAAAGAGGGGCAGCGGCGTGTCAAAGTGATGCAGCGTGACAAACGGCTCAACGTGGTGCTTGTGGCACTCGGCAAAGAGATCGTGGTAGAACTGCACGCCCTCGGGGTTTACCTTGCCAGTACCCTCGGGGAAGATACGGCTCCAGGCGATGGAGAGGCGGATGCCGTTGATGCCGAACTCCTCGCACAGCTCCAGATCGACGGGGTACTGGTTGTAGAAGTCGGAGGCGGGGTCGGGGGAGAAACGGCCCTGGGCCTCCAGGAAGTCGTCCCAGGCGACCTTGCCCTTTCCGTGGGTGCGGGTCTCGCCTTCTACCTGGTAGGCAGCGGTGGCGCCGCCAAAGACAAAGTCCTCGGGAAACTGCGCGGGCGGGTTGGTGACGCTGGCAGGGTTAACGGACATGATGATCCAATCGTTTAAATCGAAGGGCCAGCCGGTCTTGGATAGTCGGCTGGCCCTAAGCGTTACTTACCTCGACAGCTGCTCGCTCACAAAGGCGAGAGACTTGTCGCCGTTCTGGGAGAGCTCGATGTATTGCTTACCGCGGCAGGCGACGCACTTGTTGCCCACGCGCTCGCAGTCCTTCTGCAGGTCGGCCAGGTAGCTGGCTGCCTGCGGGGCCAGGACGACCAGGTCAAAGTCGGGGAGCATGTCGACGTGGTTGCCATAGGCCTCGGCAGCGGTCTCCAGATTGATGCCGCGCTCCTTGGCAGCCTTGGCCAGCGCGTTGGCGAGCAGGCCCGAGGTGCCGCCGCCCTGGCAGAGCACGAGCACGCGCTTGCCGTTGAGGTCGCTGGCGGTCGTAGCCTCGGCAGCGGGTGCTGCGGAAGCGGCGGGGGCGTCAGCCTTCACGGCCTCGGCAGCAGCGCCGGCGGCAACGCTCTTGGCATCGGCCTTGCCCTGGAAGGCATCGTTGAGCTTGGCGGCCTTCTCGGCGTTCTTGGCGGCGAGCTCCTCCTGGGAGATCTCGGCCTCCTCGGCGCACTTCTGGGCGTCATAGGCACGGAAGAACGGATAGTACAGGACAAAGTCGACGACCAGGATGAGGGCGAGCATCACAAAGGCGAGCGGCTGGAAGCCCAAGCCCATGATGGTGCCGATGGGGCCGGGAACGGTCCAAGGCAGGGTGTACATAAAGCCGTTCATGCCCAAGAAGTCGATAAAGATCTTGAGGATCCAGATGTTGGCGATCGGAGCAAAGACAAACGGGACAAAGAAGACGGGGTTGAGCACGATGGGTGCGGCGAACAGCAGCGGCTCGTTGACGGCAAAGCACACGGGGACGATGGCTGCCTTACCGACGGCACGCATCTCCTGGGATTTGGCCAGGAAGCAGAACATAAAGACCAGGACGAGCGTGGCGCCGGTGCCGCCCATGCAGACGACGAAGTACTGGGCACCCTGGGTCAGGACAGCGGAAGCGTGCTGACCAGCCTGGAACGCAGCCAGGTTGTCGGTCATGTTGGCAACGAGGGCGGCGGCGATGGCGGGCTCGACGATCGAGGGGCCGTGGACGCCCACGAACCAGAAGAGGCTCATAGCGCCGTAGATCACAGCGAGGCCGATGTAGCCGTCGGCGGCGGTGAACAGGGGCTGGAACACCTGGATGACGCCCTGGGCAAAGCAGAAGCCAAAAGCAGCGCGGAAGACGATATCAAAGACCCAAAAGACGGTGATGCAGACGGAGAAGGGGATGATGTCCTTAAAGGTCTGCGAGATGTTGGGCGGAACCTGCTCGGGCATCTTGACGGTGATGTTGCGCTTGATGAAGAACTTGTAGATGATGCCGGTCACAAACGCAGCGATAAAGGCGGTCAGCAGGCCCTTGGAACCAAGGTAGGTGGTGTTGAAGCCGCTGGCGGCGTCCGTGGCGATCGTGTCGCTCGAAAGGAGCAGGAAGCCGATGATGGCCGCGCACATGCACGAGATAAAGTTGATCTGGTTGTTCTTGGGCAGGTCGCGGTTCTGGGCGTCGGCGAAGTGCTTGGCCGTGGTGGCGGCACAGGCGATGGCCAGGATGCCCATGGAGTAGTTGTAGCACTTCCACAGGGCGTTGTTGATGTCATCGGGCCAGTAGAAACCCCAGATGTTGGGGACCGAGGCTACCAGACAGAAGATGGACGAGAAGATGATGATGGGGATGACGGAGATAAAGCCGTCGCGGATCGCCTTGAGGTACTTGTTGCGGGCGATCGCGTTGAAAAAGGGCTGGCCCTTTTCGATGATGGCGATGAGTTGCTCCATACAATGCTCCTAAGAGTCGGTGGGTTAGCAACGATGGTAGCTCTTGGCGTTCGGTTGCCAAAATGTTGACGTTGCCATTTTGCGACACAAAAAAAGACGCGAACCGGTGGTGCCTGTGCCTGCGAACCATCGATTCCTTACGCGTGAACGTTTGAGCCGCCCGGTGGCCCTGTGTTTGCGCAATGGCAACGTTAACATTTGGACGACAAAAGCCGTCCGGGGAAGCGGGATTGTCGGTGAACGGTAGGTTTTGGGTGGTAAGCGTATTGCGGGGAGGCGTTGGATATACTTGGAGGCGTTCATTTTGTCTGTTGGGATGTCCGCGATGGCATCGTTGACATAGAAAGATCGACCTATGGCCGCTGTTAAAAAATCGGTTTCCGTTAAGGACGTGGCGCGTCTCGCGGGCGTCTCGGAGCAGACGGTCTCGCGCACCGTGCACGATTCGCCCAGCGTGCGTCCCGAGACCAAGGAGCGCGTGCGTGCCGCCATGCGCGAGCTGGGGTATCGTCCAAACTTTGCCGGCCGTTCGCTGCGTCGCGGCAAGTTCAAGACCGTCGGCGTCGCCATGTTCAACATTACCGGTACCGGCAATCTCGACCGCATGGAGGGCTTTGCCGCCGCCGCCGACAAGCACGGCTATGCCATCACCCTTACTAAAGTAGATGGACATCCCTATACCCTCGAGAGCGCATCGTCGCGCATGAGCGCACTGCCGGTGGACGGCATGGTCGTGATCATGAACCGCATGCCGGCGGACTTCGGCTCCTTCGAGCCACTGCCCGGTATGCAGACGGTGCTCGTTACTATGCTGGAGCACCCGCTGTGCTCGACGGTTGATAACGATCAGTTCGATTGCTCGCGCCAGGTTGTCGAGTACTTGCTGGGGCAGGGGCACAAGACCGTGCACTTTATCTCATGTCCCGAGCGCTCGCTTTCGGGCATGCAGCGCGAGGAGGGCTGGCGCGAGACATTGCGTGCGCATGGTATTGAGCCGCCGCGACTCGTCCGTGGCGATTGGACGGCACAGAGCGGATATGCCGCCGGTCAGGCTCTGGCGGACGATCCGACCTGTACGGCCATTTATGCTTCCAACGACGCCATGGCCTACGGCTGCATTCGCGGGCTCGAATCGCGCGGAAAGCGCGTGCCCGAGGACGTGAGCGTGGCGGGTGTTGATGACAGCCTGGGCGACATCGTGCCCGACCGTCGCCTGACCACGGTGCGCTTTGACAACAAGCGCGTCGGCATGTGGGCTGTCGACAAGATTGCCGGCGCCGAGGGGGTTGCGTCTGGCGTGGAGCACATGCTGATCCCCGGCATGCTCGTAGAGGGTGATACGGTGCGCGATGTACGCTAGGGTGTGGACCTGTTTGGGTTGCCACTAATTGTGTTCGATATTGTTCGCATTGGTTTAAAAACCGTTCACGGGCGAAAATCGACCGTTCATAGCTCGAAATTGCGTTTTGCATTGTTCTGTTTTGTTTGAATGTTAATGTTTCTGTCATACACAACGCAGCGCGTATGCCCGGACGCGATGCTCTCCATTGGTTCATATGTGAAAGGAACGCAATATGGCAACCAAAGAAGAAATCTCGATGGTTGGATTCGAGATCGTCGCATACGCGGGTGACGCCCAGACTGATCTGCTTGCAGCGCTCGATGCTGCTCGCGAGGGTGATTTTGAGAAGGCCGAACAGCTGCACAAGGATGCGAGCGATGCACTCATTGGCGCCCACGACACGCAGACCAAGCTGCTTTCGCAGGAGGCCGGCGGCGGCGAGATGGAGATGACCTTCATCATGGCCCACGCTCAGGACACCCTCATGACCACCATGATCTTGGAGAAGCAGACCCGCTTTACCATCGATGCCTACAAGCGCATCGCCGAGCTCGAGGCCAAGCTCGCCTAACGAACCCTCACAACCTCGTCCCCTTCCAAAAACCCTGCCGCTATCCGCGGCAGGGTTTTTCTGTATCCCACCTATCTAGGTTGCGGCGAAATAGGGGCCGACAGCCCCAAATGACCCGCTTTTCCCGTCCCCGGAGGATCGGTTGGCAGCGCTCGCCACGAAACTGGCTCATCTACTACGTTTAACCCGATACCCTCGAACACACCCGCGTTTCATGAAAAATCGCAGGACTTCTACCTGCGGTTTTGTTTTTTCGCTTTGTGGCATGGTCGGGGATGGGCGGTTAAACGTAGTAGATGGGCCCATTTCATGGCGGGCGGATCATGCAGCAGCTTGTTGCGCCTCCTGCCGTTCGGTTTTTCGATGGGTGGGTATACTTTCCACCGCAATATAGGCCGGAATGAGGAGGTATCCAAATGCCGGACAACGGATCAATTCAAAAAAGAGACGCGTATGAGATGGCTCATGGGCGTCCTGTCCAGATAACCGAGCATACGACGGTAACCGAGCTGCAGCCCAGCCTGTCCGATGTCGTGTGCGCAAACAAAAAGCTCCAGATTGGCTTTATCGTTGCGCTCGTGGTGCTGGCGCTGCTGTCGGGCTTTGTAGCTCGTCCGCATTTTGCCGATACCAAGACTTGGGACTCCACCATCGAGGTCATCGATCAAAAGAAGGGCAACGTTTTGGCACTCACGACCTCGTGCGTGGCGCTGTCTGCGGGCATCACGGCGCTGCCGGGCGATACGGGAACGCCGGTCGCCGAGCAGCTCGCGCAGCTTTCAGGCAACCTTGGTATCGTGCTTGCCGTGCTATACCTAGAGAAATATTTGCTCACGATTTTGTGGTCAGTTGGCTTGGGCATCTTAATCCCGCTTGCGTTGGTGCTCTTTGCGGTGTCGCTCGGCATTCACGGGCGCTGGAGCACGAGCGCCGTCCTGCGCCGCGTGGCGACTCGCGTGCTGGTGGTTGCCATGATCGGCATGGCGTTGGTGCCTGCAAGCGTATGGGTGTCGCAAAAGGTCGACGAAACGTATCGAGTGAGCATCGAGGCAGCCGAGCAAAAGGCGGCCGACGCTGCGAGTGCGGCAGATAGCGACAGCTCCAAAGCAAGCAAGAAAAAGACCGAGTCCACAGAGTCCAAGAACGTGCTTGAACAGCTTGCCGACGGTGCCTCGAGCCTGGTCACGTCGGTAACCAGTGGTGCCAAGCAAATGACCGATGAGATCGTGCAGCAGGTGACCGATTTGATCGAAGGCGTCATCGTGATGATCGTGACCTCGTGCGTTATCCCGCTGCTGGTGCTTGTGGCGTTTCTGTGGCTGGGCCACACCCTGCTGGGGATTGATATCTCCGGTCCCGCGAACTATCTGACGGGTCGTTTCTTGAGCGCTCCGTCCAAACATGCCAAGAAGAACAGGCAGTCTGAGTAGCTAAAACAGCTGTATATACCGGGGAATACCGCCGAAGGGGCGGCCGAGACACGTTCTCGGCCGCCCTTTTGTTTGTTGAACACATGGTCGCTACGTCTGCGCCGGGCTCAAACGGTCGGCAATCAACCGTAAACGGTATTTGTTCAAAAAAGAACAAAGTTAAACAAATAATGGTTGCAACCTATGTTCGAATGTGTTCAAATAAACATGAACAGTGAAGAACCGCACATTCAGATGCCCGGACCTGAACGCGATTCAACACTTCCAAACAGAAACTACGCACCTGCGTATCTCTCAAGGAGGATGTCATGAGGGTTGTAATCGCTTCCGATGCCGACGGTATGTCGATGAAGGAGTCCATCAAGGAGATGCTCATCGCCGACGGTCACGAGGTCGTCGACTATTCCGAGACCCCTGCCGCGGACTTTGTCGATTCCGCGACCGCCGTTGCCAAGGACCTGCTGGAGCACAAGGATTCCCAGGGCTTCGCATTCGATAAGTATGGCGTCGGCTCCTATATGGCCGCCGTCAAGATCAAGGGCATGGTCGTCGCCAACATTTCCGACGAGCGTTCCGCTTACATGACCCGCGAGCACAACGGCTCGCGCATGGTCACCATGGGCCCGGGCGTTGTGGGCACCGAGGTCGCCAAGAAGATCGCCCGCGAGTTCCTGCGCGCACAGTACGCCGGCGGCCGTCACCAGATCCGTGTCGACATGCTCAACAAGATGGCCTAACGAGAACCACCGAGAACTCGAACTTCTACCTCAACTTGTGAATTCAGACGAAAGGACGTTCTGATGAAGAAGACCATCGCAATCGGTTGCGACCATATCGTTACGGACGAGAAGATCTATCTGGTCGACCGCCTGGAGCAGGCTGGCTACAAGGTGCTCGACTGTGGCACCTACAGCCACACCCGTACGCACTATCCCATCTACGGTAAGGCCGTGGGCGAGGCCGTTGCCAGCGGCAAGGCCGACTTTGGCGTGGCCCTGTGCGGCACCGGCATCGGCATCACCAACGCCGTCAACAAGGTTCCCGGCGCCCGTTGCGCCCTGGTTCGCGACATGACCTCCGCCCTGTATGCCCGTCGCGAGCTCAACGCCAACATCGTGGGCTTTGGCGGCAAGATCACCGGCGAGTTCCTGATGGCCGATATCATGCTTGCCTTCCTGGAGGAGCCCTACGAGAAGACCCCCGAGCACGATGCCCTGATTGCCAAGATCGATGCCTGCAATAAGGCCGACGCTGAGGCTCAGGCTGACCCGCACTTCTTTGACGAGTTCCTCGAGAAGTGGGACCGCGGCGAATACCATGACTAGCGGGTATCCGGCGTAATTTACTAGTCCGTTGACGGCTCGCGTTTCTGTGAGGGGGCGCGGGCCGGTTTTCTATCAGCCCCACTGACTCGGCGGGCTGGCGTACGAAAGGGAAGGCTCCTATGGAGTTTGTTCTTGATAACGGTTCTATTCGTGTGGCACTGAGCACGGCTGGCGGATCGTTCACTTCGATTAAAGCCAACGGTCGCGAGTACCTGTGGCAGGGCGATCCTTCGGTCTGGTCGGGCCAGGCACCCATTTGCTTTCCGATTTGCGGCGGCCTTCGTGATGGCCGCGCGATGACCATGGGTGGCCGCGAGGTCAAGCTTGCCCGCCACGGCTTTGCCCGCAAGCAGGAGTGGAAGCTCGAGGAGCAGAGCGACAACATGGTTGCGCTGAGCCTAAGCTCTGCCGACCATGCCGAGTTGCTTGAGCAGTACCCGTATCCGTTTAAGATCGTTGCTCGCTACACGATCGATTCGGAAAAGGTGGCCGTGTCGTACGAGGTGACCAATGAGGGCACCGAGGATATGCCATTCTTTGTGGGTGGTCACCCCGGCTTTAAGTGCCCGCTCGACGAGGGCGAGTCCTATGACGACTATGAGCTTCGTTTTGATCAGCGTGAGGCCGCCGAGCTCTGTACTGCCGTTCCCTCGACGGGCCTGATTGATGTTGAGCATCGCAGTAAGAACCCCATGATCGACCAGAACCTGCCGCTTACCCACGAACTCTTCGACTTCGCGGAGACCATCTTTGATGTGCTCGAGAGCCGCGTGGTTACGCTGACCAAGAAAACCGAGGTCAAGGGCGTGCGCCTGACGTTCCAGGATATGCCGTACCTGATTGTGTGGAGCAAGCCCGAGGGCGACTTTGTGGCCGTGGAACCGTGGGGCGGCCTGTCTACCTGCTCCGACGAGGACGATATTCTGGAGCACAAGCGTGGCTGCCTGGTTGCCAAGCCGGGGGAGACCGTCACCCGCGGCTTTGAGATCGAGATCCTTTAACGAGCTATCGTATGTTTGGGGTGGGTCATGCCGCCCCGGAACAGGAGTTCAATATGATTCTGACCGTTACCATGAACCCGTCGATTGATACGCGCTATCAGCTCGACAAGCTGGTCATTGACGACGTTAACCGCGTCACGCCCGAAAAGACCGCTGGCGGCAAGGGCCTCAACGTGAGCCGTGTGCTGCTGCAACTGGGAGACGACGTGCTCGCGACTGGTCTGCTTGGCGGCCACATGGGTGCCTATATGGCCGAGCTTATGGATGCCGACGGCGTCAAGAACGACTTTGTGCCCATCGCCGGTGAGACGCGCATTTGCCTGAATATTCTGCACGAGGGTAATCAGACCGAGCTGCTGGAGAGCGGCCCGCAGATCGCCCCGGCCGAGCTCGAGGCCTTTACGGCCAAGTTCGCCGAGCTCGCGGCGAAGGCGGACGTTGTGACGCTTTCGGGCTCGCTGCCGCGTGGCGTCGATGCCGGCTACTATGCCGAGCTCGTCAAGATCGCCGAGGAGGCGGGCGCCAAGGTGCTGCTCGACACCTCGGGTGCATCGCTGGAGGCCGCGCTGGAGTCCGACGCTAAGCCTGAGCTCGTAAAACCCAACCTGACCGAGATTAACGGCCTGCTGGGTACGTCCTTTACGACCGATGATGTCGATGCCCTGCGCGAGGCGCTTGCCGCCGATGGCCGCTTTGCCGGTATTCCCTGGGTTGTCGTTTCGATGGGCGCTGCCGGTTCGGTGGGCTTCCATGAGGGTCGCGCGTTCCGCGCCAAGACGCCCGCGATTGCGGCTGTGAACGCAACGGGTTCCGGCGACTCGACCATCGCCGGTTTTGCGCATGCCATTGCTGCTGGTGCCGACGACGTCACGGTGCTCAAGACCGCCAATACCTGCGGTAAGCTCAACGCCATGGATCCCAAGACCGGCCACCTGGTCATGGACCGCTGGGATGAAATCTTCAACAACGTTGTCGTGACTGAACTCTAGGAGTCGCGGCACCGAACACTCGAAAACGGCGCCCGTCGGCGATGTTGCCGGCGGGCGCCGTTGTCGTGTGGGCGGTTATGTCGTGGCCGCTGATGAGGCTCGAACTCGTATGCTACAGCGAGTCGATGAAGCGCTGTTGGGCGGCGCGGCCGGCTTCGTCCCACTTAAAGACGCCGGCGTTGTCGAGTACGTGGCCAAACACCACGCCGACCTCCTCGTGCAGGATATCGATGGCGTTGTCGGCCGTAAGCTCGTCGGCGCGGCGGGCAAAAACGTCCTCGGCCCATGCAGCGTGGCTGCGGCAAAGATCATCGCCCTCGAGCGCACCGGCGAGATCGTAGCTGGCATCGGCCTTGGCCGCCAGCAGGTGCTCGCGGACAGCGCCGAGCTCGGGAACCAAGCGCGGCGGCAAAATCGCCAGGCCCATGACCTCGATCAGGCCGATGTTCTCCTTCTTAATGTGGTGATACTCGGCATGCGGGTGGAAAACGCCCAGCGGATGCTCGTCGGTCGTGATGTTGCAGCGAAGCGCCAGGTAGGCCTCGTAGATTTCGCCGCCGGCGTTGCCGCGGGAGTCTACGCGGCGAATGACGGGCGTCACGGTGTTGTGCGCCACGCCATCGGCTGTGTGCGCGACGACGCCAACAGACTCATCGCTCCACTCGCGCCAGGCGAGGATAATCTTCTCGGCGGCATCGAGCAGCTGAGCGCGGTCATGCGAGCGCAGGCGCAGCACCGAGAGCGGCCACTGCAGCACGCTACCGCTGACCTGGTCAAAACCGGGCACGCTAAACTGCGAGACCTCGGCGGCGTGCATCATGGGGAACTCGTGTGCGCCGCCCTGGAAGTGGTCGTGCGACAAGATCGAGCCGCCCACGATGGGCAGGTCGGCGTTGGAGCCGATGAAGTAATGCGGGAACAGGTCCACAAAGTCGAGCAGGCAGGTCAGGCCCTTGCGGTCGACGTGCATCGGACGATGCTCGGAGCTCATGGCAATGCAGTGCTCGTTAAAGTACGCGTACGGGCTGTACTGGAAGCCCCAGCGCTCGCCGTCGAGCTGGATGGGGATAACGCGCAGATTCTGGCGGGCGGGGTGAGCTCCGCCGTCGGCTGCGGCGGAGCGTCCGGGATAGCCCTCGTTTTCGATGCAGAGCTGGCAGGCGGGATACTTCTCGTCCGTGTTCTTAGCTGCACCTGCCGCGGCGATATCGCGCGGGTCCTTCTCGGGCTTGGACAGGTTGATGGTGATCTCAAGATCGCCCCAGTTGGTGGGGGTGCTCCATTTGATGTTGCGCGCGATGGAGGCACGGCGCACGTAGCCGGCGTCGCAGCACAGGCCGTAGAACCAGTCGGTCGCGGCGCGGGGCTCGTTGACGCCCATACGTCCGTTGAACTCCTCGTTTACAACCGAAGGCCTCGGCATGAGTACGCCCATGATGTGCATGGCGATGCGGTCGCGGCCCGACGCCGTGTCCTCGGCGGCACCGTTGGTAACGGCGGCCTCGGAAAGCGCGGCAAGCGTGCCCTCCAGGTCAAAGTCGGGGAGCGTATCGGGGTGCAAGAGCGAAATCTTCTCGGTCTTGAGCGCCCAAGCCATGTCGAGCGCGGGGCCCGTGGCGCCGATGCACTCCAAAATAGTGTTGTATGCCCAGATGCGATCGTCCTGTCCGATCATCGATCGGTGGATGGCATATTCGATGAGGCTCTGTGCGGCCTCGCGCACATCAGTCATTACAGCCATGCCGCGTAAGCCCCCTTGTCAGAAATCGCGTAGTGGCGGGCAGAGCCCTCGCCAAGCCAGCCGTTCATCTTGGCAATGAAGGTGTCGACCAGCTCGAGCGGCACGAAGGCCTGGATGGTACCGCCAAAGCCGCCGCCGTGGATACGAACGGCGCCACGGCCGTCGAGCACATGCTCGGCAAGAGCAAGCGCGTACATGGAAGGCTGCTCGGCACCCAGTTTGGCAACAACATTCTGCAGGTACATGGCGGAGCTGGCGCCGGACTCACGCGTCAGGACCAGGAACTGGTCAATGTCGCCGGCGTTCAGAGTTGCCCAGCGCTTGTCGACCAGGCCGTTCTCGTACCAGTAGTGAACGGCGCGCAGGCAAGCGCGGTCGCCCAGCTTGGCGCGCAGCTCGGGGAGCTTGGCGTCAAAGTCGGCAACGTCGACCTCGCACAGGCGTGCCTTGCCAAACTCGGCGGCGACGTCCTGCATCTCGCGCGGAACGGCGGCGTAGTCGTCGGTAGCTGCCACGTGGTCGGCGCCGACCTTAACGAGCACGAGCGCATAGCCGTGATCCTCAAAGTTGAGCTCGAGCTTCTGGGTCTTAGGCTGAGCCTGATCCTCAAAGTTCATGTAGGCAAGGCCGCCCAGGCACACGGCGGCTTGGTCCATCAGACCGCAGGGCTTGCCGTAGTAGTTGTTCTCGGTGCGCTGGCTCATCTGCGCAAGCGCGACGGGCTCAATGGCGGGCGCGCCCCAGAGGGTTTCCATGGCACGACCGTATGCGGCCTCGACGGCAGCGGAGCTGGAAAGGCCGCCGCCCGAGGGAACGGAGCAGGTGAAGGCGAAGTCGAAGCCTTGGGGCTCAACACCAAGCGCTGCGACCTCGTGGGCCATACCACGCACGAGGCTTGCGGACGTGCCTTTCTCGGACTCTTGAATATCCAGCGTGTCGAGCGTGATCTCAAACGTAGGATAGCCCTCGTCGGCGACGCGAATCTTGTTGGAGTCGGTTGTCACGGCGATGCCATCGACGGCGACATCGAGCGAGCCGGCGATAACGTGGCCGCCCTCGTGGTCGGTGTGGTTGCCGCTGATCTCGGAGCGGCCGGGCGCGTGCACGTAGAGCACCTGGCGGTCGCCGATGGGGCCAAACTCCTCCTCAAACAGCTTGGTGAGCGTGGCGAATGTCTTTTCGTCGGGGGTGGTCATGGGAGTCCTTTCCTTGGCGCGCACGGGTGAGTTTTGCGTCGTTATGAGTACGTTAACAACTTGAAGCGGCATGAATCACGTGTTCACGATGCCGCACGTTACGGGCTATGTTAACGTACTCATAACACATCGTTTGTCACTTTTTGAGAATCTGGTAATCGGTAGAAATACAGCCGTGAACGGTACTGCCGTATGGACTTATAAAGCAGAAGAGATGCAGATAGAAAAAGTAGAGTACGTTAACATGCGTCCGACGATAGCGGGTCTCGGAGCGGGATGTATTTCTGCCCGGGCCGGCATTCGCGTTATTCAGATCTCGCAAGGGTGAAGGTGATCCTGTGGCAAGGCGCCCGTCCAACGATACAGGTACGCGTCCGGTCTCCATGGCCGACGTCGCCCGCGCTGCTGGCGTTTCGCAGCAGACGGTTTCGCGCGTCGCCAACGGCTTGCCCAACGTTAACGAGCAGACGCGCCAGCGCGTGCAGGCCGCTATGCAAGAGCTCGGCTTTCGTCCGAGTTATGCCGGTCGCTCGCTGCGCGACGGTCGTTACCATTCGGTCGGCCTGTGCGTCAACGATGTCACCAAGTTTGGCAACCTTTCAATGATCGACGGCATCGCCAGTGCTGCTCGCGAGCATAATTGCGCCATCACGCTGGTCGAGATGTCCAAGACCGAGGAGTTTTCGCTTGCCGAGGCCACGCGTCGTATGGCCGCGCTGCCCGTGGACGGTATCATCATCGGCATGAGTCGCATGGCGCCCGATTTTGAGACGTTTGATCCACTGCCGGGCATTGGCACGGTCATCGTTACCATGTACGCGCATCCGCGCGTGACCACGGTCGATTCCGACCATTACGGCTGCTCGCTATTGCTTATGGATCACCTGTTTGAGCTGGGACACGAGCGGATTCGCTATATTGGTGGCCCGTCGTTCTCGGTTGACGAGCAATTTCGTCGCGCCGGTTGGCAGGATACGCTCGAGCGTAAACACATTAAGCCGCAGGCGCCGCTCGAGGGCGATTGGTCTGCCAACAGCGGTTACGAGGCCGGCAGATATCTGGCCGAGCACGACCGCACCATGACGGCGATTTACGCGGCAAACGACCAGATGGCAAACGGTGCCATCGCCGCGCTGCGCGATAGCGGCTTGCGCGTGCCCGAGGACGTGAGCGTGGTGGGCGTCGATGATTCGCTCGATGATTTTGTCGCACACAACGAGCTCACGACCGTGCGATTCGATCTACATCAGCGTGGGCGCGAGGTGTTCGAGCATGCGGTTCCCGAGGCGGGTACGGCGGGCAAAACCGTTGCCATTCGTATTCCCGGCCAGCTCATCATTCGACATAGCACGGCGATACCGCGCTCATAGTTTGTGCTGGTAAACGGCGATTTATCGCATTTCAATAACAATCGGTAAGGCTGCCGGCAGATAGCTGTTGGGATGCAGCCGAGTGCTATGATAGACGGGCTCTTTTGTCTATCTAGGAGGCTTTGCCTGATGGAGATCACCAAGGATATCCGCTACGTTGGCGTCGACGATCACGACATTGACCTGTTCGAGGGCCAGTACGATGTGTCCGAGAACGGTATGGCATACAACAGCTACGTTATCTTGGGCGAAAAGATCGCTGTCGCCGATTCAGTCGACGGCGGTTTTGTCGACGAGTGGCTCGGTAACATCGAAGCCGTGCTCGACGGTCGCACGCCCGATTACCTGGTCGTTCACCATATGGAGCCCGATCACTCCGCTGGCATCGCCGCCTTTATGGAGCGCTATCCCCAGGTGCAGATTGTGGCCAGCATGGGGGCCTTCCGCATGATGGTTAACTACTTTGGCACCGATTATCCCGAGCGCAAGATGGTCGTCAAAGAGGGCGACGTGCTCGACCTGGGCGGCCACAGCCTGACGTTTGTCGGCGCCCCCAACGTTCACTGGCCCGAGGTGCTGTTCTCTTACGAGGCCACCGACAAGGTGCTCTTTAGTGCCGATGGCTTTGGCAAGTTTGGTGCCAATGACATCGAAGATCCGGAAGGGTGGGCCTGCGAGGCACGCCGTTACTACTTTGGCATCGTGGGGAAGTTCGGCAAGTTCGTGCAGGCCGTGCTCAAGAAGGCCGCCGACCTGGACATCCAGATTATTTGTCCGCTCCATGGCCCCGTGCTGACCGAGAACCTGGGCTACTACCTTGACACCTACAACACCTGGTCGAGCTATCAGCCCGAGGACGAGGGCATCACCATTGCTTACGCGAGCGTGTACGGCCATCTGAAGGCTGCCGTTGAGGAGCTCGCATCTGCGCTCGAGGCCCGCGGCCAGAAGGTCTCCGTCTTTGACTTGGCTCGCGACGACATGGCCGAGGCCGTTGAGGATGCGTTCCGCTATGATCGTCTGGTACTCGCTTCCATTACCTATCAGGGCGAGGTCTTCCCGTTCATGAGCACCTTTATCCACACGCTTGCCGAGCATGCCTACCAGAACCGTACGGTGGCGCTCGTCGAGGGCGGCTCCTGGGCGCCCGCAGCTGCCAAGGTTATGACCAAGGAACTCGAGGGCATGAAGGACATTACCCTGGCGCAGAACAAGGTGACCGTGCTGGGTTCGCTCAACGACGCCTCGCGCGCCCAGATTGAGGCCCTCGCTGACGAGCTCTCCAAGTAGCGATACGTTCACTTTTAACGCTCAAACCACCACAAAGGGGACAGTGAACTGCCTCCCATTTCTTGGACATCGGGAAATGGGAGGTTTTCCATGAGTATAGATCTCAGGTCGAAGCACGACCTGGAGTCCAGGAGGCGGGCCGTCGAGCTCTTCGACGCCGGCGTCGGCTGCAAGCCGGCGGCCGAGGCCCTGTCCGTCCCCCGCGAGACCGTGAGAGAATGGCAGTGGGTATACCGGGCGTTCGGAAGCGAGGCGCTGCTGTCCATGGACGGGAAACAATCCAGTTACACATTCGAGCAGAGGGTCGCCGCGGCGTCGGCCGTGGTCGACGACGGGATGGCGAAGGCCGACGCCATGGCCGAGTTCGGGATCAGGTCGAAGTCCCCGCTGGAGCGCTGGTGCAGGCTCTACCGCGAGGGCGGCGCCGAGGCGCTGCGGCCCCGCCCGAAGGGCAGACCGAGGGGGTCGAGGTCGAAACCCCGGGCCCGCACCCGCGAGCAGGAGCTCGAGGAGCGCTGCCGCAGGCTCGAGGCCGAGGTCGCCTACCTAAAAAAAATTGCGCGCCCTGGTCGAGCGGGACGGGCTCTGACCAGGGCGGCGGCCGAGGCGGTGAGGGCGCTGCGCGCGGAGGGGCACTCCCTGCGCCACCTGCTGGAGTGCTCGGGGCTCAGGAGGTCGACCTACTACTACGCGCTGGCGCACCCGCGGAGGCCGACCCGGCCCGAGCTGCGCGACGCCGCGGCCGAGATATTCTCGCGCACCGCCAACGGCTGCGGGCACCGGCAGATAGCCATGTGCCTGCGCGCCGAGCTGGGCGCGGTCGTGGCCGACAAGACCGTGCTCAAGATGATGCGCGAGATGGGCATCCGGTGCGGGATACGCCGCCGGGGCTCCCGCCGCCGGTACAGCTCCTACAGGGGGCTCGTGGGGAGCACGTTCGAGAACGTCATCGCGAGGGACTTCGGCGCCGAGGGGCCGTGGCAGAAGCTCGGCACCGACGTCACCGAGTTCAAGGTGGCCGGCGCCAAGGCCTACTGGGCCCCGGTGCTCGACTTCTGCACGAAGGAGATCGTGGCGAGCGACATATCGACCTCGCCGGTCCTCGCCCAGCAGCACAGGATGTTCGACCGGCTCCTCGAGGCCCTGCCCGACGGGGCGGCGCCGACCATGCACTCGGACATGGGCTGGCAGTACCAGCACGAGTCCTACACCTCCAGGCTGGAGGGGGCGGGCATCACCCAGAGCATGTCGCGCAAGGGGAACTGCATCGACAACGCCGCCACCGAGCAGCTCTTCGGCCACGTGAAGGACGAGTTCTACCGCGGCAGGGAGTGGGGCAGCTTCGGGGACTTCAAGCGCGACCTGGAGGGGGTACATAGCCCATTGGAACACGCGGCGCAGGCAGGTAAGATTGAAGGGCCTGACGCCGGAGGAGTTCCGGAACCGGGCCCTTGCGGCGTAGTCGCTATTTATTCAGTCCAAGTTTCGGGGCGCAGTTCACAGGCACCTTTGTGGTGGTTTTTGTTTAAGCGCCGGCGATGATGAGGGCTGGACGAGCGTCGTTGGCTAACTCGGCGATCGAGGTGGCGACGGCATGGTCGGGGTCACGGTCCATCACGATGGTGCCGACATCGGTCAGTTTGGCAAAGCGGTACATGCCGCGTCCGTTGACCTTGCTGGCGTCCATGAGGGCAACGCCTTGACGGGCGGCGGAGATCATGGCTGTTTTGGTCTCGGCCATCTGCGGAAAGTCGGTCGTAAAGCCGCAGCCGGGAACAAAAGCGCCGGGGCACATGACGGCAAGGTCGGCATGAACCATTTGGATCGCCTGCATGGTGAGCGGTCCGTACAGATAGCGATGACCTTTGCGCAGTGCCCCGCCCAGCATGACGACATCGACCGAGGGCATGCTCTCGTCGATGTAATCGGCGATGGTGATGTCGGCCGTGATGACGGTGATGCCGTCGCGCTGGTCGAGCAAGCGGACAAATTCGAGCGCGGTGGTGCCCGAGTCGACAAGCAGTGTGTCGCCGTCATTGACGAGCTCGATGGCGCTTTGCGCGATGGCCTGCTTGGCGGCGACGTTGACGTTGATGCGGCGATCCTGCGTGGAGACGGTCAGGCGCTTGTGGAGCGATACGGCACCACCATGTGTGCGGCGCAGCTTGCCTGCTTCGGC
This sequence comes from uncultured Collinsella sp., assembly GCA_958451615.1. Lineage (GTDB taxonomy): Bacteria > Actinomycetota > Coriobacteriia > Coriobacteriales > Coriobacteriaceae > Collinsella. The sequence goes on along the minus strand of CAUDQR010000012.1, from coordinate 2,005 downwards.
GAGCGCGTCCAGGTCGGCGCGGGCGGTGACGGAGGACACGCTAAAGGTCTGGGCGATTTCTGCTACCTGCACCGAGGCGTTGTGCTCGAGCATTTCCATAATGGCGGCACGGCGTTCGTCGGCAAATGCACGGTTGGTAGCTTGGGCCATGGTTGCTCCATTCTCGGCTAAATTTGCAGGAATTGTGTTGACTCCATTTTCGTTCATTTTCTTTTTGAGTAAGAAAACACCTTTCGATTACTTATCTTTTCTATAAAAGAAAGACGCTGAACGCCTAAAATTCAATATCGAACACGCCCGCTCGGCTCCAATTCCTTCCGTTTACTTTTCAAAAACGACTGTATTGACCTGCATGGGCTCAATATCTCGCACGTGCAAAGCCGCTGAATTTCATACAATGAGCGCAGCAAAACGCAAGGTAAAACGCCTTGTGAACAACTACGCCCGATGTCCAGATGCGGGCGAGGGAGAGGAGCAAACGCTCATGGCACTTGTTACCACCGAAAAGATGCTCAAGGACGCTCAGGCCGGCCACTACGCCGTCGGCGCGTTCAACGTCGAGAACCTCGAGTTTGTTATGGCCGTTCTGGCCGCTGCCGAGGAGACCAAGTCCCCCGTCATCATGCAGACCACCCCGGGCACCATCAAGACCGCTGGTCTGGACTACTTCTACGGCATGGTCAAGGCTGCCGCCGAGCGCGCTTCCGTGCCCGTCGCTCTGCACCTCGATCACGGCGATGGCTATGACCGCTGCATGCAGGCTTTCCGCACTGGCTACACCTCTGTCATGATCGACGGTTCGCACGAGTCCTTCGAGGACAATATCGCCCTGACCAAGTCCGTCGCCGATGCTGGCCGCGCCATGGGCGTGCCCGTCGAGGCTGAGCTTGGTAAGGTTGGCGGCAAGGAGGACGACGGTCCCGCGGTTGAGGGCGAGAGCCCCTACACCGATCCGGCCGAGGCCAAGGAGTTCGTCGAGCGCACCGGCTGCACCTCTCTCGCTATTGGCGTTGGCACCAGCCACGGTGTGTACACGAGCGATCCGCACATCGAGCAGTCCGTGGTCAAGGCCATCCGCGACGCCGTCGACGTGCCGCTGGTTCTGCACGGCACCTCCGGTGTGCCCGATGAGCAGGTCGCCGAGGCTGTGAAGAACGGCATCTGCAAGGTCAACTACGCCACCGAGCTGCGTCAGGCCTACACCAAGGGCTTCATGGCCTACATGGCCGAGAATCCTGCCTGCTTCGACCCCAAGAAGCCGGCCAAGGAGGGTATGCGTGAGATCACCGAGCTGGTTAAGATCCGCATGACCAACCTCAACTCTGTGGGCAAAGCAGAGTAACAGCAAGGGCACTCCGACTCGCTACATATCCCGGGGAGGGACGAGGGCTTAGTTCCCCAATCGTCCTCGGGCATGCAAAAAGCCTCGCTGCGCACTTCGTGCGGCGAGGCTTTTTGCCTCCTGCGGAAAGATTAGAGAACTAACCCCTCGTCCCTCCCCGGTTGACCTACTCGAGGTCGTCGCCCTTGTGGCGTTAGGTCTGAAAATAATAAGAAGCCTTCGCGCTGCGGAATGATTTTGGAAACTAAGTACGGGGACCCGCCCAAACCGTCCTGCTCAATCGCCCTTGTGGTGTTGGGACTGAAAGGGTGGGACGCGTGGGTTATTTGGTTGTTAGGGTTAGTAGGTCGTTGGGGGTTTTGAGGTTGTAGGTGGCGTTTGGGATATCTTGATGTGATCCCCATGCTGCTCGGGCAAAACTGACCCCTGCTGAAGTTGCGCATTGTTCGTCGTAGACGGTGTCGCCAACGTAGACGACGTTGCCAGGATTCGCGCCCGCACGTCGGAGATATTCGAGCATGGGTGCGGGTGCGGGTTTATGTTCGGCTGTGTCTTCGACAAGGATGATGTGCTCAAAATACTTATCGAAACCAAGGGGTGCAATTTCTTTGGCTCTGTTAGACCAAGGTTGACATAAAAACGATGTCACCGCGAGGCGGTACC
>CAUDQR010000011.1 GCA_958451615.1 uncultured Collinsella sp. | reverse complement strand
GGTACCGCCTCGCGGTGACATCGTTTTTATGTCAACCTTGGTCTAACAGAGCCAATCTTATTGCCCTCAGCGGGCTCAATGCTGTAATACGCACTCTGCACATAGCGGTGCATGGTTTCGTCGCTCAGCGTCTGCGAGGGATCGGTCGTATCGTCTACTTTTTTCTCCCACTTACTCTCGCTTGGGTTGTTTTGCTTATAGACGTACACGACCTCGTTGTCGGTCCTCGCGCTGTCGGTCTTCGTTTTGTTACGCCGCTCGCACAGCCTGGACTGATCGGCGGCAATAGTGACTTCCCAGCCATCCAACGCCACGCTGTTGTTGATATAGTTGGCGATGGCGTTCATTTCCGCCGCGTCCTTAACGGCATACGGATCGCCATATGTGCCGCATCCCTCTACCAGCTTTGGAATGCGCTGGTTGACTTTAATTTCGTGATACTGGACGCCATCCTCGGTGGCTTTTCCCTTGTAAACATAAGGAAGGTAGTCACCGAACCAAGGCCTGACGTCATCGTCCTTCTTACCATCAACCGTCACATAGCCGCTCACGGCACCATACGTCGCTTCGTCGTAATACCAAAGCTGCTTGCCCGAGTACTCCTTGTTCTCGGCATCGATTTCGCTTCCGTACGTCACCATTCCGGCATTGGCCTCGGCCTTAGTAAAGGTGTAATCCGCAGAGCCCGTGCCCGTACTTTTGTAGCCAAAACTCTCCAGCAGGCTCGCATGGGTGAAAATCGTATTGCTATTTTGGCTGGGCAAGCTGATTCGCTCAAACTTTGCCGTCACCTGATCGGCCTCACTGCCTACACCAAGCTTTCCGAACAGCGACGTAGCCGCCTTGGTGCCACTCGTGTACCCAGTAGTCTTGATATTCTTCGCGTTCAGGCTCACGTACTTCTGCATCTCGTTGATGAGCAGAGGCATATAGGCGTTAGCGTCCGTGGCGCTGTTGGCGCCGTCGACAATCAGATTGTTGAGCGTAAGATCATCAATTGAGATCTTTCTAATCTTGGTGCCACTGCCATCGCTGGACCCACACACGTAGCGGCACACGAGCGCGCCCGATGAGCTTCCGCCCGCGCCAATAGCGTCAGTAGAGCTCTTTCCGTCATTGATAACGGGCCCAACGGTACCACCCAAAGTGACGTTGCTTACTGTGAGATCGCCGTCTGCCACCGTTTGAAAAAGACCGCAGTGCATGTTCTCGTGCTGGGTGGCATCGGAGTTTAGCTTGTTGCCATTCTGCTCGGCCTTGATCTTGGAGTAGTAGAAGGTGATGACCGCATTATTAACCGTCACCTCTCCGATCGGTTGAGTGGGATAGTAGCTGTAGCCGGCCAAATCGATTGTGCCGGTTATGGTTATGGAACCATCAAGCCCTGTCGTACCATCGGGAACGATTGTCGAACGAATACCGGCGGGAGCATAGCAGAAAGCAGACCATAAGAGCAGCTTGTCCGCCGTATTGATTTGGCCGCCGCTAAAGCCGCCTTCACACCTATCATAGGCTCCGTCGAGGTTGTAGAAGTAGCGGGTATTGCCGTTCGTTTTGTGACTTTGGCCGAAAGTCGAGCGGTTCTGGTAGCTGTTGCCATTTGTGGCATCGCCGTCCATGTCCAGCTTGTCATTCCGTGTGTGCAGCGAAACGACCGCGTTGCAGCCGGCGTCCATGAGTTTGCTGCTTTTGCTTGGTTTTACACCGCTGCCAACCCATTCATCGAAAGACGTTACGCCCGGTGCAACGATGGCCCCCTCGCCGCTGGGCACCCTATAGGCGGTCTCCCAACAAGCCTTGTCTTCCAAGTACAGACCTATGTAGTTCTCGACGCCATATGTCGTCTTATTATCCACCTTGCAGCCACGACAAACTAGAACGCCGAGCGTCTGAGCGGCGCCTGCATTAATGGTTGTGCCCGAGAGATCGATGGCATAGTTGTTAATGATCCAGTGACCACTGGCCGCGTATACGAGGCCGCCGACCTCGGTAGAGTCGCTTGCAGCCACAGTCGTGTTGTTGGTCGTTTTGAGGGCGTAAGTGCTGCCGCTGGTGTTTGCAGCAGCATCGCCAATGGTGACGATGGCGTTGCCCCAGCTGTAGCCCAAAAGGCCACCGGCACCGTTGAGCGCATCACCGTTCCTACCGACGTTCATCTTGAACGAATTGAACGAAAGGCCCGAAATGTTCACGTGCTTATCAGCTGAGTTGGCTATTGTCCCTGCATTGTAGGTACTCTGTGCGATGCAGCCGATAAGACCACCGACTTGGGCAATCTTGCCGCCGGCGCAATCGCCGGTTTCGATTGATCCGGCGACTTCGAGGCCCGTAACATTGAATGTCGAAGCGCAATCGCTCACATAGCCGATGGCACCGCCAATACGGCTATTGCCGTTAAGCGATCCGGCTGCAGTGATAGTCGTTTGCGCCTTGCTGTTACCCTTAAACGCAACCGTGGCAGCCGCCGACACGCTGCCCGCAATACCACCAATGTTCACGTCATTGGCAAACGTATCATCGCACGCGATATTCGTTTTGCACGTTACGCTAGACAATGACAGGTTGCCAACGATGCCACCCGCCAGCGACCCGGCATCGATAGCCGAACCGTTATCGAACTTCATGGAGCCAGCGATTGTGACGTTGGAGATGGTTGCGCCGTTGACGGCCGCGAACAAGCCTAAGCGGCCGTGGCGGTAGATTTTGCCGTTGCCGTTGCTCGTGTCATTGCCGTCAAGCACAGCTTCACCACGCTTGCCGTACGGCTCGCCGACGGCAAGGTTGATTGTGCCGTTGCCATTTGTGCCGCCGCCGTTCAACGTTCCCGAGAAAACTTGCGAGTCGCCTGCGCGGTCCTGCGTGAAGCCCGTCAGGCCTGTACCCTTGAGGTCAATTGTGTTGTTCACCGTAATGGTCGAGGACTGCAAGCCGTTCAGGTTGTTTTCGGCAACGCCTTCGACCATTGAGTAGTAGCCGTTGGTTTGCCAGGTAATCGCAAGTTTGGCGAAATCCTCAGCTGTGGTTAGGGCGTAGGCACCGTTAGTCAGCGCCAACGATGCCGGCAAGGTCAGCTTGTGAGTGCTGGGATCAAGCGTAATAAATTTATCGCCCAAGCGAATAACTTCGCCATAGGTCGCGATATCATCCGTCTTCGAGGCCTTGTTGCTGCGCCTATAGGTCCAACCCGTAGCGTCTTCATCGGTTACGTTACCGTTAGAGCCATCGCCGGCAGCGAAAATCAGTGCGTTGTTGTTCTCGTAGACAAGCTGACCCGTCGTGGCGTTCTCGGCAAAGCTTGCGCCCGACAGGTTTGTGATGCCGCTGAACTTGATTACGGCATTCCGTGCGGAGCCCGCAATACCAGCCGCGCGATTGTTTGCTGCACCGCCAATGGCATTATCGCTTGTAAGCGCAAAATCGCGCACGTCGAGCACGCTGCGCGTGTCGATAACACCCACGGCGCCACCGAACTTTCCGGCGTCCGTTCGTGCCGAAGCAACTCCCTTGCACGTAACCGTTACGCCGTCGAGCACAACGGCGACAGGCTGCGAATTGACAGGCTGCGAATTGGAATCCGCGTTATCGCCAACATAGCCAACAACACCGCCCGTATCGGACAGCTTGCCCGCAAGTTCAAACTCAATTGAACACGTTTTCTTATCCGCATCCTTTTGGACCACAAAGGCGCGCAAAGCGCCGTCGTCGTCCGTTTTCGTCGCGAACACCTTGCCGACAAGGCCGCCGTAGCTGCCGTTGACACTAACATCTTCTGGTAAGGCGAGTTTGCTCTTATACGTCCCGCCTTGCACCACGATGTCTCCATTAGAGATATCGGCCATGCCAAAAAGAGCGCCGGCGCGCTGCGACGCACCAAGTGTCACAAGGTTGCCCAGGTCGAACATATTGGGCTTAACGATAAATCCCTGCGCAAAGCTCACGTCGCCGATAACGCCACCAGAACAAGCGCTGTTCTCATCGCCAATATTAAGAGGACACCTAATCTGCTTATTATCCGCGCCCAGCGTGAGCACTGTCGCTTTGCCAATAAAACCACCGCTGGCGGTGGTGCCCTTGACGGTGAGCATGTGCAGGTCGAGAGCCTCCGTGACGTTGACTGCGGCGCCTGTGTTCGAACCGACGAGACCTACGACACCACCGGCGGAACCGCTTGCAGACTGAACGGTAGCAGCGGGAACATTAAGGGTGCCGACGTTCAGAGTCGCGCCATCCTCGACCGTGCCTACGAGCAGACCGGCATTACCGGAGCTCGTCTTGACGACACCGCCCGCGGCAAGGCTATCGGGAAACTTAACAGACCCCACCGTAAAGGTTCCGCTCTTGACTGTATTCGCTAAAAGCCCGATGTTTCCCGCTGCATTTACATTGAGCTTCTCGAGAGAACCGGCAGGGCCATAGGTGACCTCTGTAGTAAGGTCACCCATCGCCTCACCCAAAAGGGGCGCCGTCAGAGCGGAAGTCGTATCCGTCCCGTCGGTGCCTACGGGATTCGCGATGTTGACCACAGCGTTGAGCGTCTTGCCCCCACCGCTGACCTTCGTAGCGACCATCGGCGCGCTATAGGTAGTTGCGCCTATCCACTTTATCTTGACCGTCTTGTTTTGGTCAGTCAGCTTGAGGTTATTAAAAACCGTCCGGTTAGCCGTAAGCTCAACAGGGCTATCAACGCCATTCAGAGACCTATAGATTCTGCCTTCAAACGGATGCTCATCGCTGCCAAAGCCCTGGAAAGACATATCGTTCTTTGCCCCGTTCTTGGCCGTCTCGGTGAGCTTCGCATCGCCCGTGATGATGCTCTTGATCTGCGCATCGTAGTAAAGCGAAGCGTCGGCGTTGGACAGGATGGTAAACGCCGCCGACAACTTGACATCGAGGCTTTTGATTCCGCTGTTATCGTCTTTGCACTCGATGCTTTCCGCACCGTTAGCCTCGAGCAGCCTAACAAGCTCGTCCAGAGTATTGATCGTCGCATCCGCCTGAGCTGCGACATCCTCCGAAGCTGCATCATCTGCGTCTTGCTCGGCATCGTCAGCGGCGGCATCCCCAGCAGTATCATCGCTTTCCGTCTGGTCGCCCGCGAAATCGGAACCCGTGGCACTATCGGAAGTATCGCCCGTTGCGGCGTCGTCCTTCGCGGCACCATCCTGGGCACCGCCACCTGCTGCACCAGCATCACTCGCCCCAGACCCATTCGCGGCGTCGCCGTTGGTCTCGCCGCTCTCGGCTGCATCCGATGCCTCCGCAGACGCGGCGGCAATCTCGCTCGAAATGTTCTGCCAGCCGGCCGCCACGGCGGCCACCGTGGGCGAGCATGCCTGGAGTACCATGATCACCGTCATGAACTCTGCGAGTATGCGCTTTGCCGTTCTCATCGATTCCGTACCTCTTATCCTAAAAACTCTGTTTCCAGAGTTATTGAGTCTCCGTCGTGCGCGTTTGGGGGGTTTTGGTTACGCTAATACCCAGCTTTTTCCAGTCATCGGGCGTTTTGCCGTCCACTCGGTAGAAGTTGACGATCATCGAGCCAGGCTCCATGGTGAACGTAGCCGTGCGAGTTGCGGTATCCACCGTCGCACTATGGTTGATCGGGAAGAACGGGTCGATCTCCACGTGCTCCCCCCACTTGAGCGTGACGCTTGTCGGTGCTCCCGTGACCGTTACGCGGTAGTTGCAGGCAGCATAATCAGCAAAAGTATTTTCATCTGTTTCGTCAACCAGCGCACCCTCAACCGCGGCGGTCTTGACCTCGGCCTTCTTTGACGGCACGACTTTCGCCGCCAGACAGGTGAGCTCGGTGCCGGGGCTATCGCCCGAAACCACCGTCGCCCTAATCACAAAGTAGGTATGTCCCAACTTGTCCTCAGGGAACGTCACGGTGTAGTCGTGCTTGGTGGGCTGATTCTCCGGAAGCGTGACGCTGCTACCGGGCTGGGGTTCATAGCTCCACGTGGCGCCATCGAGCCCATGCCCCTCGACCGTCAAGGTGTACGTCACGTTTTTGTCGTTGCAGAAGTTGCTGTTGCTCAGCAAATAGTTATAGATGCTAAAGGTGAAGCTGCACTGTCCGCTGCTGGGATACACCGTAACGGAGCGCTGGGCACGGTCGAGGTCGTCGTTGCTAGGCGCACTCATATAGCCCGTGAGCAAATCGCTCGCAAACAGGCTCTGCGCGGTGCCCGTTGCGGCGACGGACTTTAGAAATCCGTTGGCGGTGTAGGCGGAATAGGTAAAGTAACCACCCGTCACGAGCGCCACGGCGCAAACAAGTGCGATTGCCGCCACAACCAGCTTATTCTTGACTAGGCTTTTGCTTTTTGCCAGCTGCTCGCGCTCGGCATCCTGCTGTCTCCCTTGCTTCTCCATGTGCGCCCCCTCTCCTACATACCGCTCGTGTTGCGCGCGATCACATAGATCACGTCGGTCTCTTTGGCGCTCTCGTCCCACGAAAGCTTGATGATAAAGTTGAGCGTGTCGTTGCCAGTCGAGCCGTCGAGCGTCTTGGCGTTGAGTTCGCTTTTGCCGAATTTCTTGTATCGGTAGAGCGGGCGCGCGTTGCGCTGGACGTTTTGATAGTCCTTGAATGTAGGGTCGCTTGCGCCCTCGCCCGGGTCTTCGATGGGCGTGAAGCTCTTCAGCAGATCCGTTTCATACATTTTCCAGCTATAGGGCTTGCCGCCCGCAGTGCCTCTCACGTCGGGAGCATCACCTAGGCCCGTATCCTCAGCTTTATACAGCTCGATAGTGAGACCCGTAATGTTGGTCGTATTCGCAAGCTGCAGCTCAAACCCGTCGCCGCCCGTCTGCACGCAAAACGGGCGCTTGAGCGTCACCGTGCTGCCAGTCTTGGTATCGCCGTATTCGGGGTTGTAGCTCAGGTCGATCTGCTCTGTTGCCGTAGCGTTGGGGCCCAGCACCTTGAGCTCTGCCGGCTCCTTGATCTTGCCGACGGTGGAGCCGCGATTGGCATCGACGAACCATCCGAGCGTCAATCCCAGCAACACGAGAAGCACGGCCACCAGACCCACGATGGCCAGGGATTCGCGACGGTGGTCGCTCACCCAAGCCTTGATGCGCTCGATGCGGCCAGCCGGACGCGCTTCGCCGTGCGAGCCGAACCCGTTGCCGCCGGGGTTTGCCGCTCCTTCGTTGTGTTTGATATCGCCCTGCTCGCGGGCATTAAGCTGCTCGTCCATTTATTTATCCGCCTCCTTGGCGGTGAAGCGCACGCGAATGTACTTGACGTTCTTGCCGATAATCTCGTCGGCGTTGTTGTAGTAGCTGGCGCAGGTTTCCACATCCGCAGAGGACATGCCGGCTCCGACAGGCGGAACCGCGCTAGGCGCCTGACCTGGCACGCTCGTGCTATCGGCGCGGAAATAGCGCGCGTGGTTATTGTTGATGTCGCCGACGAGGGCTGCGTATCCCGCGGCGGGGTCCGTGCTCGCAAAAAGGTTGCCACCGTAGCCGGCGTTGCCCGTGCGAACATAGCTCTTGAACTGTTCCGGCCAAATCCAGTAGAGGGTTTTGGTGACGGTTTCGGTCGTGCTATTTGAGTCCGCAGCGTAAAAGCTCGACTTTGGGATGGTAAAGCTCTGCGTAATGACGGTGACGCTGGCCCCGTCCTGGGTCACCGTGGTGGTCGTGGGGACCAGCGGATTCGAGTAAAAGCCAGAGGCATCTTTGCCCTGAAAAACCAGGATATGACCGCGCACCAAATCTTTAAGCGAGTTGATGATCTCTTCGTTTTTCGATGCATCCGCAGCAGTGCCGCCCGTGCCCGCAACGCTCGTCTGAACAGAAATTTCCCAGGTCATCTCCACCGTGATATCGTGCAGGTCATTGCAGAGCGGCCTGACGTTGAGCTGGAGCTGGCCGGCCGACCCCGGAGAGAGACCGCCATCGGTGCTCATGTTATTGAGGTTGAAAAGATTGTTCACGGCAAGGCTTGTACTGTCCGACGCGTAGTTGTCCTGAGTGTCGTACTTACCCGCCGTGCCGCCCTGCGTTCCCGAGAGCACAAACCGCGGGCCCTTCGCCGCGATCGTGCTCCCCGTGGCACTCACTCGGTTATTCGCGGCAAACCAGGCCAGGCATGCAAAGATGGCAACGATGGCGGCCAGCACAAACAGACCGCTCACCAGGAAATCCTTCCAGAAATCCTTGAGGGTCCGCACGTGCTCGTCGGCAGCTTGGCGGTACTCGGCCGCCGTCTTGTGCTGCTGGAGCTCGCTATGTCGGTCCATGCCACTCATCGTTTACGTTTGCCCTGCTAGCGGGCGTGCCATCCTTTCCGCTCGGTCGCGTTTATCCGTTGTTCGCAGGTAGAGAATTCAGGCAGAATACAACACCATACGATAAGGTAAAAGAATAGCATTGACCTGCGGTTTGCTCCACAGCGCAAGCCTTAATGATGTCTTAAAGATTACGAATAGCAGCTTCTTCCATATGCCAAGGACATGGTGCAAACAAACCTGACCACTTGCACCAATCCGCAGCACCGGGCAGCGGGCACACGGCGTGCCGCCCCTTAACACCCCAACGCGCGCACGGGTATCACGTAGATACCGTCCTCGACCTCGCGGGCGTACTCACCCACCCCCACAATCACGGCCATAAACTCCGGTTCGCGTGTGCGTGAACGAGGATTTCCACAGACCTTCTTGCGAACGCGCTTGAGGCTCTCAACGCCGGCGCTCGCCTTATCTTCGCTCACCTTAATCTCAAAGGCGGCCCACCGTCCATCGGCTAGCTGCACGATGGCATCGCATTCAAGGCCCGAATCGTCGCGATAATAGCGCACGGGCGTGCTATCCAGCAGGTCGAGCGAACGTGCGTAGACCGAAAGATCGCGTATGACCAAATTCTCAAACACCAGACCAAATGTCTGCCAGTCGGCAAGCAGCGCCTGCAAGGACATACCTAGCAAGGCGCAAGCAAGGCTCGGATCTGCCAGATAGCGCTTGGGCTTGACGGTAAAGCGTCGTTTGTCGCGCGCGGCGGGAACCCAACCGGGGACCTCCTCGAGAATGAACATGCCTTTGAGGGCATCCAGGTACCTGCGCACCTTGGTCTCGTCGGCAAACGCTGCGGGTTCCCCCTCGGCACCGAACATATCCATAAGAATCGTTTTATACGTGGTCGCCTGTCCCAGATTGCGCGCGATCGATGCGGAGACTCGACGAGCAATATCGGGGTCGAGACCAACCGCCGGGAAGCTGCTCGAAAACGTAGTGTTGAGATATTCGCGAGCGATGAGCTGGGCGTCAGCCGAAACCATATCGATCGCCTCGGGCCAGCCGCCGCGGCAGGCGGCTTCGACAAGCCCCGGTGTATCGCCATTGCACCGACAGGGCTCAAAACGATGCTCAAACAAGCCCGCCAGGCTCACCTTGCCGCTGGACTCACCTGTCTCGGCAAGCGTCATGGGGTACATGCGGACGCGGCCGATGCGGCCGGCTCCACTATGCGCGGGTGCCTCCGTCTTTGAGCCAAACGCAGGCGTGGCGGAACCCGTGAGGATATAGGCGCCGCGCGTGCCCCGGGTGCGGTCAACCTCGTGTCTAACGTAGTCCCAAATCTGGGGAACGCGCTGCCACTCATCGATAATATGCGGACGGTCTCCCAGCAACATCATCGCCGGGTCGGCACGCGCGAGGTCGAGATTCTCGTCGACATACGAGACGGACGCCCCGTGCTCAAGCGCGGCCCACGTCTTGCCGCACCACTTGGTGCCCGCAATCTCGACCGCGCCAAAGACACGAAGGTAGCGCTCGATTTGCGCATCCACGATACGTGGGATGTATCCGTCCCGATGTAGCCTCTCGCCTGCCATGAGTCACCCCCCCCCGCAGATTTCCAGTTCCTGCTTTCTGATTCTTCTATTCCACTGTAGCAAATTCGGATTTTTTGGTGGTTGCGATTCGGATTTTCGTGTTCATATAATTCGGATTTTCATGTTCTAAGGATTCGGATTTTCTGAACCTGCTGATCAGGGACACTCTATTGGCAAAAAGGCGGGGAGCACCGATACGGCACTCCCCGCCCACTCAATACGCGATAGCTTTCTTGCTTAGAGCTCGTTGGCCGCGTGATACGCCGTGCGAATGGCGCTCGCAATGTCGGCGGTGCGCTCGCCCGAGCAGTCGCCCACGCAGGTCACGGGCACCGTCACGCCATCCAGGTCAAACGCGTTGGCCTTGGAGCCCACGGCCATCACCACGTAATCGCAGGCGATCTTCACCGGCTCCTCGGGGCCGTCCTCGGTGGTGTGCACGGCCTCCACGCCCTCGTCGGTAACGGCGGTCAGGCGGGTCTTAACGTGCTGTTCCACGTTGTGGGCGGCGAAGTCGCTCATGATCAGCGGCAGAATGGTCTCGGACTCGCCCGCGGCAATCTTGTCGAGCATCTCGACGATCGCCACCTCGCAGCCGTGCTGCAGCAGGTACTCGGCAGTCTCGGTGCCCACCAGGCCACCGCCAATGACGGCGACGCGCCCGCTGAGCTCCACCTTGCCGGCCAGCACGTCCCAGCTCGAGACGACCTTGTCCGAGTCGGCACCCGGAACGGGGATGACCACGTCGTGTGCGCCCACGGCCACAATCGCGGCGTCGGCGGCGTTGAGATCCTCGGCCGTAGCGGCATGGTTGAGCTCGACCTTCACGCCCAGGCCGGGCAGAATCTTCTCGTAATACTCGACCGAGCGCATAATCTCATCCTTGCGCGGAGGCGCGGCCGCCAGCACAATCTGGCCGCCCAAGTGATCGCTCGCCTCATAGACGGTCACGTCGTAGCCGCGCTTGGCCGCCACGCGTGCGGCCTCCAGGCCGGCAATACCGCCGCCCACCACGGCGATCTTCTTGTCGCCCTCGCCCGGCTTGATGGCGATGGTCGCCTCGTCGCCGTTCTCGGCATTGAGCACGCACGAGATGTACTTGCGGTTTTGAATCGCGTCGACGCAGCCCTTGTTGCAGTTGAGGCACTCGCGGATGGGCTCGCCGGTCGCGGCCTTCAGCGCAATGTCGGGGTCGCACATGAGCGAGCGGCCATAGGCGATAATGTCGGCCGCGCCGTCCTCAAGAATCTTCTCGCCGGCCTCGACCGAAACAACACGGCCGACGGTGGCCACCGGCACGGAGACCAGGGCCTTGACGCGCTCGGCCACCGGCAGCGTCCAGTTGTAGGGCATGGCACCCATGGGCGGAATGGTGTCGCCCATGTTGCCGGTGTGGTTGGCCTGCGCGACCTGGATCATGTCGATGCCCGCGCCCTCGAGCAGCTTGGCGAACTCGCAGGCCTCGTCGGGCTGCAGGCCACCCTTGCCGCGCGGCGTGCCGTCGGGGTTCTCCATGATCACGGGGAGCTTGTACTCCACCATCAGCTGCGGCGCGGCTTCCTTAATGGCGGCGACAACCTCGAGCGCATAGCGAACGCGGTTCTCGAACGAGCCACCGTACTCGTCGGTGCGCTGGTTGAGGATGGCCGAACATAGCGAACCCACCAAGCGGTCGCCATGGACCTCGATGGCGTCAATGCCGGCCTGCTGCGCGCGAGCGGCCGAGGCGGCGATGGCCTCCTTGATCTGGGTGAGCTGCTCTACGCTCGCCTCGTTCACAAAGTGCTGCATATCGTGGTGCAACTTGGCGTAGGCCTGCTTGCGGATCTCGTTGGACTCGGCCATCTTGGCGGCAAAGGTCTCCTCGTCGCCGGCGGCCTTGGCCTCCTGCGCAGCCTTGGCGGCGGCCATGGAACCCATGACCATGCGGCCGACGCCGGGCACATCGTACTCGGGGTGGAACAGCTGCAGCGCGACCTTGGCGCCGTGCTTGTGAACGGCGTCGGCCAGCGCCTTAAACGTGGGGATCTGGGCGTCGGTCGCCAACTTGGGCGTGGGGCTTGCGGTCATAACGGGAGCAACGTCGCCAATAACGATGTAGCTCACGCCGCCACGGGCCAGACGCTCGTAAAAGGCCAGGCTGCGCTCGCCGATGGAGCCGTCGCGCTCCTCATAGCCGGTGGTTAGCGGCGGGAACATAATGCGGTTTTTGAGCTCAAGGGGGCCAACCGTAATGGGCTGGAGCAGCTTGGATGTAGGTGCGGTCATGGACATTCCTCTCTTATAGGCGCGGCGGCGATGGTGCCGCGTAGTTGTCTAGAGGATATGGCATGGGGGCACAGCGGCACAACGAAAATCGGCGAATATCAGGTGGCGGCAGGTGGATGGAACGGGGCTGGCTGCCGGTTTGTCTCAATCTGTAACAGTTACTCAGCAAAACCGGGTCTCACTGTTACAGATCGAGACAAACCAATCTAGCCTGCCGAAAGATCTAGATCTGTAACAGTTACTCAGCAAAAACCGTCCCTCGTGTTACAGATTTAGACAAACGGGACCCAATCCACCGGTATATCTCGATCTGTAACATCTAGCCGCCCAAATCGGGTCTAGATGTTACAGATCGAGATCTTTGATTGAGAGGTTGGGAATTGGACCGAAAACACGGTCCCGGAATAACAAAAAAGCTCGCCGGCTAGGCCGACGAGCTGCAAGTTCTTGGTCGCGGGGGCAGGATTTGAACCTACGACCTCCGGGTTATGAGCCCGGCGAGCTACCAGACTGCTCCACCCCGCAATGTCTGGGCGCCTCATGTGCGCAAGAAAGAATATTACGCGGGAGTTCGGTAAACGGCAAGGAAAATCTCGTAGAGCATAATTCCTTCATATTTAAACCCCTCAGCCCCTATCACCGTAAACGAATCGCGGCCGAGCGCCGTCGACGGCGCGTATACAATGGTGCGCGTCCTTTTATGCCAACACTGGGAGTAGACATGCTGCTCGCTATCGATATGGGAAACACGCAGACGGCCATGGGCCTGTTCGACGGAGACGAGCTGGTGCAGTCGTGGCGCATGCCCACCGACCGCTCCTATACCGCCGACGAGATCCACGTGCGCCTGATGGGTTTCTTTAAGATGTACGGCCTCTCGCTCGATGCGGTTGACGCGATCGCCTTTGCGGGCGTGGTGCCGCAGCTCTCGCGCGAGTGGCACGCCGTGGCCGACCGCATTGCCGCAGACGCCATCGTCATCGGGCCGCAGACGGCCGCCGTGACCAAGCTGCGCGCGGCGCGTCCCCAAGCCGTAGGCGCCGATCGCGTCGCTAACGCCGTTGCGGCCGAAACTTTCTACGGCGCGCCGGCAATCGTGGTGGACTTTGGCACCGCGACCAATATCGACGTCATCGATGAGGACGGTTATTACATTGGCGGAGCGATCGCGCCGGGCATCCGCATCTCCATGGACGCGCTTGCCGCCCGTGCCGCCAAGCTCGCCAGCGTGCCGCTCGAGGCGCCCGAGCATGCCATCGGCCGCGATACCGAGGAGTGCATCAAGGTCGGCGCCGTGGTGGGCGCTGCTGCCATGGCCGAGGGCCTGGTCGAGCGCATGAAGCGCGAGCTGGGCCGCGAGGATGCCACCGTTATCGCCACGGGCGGTCTCGCCGGCATCGTCGCCGATTCGACCGATGCCTTCGACGTGGTCGACGGACAGCTCACCATCAAGGGCATCTGCGAAATCTACCGCCGCATGCAGGAGCTGGGGTAAGGCAGGGGCTTAAGTCGAGCACGGGCGCGAGCGGCGGACTAAGCAATGCATCGGTCCTATTCCTCAAAAACGAAATTTTTTCAGTTTTGAGGAATAGGCTTTCTGCTACGCCTCGCCGCACAACCACCTCGCCAGGTCCACGATCTGCACTCCGTCGCGATCCGTGGCCTCGTGATGCGTGCGGGCGAGAATCATCTTGGGATACGCATCGCCAATGCTCAGTAGTGGCGAAATCTCGCGTTCAAATGTCTTATCCGAGCTGATGTCGTCGCTCACCTGAATGTAGAGTTTCTCGCTCCGCTTGATTGCTACAAAGTCTATTTCCTTTTTATAGAGCACGCCGACGTATACCTCGTATCCGCGACGCAGCAGCTCGATTGCCACCATGTTCTCGTATACGCGTCCCCAATCCATATCACGTGTACCAAGAAGCGCATATTTAAACGCATGGTCCGCCAGATAGTACTTCTCGCCGCTCTTAAGGTATTTTTTGCCGCGAATGTCGTACCGACGAACTTTATAGAAGGCAAACGCATCGCACAGGTACCCCATGTACGTGCCGACCGTCTTGTTCGTAATCTTTAACCCATCCGCATTTAATGCATCAGTAATGTTGCGTGCCGACGTAATGTTGGAAACGTTGTCCATCATGTAATCGGCAATGCGCAGCAGCGCCGATTCGTTTCTCACGTTATGCCGCTGCACGATATCTCTCACAATGAGCGTCTTGAAGACGTTGGAGAGATATTGATAGCGCTGCTCCTGCAGTGGATAAGGGTAAGAGCCGGACATACCGCCGGTTCTCGCGTACTCATCGAAGTCGCGGTCGACCTCGCCCTCGTCGCCATAGAGACGATACTCCTCAAACGAGAATGGGAAAACCTCGATCTCGAACGTACGCCCCGTAAAGAGCGTCGACAGATCGCTCGACAGCAAAAAGGCATTCGATCCGGTAATGAATATGTCGTACTGCTCGGATGCGTGAAGGCTATTGATCGCACGCTCAAAACCGTCGCACATCTGAACTTCATCGATAAGCAGAAAGTTTTGTTTGCCGGACACTCGATGCTCTTTTACATAGGCGAGCAGCGCGTGATACTCGAGCAGGTTCTCGAACTCATCGAGGTTGTAGTTGATATGGATGACATTCGAATTGGACAGATGTGCCTCCACGTAATCGCGGAGGGCCTCGAGCAATTTTGATTTACCGCTACGACGGATGCCCGTGATGACCTTGATGTCCGGCACGCCAATAAGACTCGTCAACGTGTCCATATATGACGTTCTATTGATGAGTTTCATCGGGGCCTCCTCGCGGTCTTTTATCGCTATTCCTCAAAACTGAAAAATTTTCAGTTTTGAGGAATAGGCTCTATAGCGAATATACCTCGCGAAAGACCGAGCCGCCTTAATCCTATTCCTCAAAAACGAAAATTTTTCAGTTTTGAGGAATAGGGCGCTGGCAACCCATTCCCCAGATAGGCGAAACCCTCCCCGGCACAGGCCGAGGAGGGTCTTGTTGTCATGTCTATCTTTGGGCGCGAACGCCCCGCGTTACAGCCCGCGAATCCGTACGGCCTCGGGCGGAAACTCCTGCTCGCCGGCATCGGTCTTGATGGTCGCGCGGCCCCAGATGTCCAGGCCCGCAAACACACCGACCGCAAGCGGCAAACCGTTGGGCGACACCGCCGCAACCTGACGACCCAGCAGCGGCACCATATCGAAGTACTCACCCAGCACCGGAGCCAGCGGGCCGGCAGCGCCCTGTGGTGTGTTGGCGGCAACCGCCCAGGTGTCCACGCGGGTCAGCACGGCGGTGGCCAATGCCTCGACCAGCACCTCGTCGGCCATATCCACGCCAAGCTCGCCCAGCGCCGCACGTTCAATATCAACCGTCACCGCGGCAAACATGCCCGCGGCACCGGCACCGCCGTTGACGGCGACGCGCGCGAACGACGTCTCAAACGCGGGCGCGCCGCACACGATATTGCTCGGCCACTCAATGCCTACCTTGCCGGCAAGGCCCAGGCCCGGCGTCGACGCCGTGCCCACAAGCGCGTCCATCATGCCCATCGCGGCCACAAACGGCAAGCCGTGGAAGGCATGCATATTCACATCCGGGCGCACGACCAGCGAAAACGTCAACGACGCCTCGCCCGCGCTCCAAGCGCACCAGCCCGCGGACACACCCTCGCGACCCGCGTCGCGCGCGGCGTCAAGCTCGGTGCCGGCGGCAACAGCATTCATCTCAATCATCTACATACGCCCCAATTCGCCCACGATATGACCCACGCGGTCCTCGGGCTCCTTGACCTCGACGCCGTTGTAGCGGAAGAACCGCGCCGGGTCGTGCATCAGGTCCTCGAGCGGCACCAGCACAAAATCGCGCTCGCCGATCAGCGGATGCGGCAGGCGCAGCTTTTTGCCGCCGTGGGTCTCGCCGTCCATCCACAGCAGGTCCAGGTCGATGGTGCGCGGACCGTTGGCCTTGGCCTTTTTGGAGCGGTCGCGCCCCAGCTCGGCCTCGATCTTCATGAGCTCGTCGAGCAGCACCAACGGCGCCAGCTCGGTCTTGATCTCGATGACAGCGTTGGCAAACGCGTCCTGGCGCGTCTCGTAGGCCGGCTCGCTCTCGTAAATCTTGGAGGAGTTAGACACGCAGGTGAGTGGAATCTCGGCGATCATCTCGCGTGCGGCGCGGATGTTGTCGCAGCGATGCCCCAGGTTGGAGCCCACGGCCACAAACGCGCGGCGCGGCTGTGGCTTGGCAACCGCCCAGTAGCCGTTCAGGAACTGCGCAAAACCCGCGGCGTCGTGCACGCGCACGATGTTGGCACCGGCCTGGATGGCGCCCAGGCACACGCCAAACGTAGCGGCATCGCGCGCGGCGGCCTCGGTCACGCCCGAGACGGCGCCCACAAAACGCTTGCGTGACACGGCACACATGAGCGGATAGCCCAGCGATGCCATCTTGGCGGTCTCGCGTTGGATGACGATATCCTCGTTGGCCGTCTTGCCAAAGCCCGGGCCGGGATCGATGCAGATGCGGTCGCGCGACACACCGGCATGGATGAGCGTGCGGGCTTGGTCGGACAGAAAGCCCATGACGCAACGCATGATGGGCGCCGAATCGGGCAGGGTGAAGCGGCGGAGCTGCGAGGTGGGCACGTAGGCTTCCTCGCGGCGGGCGCTGCGGCGCATCAGTGCGGCCAGGCGGTCATTGGACTCCGATGCGGCCTCGGTGGCTGCGGGCGCGGCCTCGGGCGCGGGCGCGACGGTCTCGGCGGCAGCAGCCTGCTCGGCGGCGGGTGTCTCCTGCTCGCTTGCAGGCTCCGGCGCAGGCTCCGGATCGCCAAACGGCAGCGAGGGCTGCACCACGCCACCCGGCAGCTTGGCCTCCGGCTTAGGCTCGCCCAGCAACTTGCCGCGAAGGCGGCGAGCCGGCTTCTCGGCCTCACGCGCGGCCTCGGCAGCCGCCTCGCGTGCCTTCTCGGCAACAAACGCCGCTGCCGAGGTATCGAGCTGCACCGTTGCGTGCGTGCGGGTGGGCGCGGCGACCTCGCCGGCATGCACCACGATGACGCCGCAGGTGCTCGTCTTAACAAACTCGACCATCTTGGGGTCGGTGAAGCCGGTCACGTCGTTGACGATCGAGGCGCCGCAGCGCACGGCCGCCTTGGCAACCGCCACATGACGCGTGTCGATCGAGACGATGGCGCCCTCCTTGGCCAGCGCGCGCACCACGGGCAGCACGCGGCGCGCTTCCTCATCGGGATTGACCGGGGTAAAGCCGGGACGCGTGGACTCACCGCCCACGTCGATGATGTCGGCGCCGGCGTCGAGCATCGCCAAGCCATACTCGATCGCGGCGTCCGGGTCGAAGTGCTCCCCGCCGTCGCTAGACGAATCGGGCGTCACGTTGAGGACGCCCATGATGCGCGGACGGTCAAAGCTAAGCTCGTACTTTCCGCACCGCCACGTCTTGCTGTCGTTCGCCATGAACATCCTCCTAAAATGCCCACGCCGCCGAGCTTGGGGAGCTGGCGGCGGGGTCGCTTTGCACTCAGTCTTTCTATTGTATCCGCGCACACGGGCTAGAACGCAAACGCGGCCGCGATGTCGCAAGAAATCAGCAGGTCGGCATTTGCATCCTGATCGGTAGGCGCCAAATTGCAAATGGCCAGCGTATCGCCAGTAAAGTAACGCGTAAGGCCCGCCGCCGGATACACCACGAGCGAGGTCCCACCCACAATGAGGGCATCGGCCGCGGCAATGGCGGCAACGGCACCGGTCAACACATGCTCGTCGAGCGGCTCTTCGTAGAGCACCACATCGGGCTTGATGCGACCACCGCACGCGGGGCACACGGGCACGCCCGCGGCGTCCTCGTGCTCGCGCGAGCAAATCCACTCGGCGCTATAGACCGCGCCGCACGACTGGCAAATGTTGCGATGGACCGATCCGTGCAGCTCGAACACGCGCTGCGAGCCCGCCATCTGATGCAAGCCGTCGATGTTTTGCGTCACCACGGCATCAAGCTTGCCGGCGCGCTCCAGCTCGGCCAGCTTGGTGTGACAGCGGTTGGGCTTAGCGTTAAGCGCGATCATCTTGGTGCGGTAAAAGTCGAAGAACTCGGCCGGATGTGTCTCATAAAAGCTATGCGAGAGCATAGTCTCGGGCGGGTAGGCAAACTGCTGGTGATACAGGCCGTCCACGCTGCGGAAATCGGGGATGCCACTTGCCGTGGAAACACCAGCGCCGCCAAAGAAGACCACGCGCTTGTGGGTGTCAAACAGATCCGCCAGCGCGGCGGACGCCTGCCTGGGGTCCGATATTGCCTGCGTCATATGAGCCCTCCGTCCTTGTTGATCGGGCGGCGTCGGGCGATGTCCCAGCATGCGACCTTTAAGTCAGCATGCGCGGAGCCCACCCCGCCCCTGTTGCGCTAATCTTAAGCCTGCCAACCCCGTCGAAAGGACACCATGCCTCAGACTTACACTTTCGCCTCGTGGAACGTCAACGGCCTGCGCGCCGTGCTCAAAAAGGACCCGAGCTTTATCCAGATCGCGCAAGAACTCGACGTCGATATCCTGGCGCTGCAAGAGACCAAGTTGCAAGAAGGCCAGGTCGATATTGACCTGCCCGGCTATCACCAAACCTGGAGCTACGCCGAGCGTAAAGGCTATTCGGGCACTGCGGTCTTTAGCCGCCAGGAACCGCTGCGCGTGCTGCACGCCGACGCACTGCTACCCTACGCCGGCGAGAACGAGGCGGCCGTACTCGTCGCCCAAGCCGCAACCGAGGGCCGCGTCTGCGCGCTGGAGTTCGACAAGTTCTGGTTTGTGGATGTCTACACTCCCAACGCGCAAAACGAACTCGCCCGCATCGACGTGCGCATGGCCTGGGACGATGCTTACCGCGGCTTTTTGAACGCGCTCGAGCGCGAGACCGGCAAACCCGTCGTGACCTGCGGCGACTTTAACGTGGCGCACGAGGAGATCGACCTTAAGAACCCCAAGTCCAACCGCGGCAACGCCGGCTTTTCGGACGAGGAGCGCGGCAAGTTTACCGAGCTGCTCAACGCCGGCTTTACCGATACCTGGCGCGCGGCAAACCCCGACGTCGAGGGCGTCTACAGCTGGTGGAGCTATCGCTTTAATGCCCGTAAGAACAACGCCGGCTGGCGCATCGACTACTTCCTGGTAAGCGACGCAATCGCCGACAACGTACGCGACACCGGCATCCGCGGCGACATCTTCGGCAGCGACCACTGCCCCGTCACCCTCACGCTAGAGCTCTAGCCCCAGCTGATCCCCTGGGGACGGAGGAAAACGAATCATTTTGGGCCTCGTGGTGGTATCCACGTGACCCATCCGCCACGAAACACGCCCATCTACTACGTTTAAGCCACCACCCTCAACCACAGCGAACAACGCAAAAAGAAAACCGCAGGTAGAAAGCCTGCGGTTTTTCATAAAACGCGGTTGTGTTTGGGGGTGTCGGGTCAAACGTAGTAGATAGGCTGATTTCGTGGTGGGCGAGTTCAGCTGATTCCCCGGGGACGTCTGGAGACGGAAGAAAACGGATCAATTTGGCTCTTGAGGGTCACGACGCCCGTCATATCAGCCGGCCATTCCAAAACTATGCCAGTTTACGGGGCTAAATCGCGAACCCCCAACCATACGCAATTCCGAAATAATAAAACCGCAGGTAAACGGCTTGCTCTATTTCAAAAATAGCCGGCATGGTCTGCTTGTGCCAATCTGGCCCCGTAAACCGGCATAGTTTTAAAATGGCACTTCGGCAGTATTGATTCCCGCCCCGGCGCAACCAGCCCTACAGTCCGTACTTCACGACGACTCGGTTGATGCGGCGACACCAAGGCTTGTACAGGGCGACCAAAAACACGCAGGTCGCAAGGCCGTGCGTGATATCGAACGGTACGGCGGTGGCAAGACGCGCCATGGCACCCGCCCACGTGAGCGGTTGAACAAAACCGATAATGTCGTAGGCGTTGATCACAACGCCGTACAGCAAACCCGAAGCAAAGCCGTAGGTCAGCAGCGCCGGCATACGCACGGTGCCGTCGGCGCGGTCGAACGCACCCGCATGCGCCAGCGCGCCGCCAACATAGCCAACCAGGCCCCAGGCATACATCTGCCACGGCGTCCACATGCCCTGTCCAAAAAAGAAATTGCTGGTCAGCGCCGCCAACGCGCCAACCATAAAACCATTGCGGCGACCAAGCGTCGCCCCCGCAATAATGGCGATGGCACTCACCGGTTTAAAGTCGGGAATGGGGCCAAACAGAATGCGCCCCGCCGCAGCCAACGCCGCCAGAACCAGCGTTGGCATAATCTGGCGTAAGCCCGGGCGCGACGCCTCGTAGCCCGCAAAGAACAGCGCGAGCACCAGCGCCACCACGACAAGCATGGCAAGTGCCGCCTGTTCAACGCCCGCCAGCAACGCCGCAGCCATCACGGCTGGCACCGCCAGCAGCAGCGGTATCTCCAGTTTTGCGAGTAGGCGCACGATGCGATAATCCGCCATCCCATCACGCCCTATAAAACACGTTGTCGGCAAAGAAGTCGGTCGGCGGCTCCATGCAGGCGATCTCGCCATCAAACATCATGGCGATGTCGTCGGCTACCTGCTCGGCAAAATCCAGGTCGTGCGTTGCCATGATGACGGTGCCGCCAGCCCGCGCATGGTCGCGCAGGGCGCGGGCGATAATGCGGCGGCTGGCCAGGTCCAGACCCTTGGTGGGCTCATCGAGCAATAGCAGTTCGGGGCCGATTAGCAGTAGCTTTGCCAACGCAAGCAGTTGGCGCTGTCCGCCCGAAAGATCGTAGGGGTGGCGCCCATCCAGACCCGACAGCCCCAAGCTCGCCGCACGCTCCCGCGCCAAGTTCTCGTCATATCCGCAGGTCGAGGCCCATTCCATCAGCTCATCGTGAACCGTCTCGGCAACCAGCAATGCTTTGGGGTTCTGAGGCAGCAGCGCCGCCGAGGCCGCTCCGCGCACCATGCGGCCGCGCTGCAGCTTGGCGGTCTTCGCCAGCACCGAGAGCATCGTCGACTTACCGCATCCGTTGCCGCCCACGACCGCATGCACCGCACCGGCCGAAAACGCCACGTCGAGCCCGCGCAGCACCCAACCGCCCGCGCGATCGTAGCGAAACCAGCTCCCTGCCAGGGTGGTAGCCGACCCGCCGTGCATTTTTTGGAGTATTCTGCTCCCATCCGTGCGCGGGAAGGCTTCCGAGCCGTTCTCGAGCGACGTTTGCGCCACAAATTCGGACGATTTGTCCAATTCCGAACTTTTTTTCGCGCTCGATACGTCCCCGGGCGGCTCCAGAGAGCCCAAATTGTCCTCACGCCTGCTGAATACTCCGTTTTTTGCACATCGGACGGCACCCCACCCCAACATGTCGTCGGAAAACAACGATTCTCGGCGTCCCAAAGAAGCCATATCCGCCACCTCGCGCACGCGACCGTCCTCAATCCGGTACGCACACGTCGCATACTCGAGCATTGGACGCGGTTGATGCGTAGCCACAACAACCGTGCAGCCCAACTCACGGTTCACGCGAAACAGCGCGTGCAGAAAATTCTTCTCGGCAACGGGATCGAGCTGAGACGTGGGCTCGTCGAGTAGCAGCACACGCGGACGCAGCGCCAGGACGGCGGCAAGCGACAGCAGCTGCTTGCGGCCGCCCGAAAGCGTATCGGTATCGCGATGAAGCCAGTCCTCCAGACCAAAGAAATAGCTGGTCTCAGCTACGCGACGGCGCATCTCATCACGTGCTAGCCCCAAGTTTTCCAGGCCAAACGCCATCTCGTGCCACACGGTTTCGCACACGATCTGGTTCTCGGGATCCTGGAACACATAGCCCACGCGCTCCGCCGATGCCCGCACGTCCATGTCGGCAACGTTCTCGCCCAGCACGCGCGCATCACCAGTGCGCTCGCCCGCCGGCGCGATCTCGGGCTTGAGCAGCGACAGCAGCGTCGACTTGCCCGAACCGGTACCGCCAACAAGCAGCGCAAATGCACCTTGGGGAACACGCCAATCAAGCCCCTCGAGCACCGGTGCCTCGGCCCCGGGATAGGCAAAACTAAGGCCCTGCACCTCAATCGCCGGAATATCCGGGCCGCACGCCGCGCCCGACACCGGGCCCCTATCCAACCGAGCCATCAGCCAAACCTCTTCTCATCAATCGCGTGCGACGCGCAAGGCAGCATCATCCAGGCAGCGTACACGACATAGCCCCGCCACGGCGCCGGCACCGAGAGCTGCGGATAAAACGAATACTGCGTTGTCGCGGTCCATGCCACCGCCACCGCGGCGGCACCAAACACCGCAAGCCCAGCCAGCGCGGCAACGTCGCTGCGCCCCAGTCGATACCGCGCATACGTCGTACGACGCGTCGCGGCACCCCACCCGCGCGAGCGCATCGCGTCCGCGCGCTCCAGCGAATCTTCCATGCCCCAGCCCATCAACACACTCGATGCCCGCAAACGCGAACGCACGGGGTCGGCCGGCGCGCTGCCCGGCACATCAATCGCATCCTGCACCGCCAGCACCGTACGACCGCGGCGCAAAAACTGCGGGATAAGCCTCATGCACATCGAGATCATGAGCGCAATCACCGGCGCGGCATTGCCCAGCAGCGCGAGTACCTTGTCGTATTCGAGCATCGATGCCGCCGCCTCAAACCACAACACGCTCGCCACAAACAGCCCGCCCATGCACAGGCCGTATACCATGCTCTCCAGATACACCGCGCGCATGCCAATACGGAACAGCTCCGTCGAACCCGAGGCGCTAAACAGCGGATTGAGCAGCGCGACGATCAAAATCACCGGCAGCTGCCAGCGGAGCGCGCCCAGCGTGCGGGCAGCCCCACGCGTCGCAAATCCATACGCCAGCCCGCCTGCGAGCGACAGCGCGATCAGTACCGGCTGCATCGAGAACATAGTGAGCCCCAGCGTCAGCACTATATAGAGTGCCGGCACAGCCGGATGCGACATCGAGAATGCCGCGACGGGCCCGCCGCCAAACTCCTCTCGTATGTTATCCACGGGCACCCCCGTTCCCTCGCTCAAACAACAGCTCCGCAGCACCGCCAACGCCGCACGCACGCAGTGCAAACGCCACGCCGGCGGCGCAAGCCTCAACCGCCGCAAACCAATCGTTACGCGCTCGTCATATGCCTGCGGTATCATATTGCGCCGTGTATCGTTTCCAAACACACGTCTCTATAACGTAACAGGAGATCACATGGACGCAACCGCAATTATCCTCGCTGCCGGCGAGGGCACCCGCATGAAGTCGAACCACTGCAAGGTTTCGCACAAGATCCTGGGTAAGCCCATGGTCCAGTGGATCGTCGACGCTACCATCAAGGCCGGCTGCAGCCGCGTCGTTGTCGTCATCGGCAGCCACGCCGACGAGATGCGCGCCCTCATCGACGGCGCCTACGCCAACAGCGCCACCAAGGTCGAGTGCGTCGAGCAGACCGAGCGCCTGGGCACCGGCCACGCCGTAAAGGTCGCGCTCGAGGCCTGCGGCATCACGCAAGGCCCCGTCGTCGTGCTCAACGGCGACCTGCCGCTCATCACCGCCGACACCGTCGCCAAGTTCGCACAGACCGTCGCCACCGGCGAGCTCGCCTGCACCGTCATGACCATGACCCCGCCCGATCCTTTTGGCTACGGCCGCATCAAGCTGGGCGCCGATGGTCAGATCGAGCGCATCATCGAGCAGAAGGACTGCACGCCCGAGCAGGCCGCCGAGCTACTCGAGTGCAACGCCGGCTGCTACGCCTTCGACGGCGCGCAGCTCGCCGCCCACATTAACGAGATCGGCAACGACAACGCGCAGTCCGAGTACTACCTGCCCGACATGCTCGAAATCCTCAAGGGTCACGGCCAGGCAGTCTCCATCTTCCACTGCGACGACTACCGCGACGGCCTGGGCGTCAACAGCCGCATCCAGCTCGCGCAGCTTACCGCCATCGCGCGCGACCGCATCAACGAGCACTGGATGGCCGAGGGCGTCACGTTCATCGACCCCACGCAGGCTTGGATCGGCCCCGACGCCACCATCGGCCGCGACACCGTCGTGTGGCCGCAGACGCACCTGATCGGCCACGTCACCGTGGGCGAGGAGTGCCAGCTCGGCCCCAACAGCCGCCTCACCGACACCACCGTCGGCAGCGGCTGCACCATCGATGAGACCATCGCCATCGAGGCCGTCATCGAGAATGGCGTCGACTGCGGCCCGCGCGCCTACCTGCGCCCGGGCACCCACATGCTCGACGGATCCAAGGCCGGCACGCACGTGGAGATCAAGAAGTCCACGATCGGCGAGGGTTCCAAGGTGCCGCACCTGTCCTACATCGGCGACACCACCATGGGCTCCGGCGTCAACGTGGGCGCGGGCTCCATCACCTGCAACTACGACGGCGTCCACAAGCACAAGACCGTCATCGGCAAGGATGCCTTCATCGGTTCCGACACCATGATGGTCGCACCCGCCCAGATCGGCGACGGTGCACTCGTGGCCGCCGGCTCCGTCATCACCGAGCCGGTCCCGGCCGACGCACTCGGTCTGGGCCGCGCCCGTCAGGTAAATATTGAGAGCTGGGCCGCCGATTACCGCCGCCGCCTGCACGAGGACGACGAGGTATAACGTTTTACCAAGCACAAAAGGAGCTGTTCCATGGGGACAGCTCCTTTTTCTATGCTGACCTGCGCGGCCGGAGAGTGGTCGGTTCGTGTCCGTTGACGGTAAAGACGTTATCAAGACTCGATTGACCCCGTCGCGCGGTTACAATGCAACAAGGCATCTATATGGCATTCGATGTATAAAGGAGAAGGGTAATGCCGATTAATGATCCCGAGAAGTCGGAGAATATGCGCAAGTCCATCCGCGTGTATTCCGGTTCCTCCAACCGTCCCCTCGCTCAGAAGATCGCTGAGTACCTTGGGGTCGAGCTTTCGGGCCTTACGCTAAAGCAGTTCGCCAATGGTGAGATTTACGCCCGCTACGACGAGACTGTCCGCGGCGCCGACGTCTTCCTGATTCAGTCCGTGGCCGGCGGCAACGTCAACGACATGCTCATGGAGCTGCTCATCGCCACCGACGCTGCCAAGCGTGCATCCGCCCGCTCCATCACCGCCGTTATCACCCACTACGGCTATGCCCGCCAGGACCGCAAGGCCGGCCCGCGCGAGCCCATCACCGCCCGCCTCGTCGCCAACCTGCTCGAGCGCGCCGGCGTCAACCGCATCATCACCCTCGACCTGCACCAGGGCCAGATCCAGGGCTTCTTCGATATCCCGGTTAACCACCTGTCCGCACTGCCGCTGTTTGGCCAGTACTACAACGACATGCACTTCGACACCGACAACCTGGTTGTCGTCTCCCCCGACGTGGGTCGTGCCAAGGCCGCCAAGAAGCTCTCCGACATGCTCGGCTGCGACCTGGCCATCGCCCACAAGGGCCGTCCGCGCCACAACGCCGCCGAGGTCATGGGCATCATCGGTGACATCAAGGGCAAGACCTGCATCATCAACGACGACATGATCGACACCGCTGGCACCCTGTGCGCCAACGTCAAGGAGCTCAAGGCTATGGGCGCTGGCGACATCTACGTGTGCGCCACCCACGGCATCTTCTCCGGTCCGGCCATCGAGCGCCTGAACGACGCCCCGATCGTCGAGTGCGTCGTCACCGACGCCATTCCCGTCGAGGTCGGCGGCAAGATCAAGACCATCTCGGTCGCCGAGGAGTTCGCTCAGGCCATCTCCGCCGTTTACCACGAGGAGCCCGTCTCCACGCTCGTCGGCGGCGACTTCGCGCTGTAATCCAACGCGCATCGCATCATCTTTGATGCTTTTAAAGGGTCGGAAGCTTGCTTCCGACCCTTTTTCTATCCCTCGCCAACCTTCCATGGACAGTTAGTTCAGATACGTATTTTTTTAAAGCTCCAAAGGGCCGTTCGGAGCCTTCTGAGCTCCCCAGCGGATGCCATGCCGCCCAAAGCTCATCGTTTTCGAGCACGACCGCCGCATATTTACCCTCAAATCGCCCTCAAAGGCCCTTAGAAACGCCTCGAACGCCCGCCGCCTTATACGTATCTGAACTAACTGTCCAGTAGCTATCGTCAACCTTCGCAGCAGAGCTCAATTTCCTGCAATCCCCTCAACCGATTCCATCGATCTCATAACACCCAGCCGTTCGTGGCGCGCAGCGCCCCGCTGGGCGAAAAGAACGGTACGGCGGTCGCATTCTGCTGCCAACTTAGTACGTTATAGCTATGACGACCGTGATTTCACATTTCTCCGCCCTCCGCGCAATTCGTCGCGCACGACGGGCGTACTCTGTCCTACCCTGGGACTCCGTTGATAGTGAACAGCAAGCACCGGCCTTGGCTAGCTGCATTCCCAATAATGACGCGATAGACTTTGGCGCACTTTCGATACTCGACGCCTGGAATGAAGATGATTCCGAACTGCTCGATCTTCTCGTTTCAGACGAAGACAACAGACGCCCCGATAAGCGACTTCTTCAGCATATTCTCTCCGCTCCGCTTCCTGAAGGTGCAATTATGCACGTCGAGGCCGACATCTACGCAACGTCTCCTGCCGTGACAGCCATGCTTTGTTCCAAAAATGAATCAGTCGCCAAAACCTTGATGCTTCTCATGGAACTGCTCGGAACCTATTCCCTTCCTCCCGGGGCAACATACCCCATTGCCCATGACGACATCTGGCCCAAGGGCGATGGCTGCGCAGTGACGGGTGATCTTGATTGCCTGGGCGGCCAGTCGGCAGCCGAACAGCAGAACGAAACCCGCTATGAACAGGCGCACTACAAATGCGAGCCCGCCACGACCATCGAAGAGCTCGAGGCGGTCGCACGCTTCGCCAAAAGTAGCTCATACGCCTCGTTTCGCACGGCAGTCAAACTCGCCCGGGCTGGATCCGCATCCCCAGCCGAATCCCTAATGTTTGCTGTTCTCGGGGCACCCATGCGCTTTGGCGGTTTCGGGTGTTGCAGTCTACCCATGGGAGGCTTGCTACTCAACTATCGAATCGACTTCGACACTCTTGCGGTCAACATGTCCTCCGGCATCCCTTACGCCATCTGCGACCTGTATTGCCCGGCAGCCGGCGTCGACAACGAATACAACGGAATTGGGCATGAGCTTCAAAACGCTCGCATCCACGATGGCAATCGAAATAATGGCCTCAAGGCAATGGGCATCCACGTCCTAGTTATCAATCGCGACCAAATGAAAGACCTTGTTGCACTCGAAGCCTTCGCCCAAACGATGCATCGACTCGCGGGAGTCCGATTCCGATATCGCATCAAGGGCTATCGCAAGCGTCAGGCCGCTTGGCTCAACGCTCTGCGGGCCGGAATCGGCCTTGCACCGGTCTAAACGGCGAATCACCCGTGCGCCATCGAACAGGGCTGGACAGTTAGTTCAAATACGTATAAATGGACACATTGAATTAGGTTGTTTTGCAGCCATCTCTATACCATTCGCCCTATTTGAAGGCAGGATAGACTTCAAAACAGCGTCATATGGGCTAACTAAAGCTCCAAAACAACGCATCGGCATTGAATTGAGCAATTCGAGTCCTCAGAACTAATACGTATCTGAACTAACTGTCCACCTCGGATTTCGACGGCCGTCCAAACGCCCCCCAAACAACCTCAATCGCCCTCCATTTGACAGCGGCAACAGGGTCGCTCACCATAGCAGGCGACAAATCAACGAAAGGATGAACATGGCAGCTGCACAGCCGCTCAAGATTCGCATGGTTGCCGGACTTGGCAACCCTGGCGAGGAATATGCCGAGACCCGCCACAACGCCGGCTTTAAGGCAATCGACGAGCTGGCCCGTCAGGCCGGCGTCACGTACTGGAAAAACCAGGCCGGCGCCGAGGTCGCACTCATCAATATCAACGACCCCGAGGAAGAGAGCGGCAAGCGCCAGATTGTGCTGGTCAAGCCGCAGTCGTACATGAATACCTCGGGCGGTCCCATCTCCAAGCTCTGCCGCGAGTACAAGATCAAAGCCGAGGAGCTGCTCGTCATCCACGACGAGCTCGACATTCCCGCCGGTGACGTACGTGTTAAGGTGGGCGGCGGCCATGCTGGCCACAACGGCCTGCGTTCCATCATCGACAAGATGGGCAGTCGCGACTTCAGCCGCATCCGCACCGGCATCGGCAACCCTCCCGGCAAGATGGCTGTCGCCGACTACGTGCTCAAGCAGCTGCGCGCCCGCGAGGCCGAGGACTTCCAGGACACCTGCGCCCGCGCCGCCGACGCCGCCGGCCTGGCGATCGTACACGGCGTGGTCTACGCCCGCGACCACGTCAACGGCTCCGCCTCCGCCAACGGCAAGCACTAAAACCTACCATTTAGGGACAGGTTTATTTTGTCAGGTTTTATATGCGAAAACGCCGCCGCGGCCGCATCGCAATAAGCCCTGTGCCGCCATACATATGCAGCGCTCCAAAGGGGGTCGGCCTCACCGATGCGCGGGGCCGGCCCCCTTTGCCGTTTTGCCTGATAAAACCTGCCAAAATAAACCTGTCCCTTTTTGGTAGGTCACTTTTCCCACCTGCCAAAGACACACGTAAGCGACATGTCCATGAGGGTATAATTTGCACCGTATGTCTGCACAACGCCTGTGCGCGTACGGTTTTATTCGGGCTGCCGTCCATTTCCGTGGAGGCACGGTTCGGCCGCCCTAACAAGAGAGGGGTTCTATGTATAAGATCCTGGAGAAGACGCAGTTCTCGGAGAAGGTGTTCAAGTTCCGCATCGAGGCGCCCGCAATCGCCAAGCATGCGCACGCTGGACAGTTCCTCATGGTTCGCGCCAACGAGACGGGCGAGCGCGTCCCGTTTACCCTAGCTGGCTGGAACGGTGACGAGGGCTGGGTCGAGTTCATCTTCATGGTGATCGGCAAGACCACCGAGATGCTGTCCACCTACGAGGCCGGCGAGTCGCTGCGCGACGTCGTGGGCCCGCTGGGCGTTCCCACCGAGATGGCCGAGGGCCCCTGTGCCGTCATTGGCGGCGGCGTCGGCCTGGCAATTGCCTTCCCGGTCGCCAAGCACCTGGTCGAGACCGGTCACGAGGTCCACGCCATCATGGGCGCCCGCACCAAGGACCTCCTGCTCATGGAGGACCAGTTCCGCGAGCTCCTCGACGAGGACCACATCCACATCACCACTGACGACGGCTCCCACGGCGAGCAGGGCGTTGTCACCGCTCCGCTGGAGCGCCTGCTGCAGGACAAGGCCGTGAGCCAGGTCTTCTGCGTCGGCCCCGTTCCGATGATGAAGTTCTCGACCCTCACCGCCCAGAAGTACGACACCCCCATCACCGCGTCGCTCAACCCCATCATGGTTGACGGCACCGGTATGTGCGGCTGTTGCCGCGTCGAGGTGGGCGGCGTGACCAAGTTCGCTTGCGTCGACGGCCCCGACTTCGATGCCACCCTAGTCGACTGGGATGACCTTCGTGCCCGCCAGGCCGCTTATCGTTCCGAAGAGGGCGCGTCCCTCAAGGCCTATGAGGAAAAGAGCTGCGCATGCCACTAGTTAACGGTCGTTTCGTTGCCGATATGAAGTCGCCCCGCACCCCCGATAACGAGGAGCCGGCTGCCGAGCGCGCCTGCGACTTCCGCCCCGTCGACAAGGGCTTCACCGAGGAGATGGCGCTGGCCGAGGCCGAGCGCTGCCTCAACTGCAAGAAGCCGTTCTGTGTCGAGGGCTGCCCCGTCAACATCAACATTCCCCGCTTTATCGAGCAGATCCGCGAGAAGGACTTCGGCGGCGCCCTCGATACCATCCGCGAGGACTCCATGCTTCCCGCTATCTGCGGTCGCGTCTGCCCGCAGGAGAACCAGTGCGAGGGCAAGTGCATCCGTGGTAAGAAATCCGAGCCCGTGGCCATCGGCCAGCTCGAGCGCTTCCTGGGTGACCGCCCCGAGCTCGCTTCCACGCCCAAGATGGCTCCCAAGAACGGTAAGAAGGTCGCCGTCGTCGGCTCCGGCCCGTCCGGCATCACCTGCGCCGGCGAGCTCGCCCGCAACGGCTTTGACGTCACCGTCTTTGAGGCCTTCTTTACCGGCGGCGGCGTGCTGGTCTACGGCATCCCCGAGTTCCGTCTGCCCAAGGCAGTCGTCAAGCGCGAGATTGACGGCCTGGAGGACATGGGCGTCAAGTTTGAGTACAACTCCGTCGTGGGCAACATGGCCACGGCCGAGGAGCTGTTCGAGCAGGGCTTCGACGCCATCTACGTGGCGACCGGCGCCGGCCTGCCCAAGTTCCTCAACGTCCCCGGCGAGAACCTGCCCAACGTCTTCTTCGCTAACGAGTACCTCACCCGCGTGAACCTGATGAAGGCCAACAAGTTCCCCGAGTACGACACCCCCACCAAGCACGGCAAGAACGTCGTCGTCTTTGGTGGCGGCAACGTGGCTATGGACGCCGTCCGTACCGCCAAGCGCCTGGGCGCCGAGCACGCCATCATCGCCTACCGTCGTACCGAGGACGAGATGCCCTGCCGTCGCGCCGAGCTGCACCATGCTAAGGCCGAGGGCGTCGAAGTTCTGCCGCTCGTCTCCCCGCTCGAGTTTGTCGCTGGCGAGGACGGCTCCGTGTGCGCCGTCAAGGTCCAGAAGATGGAGCTCGGCGAGCCCGACGAGTCCGGCCGTCGTCGCCCGGTGCCCATCGAGGGCGCCATCGAGGAGATCCCCTGCGACGTCGCGATCTCGGCTATCGGCACCAACGCCAACCCCTTCGCTGCCAAGATCGGCGGCAAGATGGAGCTCAACAAGTGGGGCTACATCGTCGCTGACGAGGAGACCGGCCAGACCACCGATCCCCGCATCTGGGCCGGCGGCGACATCGTCACCGGTGCCGCTACGGTCATTCTGGCGATGGGCGCCGGCAAGAAGGCCGCCGCTTCCATCACCAAGAGCCTGCTGGGCGAGTAATCACCTACAGCGCTCGCCATCAAACGGCAAAGTCCCCGTCGAGCACACGCCCGGCGGGGACTTTTTCTATGCCGACCGCCCCAACCACCACAAAGGGGACAGGCACCTTTGTGGTGGTTGGGGACTTGCCTGGTCGTTTTATCTCAATCTGTAACAGTTAGGCCCTGTTGAGCCTTGTAGTTGTTACAGATCGAGATATTGTGCCGGCCGCCCACGCTGCATCTCAATCTGTAACAGTTAGAGACCAAATATGCCGCCTGGTGTTACAGATCAAGACGTTGGGCTGACGGCCGAACGGTTCATCTAAATCTGTAACAGTTAGAGCCATTTTCGCTGGCTTGGTGTTACAGATCGAGATTTGCAAAAGCCGAGGATAGGCACTGCCGCCAAGGCCTTCCCCTCCGCCTAAAACAAAAACCACCACAAAGGTGCCTGCCCTTTGTGGTGGTTTTGGTCGGTTAGCCTTCGAGCTGGGCGACTTTGTAGCGGTAGGCTGCGGCGATGACGTCCTTGCAACCCTCGCGGCCCAGCTTGGCGCGGTTGACGACGATGTCCTTGCCGCTCGTCATCTTCCACTTTCCGGCACTGTAGCGCTTATAGAACGCCTCGCGCGCCTTCTGCTGCTGCTTGACCAGCTTGGCGCCCTTCTTTTTGTTAAGGCCGCGCTTCTTGCGCACGATCTCGACGCGGTCCTCAAAGGGTGCGGTCACCAACACGGCAATGTGGTTGGGATTGTTGCGCAGCAGGTAATCGGACAGGCGGCCTTCGATAATGCAGCTCTCGGTCTCGCCCAGATCCAAAATCACCTGGCTCATCTTTTGGAACAACTTGTCCGAGTACGAGCGGGCGTCGTAGCGGTCGGGCAGAAACGCCATGTTCTCCACGGCCAGGCGCTCGTCGTAGGCAGCCATCTTGTCGAGCGACTCGCCCGCACGCAGCGACGCACGTACCAGCAGCTCGTTGTCATACAGCGGAATCCCCAACTCGTCGGCAAGCATGCGACCAATCTCGTGGCCCTCGGCGCCAAAGTCGCGCGCGATGGTAATGACCACAGGACTCTTCTTGTTCTCCAGATCGCTCATCGCGATTCCTTTCTAACAAATGAGAAAAAGGCTGTCTATCGCCTTTTCCTACGATAGCGTACCAGGGAAAGCCAGGCTACGCTGCCACCATTCGCCTCTGATATGCCCTCACCAACAACGAGATACCAAAGTTGAGCATAAAGTACATCGCAAACACCAGGCCGTAGAGCATAAGTACCTGCGACAGATCAATCGCGTGGGCCATCACGACGTTTGCCGTGTACATGAGCTCGGCCACGTTAATGCCCGAAAGATACGAGCTGTCCTTAATGACGGTCGTGCATTGGCTAAACAGCGCCGGAATGATCGTCTTAAACGTCTGCGGCAGAATGATGTAGCGCATGGTGGCAAAAAAGCCGAAGCCTTGGCTCTGCGCTGCCTCAAACTGGCCGCGCGGAATCGAGTTGAGGCCGCCGCGCACAATCTCGGCCATAACAGCGCTGGTAAACAGCGTAAAGGCGATGGTCGAAATCACAATGTCCAAGCCCTGCACCGTAAAGTAGATAAACAGAATCCACAGCAGGTTCGGCGTGCAACGGAACAGCTCGATATAGGCGCTCACCAAAATACGGAACGGGCGGGGCGCATAGCTTTTAACAAGCGCCAGCACCGTGCCAAAGATGAGCGAGAAAAAGATCGACAGCGCCGAGATCTCGATCGTCTTAACAAAGCCGCCCCAAATGTAGAGCAGGTTGGTCGCGTTGAAGATTTCCATGCGCTAGGCCTCCTCTACGTTGTCGAGCCCCAGCTCGGCGAGGCTCACGCCGCGCGGACGCTCCTTGGAGCGGCGCTCGAGCCACTGCACCAGCATGGCGAGCGGAAAGCAGATGATGAAGTACATAAGGCAGCAGACGATGTATCCCTGCAGGTAACCGTACAGACTCACAAAGTTGTCGGAACGGTACATAAGGTCGCCGCCGGCCACAAGCGCCAGCACCGACGTGTTCTTGACTAGGTTGAGTGCCTGGTTGCACAGCGGCGGCAGAATGATCTTGAATGTCTGGGGCAGCACGATGTACCAGTATGCCTGTGCACGGGTGAAGCCCTGGCTCTGGGCCGCCTCCATCTGACCGCGCGGAACCGCCTCGATACCGGTGCGGATGACCTCCGAGATGTAGGCCGCGTGATACAGGCCCACACCCAAGAAGCCCAGCACGAACGGCGCGATGCGCACCGGCTGGTCGGCGCCGGTTATAGCCTGCAAAAACTGCGGGCCAGCCATATACATAAAGAGCACCTGCACGGGTAGCGGGGTATTCTGGTAAAACTCAACGTACACGCGGCTGATGGCGCGCAGTACACGCGAACGGGTGGTCGAGAACACGCCCAGCAGCGTGCCCAGCACCAGCGACAGCAGCAGACCAGCAACGACCACCTGCAGCGTCACGCCAAAGCCCTCCCAGAAGGGCCCCATGTTTTGAAATGTCGTCGACCAGCGGTCGGCGTCAAATAATCCTTCGAGCATTTGATTCCTTCCTTGGACGATGCGCCTATACAAGACCCCAGGTCTTGACCTCTTGGTCGAGCCAGCCGTCGGCCAGACGATCGCAAATCACCTGATCGACCACGGCCGAAAGGTCGCAGCCCTTCTTGGTCGCCACGCCGTAGCCCTGCTCGCCAAACTTGACCTCGGGCTGCAACAGCTCAACGGTCTCGTTCATGTAACCGGCCAGCGTGGAGCGGTCCATGGCAAAGACGTCGATATTGCCGGCGTCGAGCGAGCTCTTGATGATGGGGTAGCCGCTAAAGGCCCTAAACTCGGGCTTGCAGCTAAAGCCGTTGTCCTTGATCATCTGCTCGATCAGGCCCTGTGTGGTGGCACCCTGGCTCACGCCGATGACCTTGCCGTCCAGGTCCTCAATCGAGGTAAAGCCCGAACGCTTCTTGACCATGAGTCCCACGTAGTCGGTGCGGTACGGCGTCGAGAAATCCCAGCTCTTCTTGCGCTCGTCGGTGATGGTGTAGGTCGCCGCGACCACGTCGAGTTGGCCGTTATCGATCAGCGGGCCGCGTGTCTTGGGCGTTACGTCGGTAAACTCGACAAGCTCCTGGGCACGGGCTTCCTTGTAGCTCACGCCAAAGACGGCAGCGGCAATCTGGTAGCACAGATCGACTTCCATGCCCTCAAAGCGACCCTTGGCGGTGTCGTAATAGCCGTAGCCGGGAACATCTTTCTTGACGCCGGCATTCAGATGGCCGCGCGACTTGATGGCCGCAAGCTTGGATCCCTTGTCGGAACCCTCGCCACTGGTGGAGTTGCCGCAACCGGTGAGCGCGGTCCCCGTCAGCACGAGCATGCCGGCGCCCGCCAGCTGCAAAAAGTGACGGCGCGACACGGCCGTCCTCGTCATATCCGTCATGTCCATCACCGCGCCTAGTGCAGAATCTTGGACAGGAACTCGCGGCAGCGCGGGTTCTCGGGGTTATCGAAGAAGTGCTCGGGCGTGCCCTCCTCCAGGATGCGGCCGTCCTCCATAAAGATGACGCGGTCGGCCACCTGGCGCGCAAAGCCCATCTCGTGCGTCACGCAGATCATGGTGATGTCCTCCTGCGCGAGCTCAATCATAACGTCCAGAACCTCCTGGACCATCTCGGGGTCGAGCGCCGAGGTCGGCTCGTCAAACAGGATGATGGGCTGCTTGGTACACAGGGCACGGGCGATGGCGATGCGCTGCTGCTGACCACCCGAGAGATTCTGCGGATACTCGCCGGCCTTATGCGCCATGCCGACGCGCTTGAGTGCGGCGATGGCGATCTCGGTCGCCTCCTCCTTGCTCTTCTTTTGCAGCTTGATGGGCGCGAGTGTCAGGTTGCCCAGCACCGTCATGTTGGGATACAGGTTGAACTGCTGAAACACCATGGAGCTATACTTGCGGGCCATCTCCAGGTGATTCTTTTTGGTGAGCGGCGTACCGTCGATGATGACCTCGCCCGACGTGGGCTCCTCAAGATAGTCGACGCAACGGATGAGCGTCGACTTGCCCGAGCCGGAAGGCCCGATCATTACGAGCTTCTCGCCGCGCTTGACGGTGAGGTTGATATCTTTGAGCACATGCAGGTCGCCAAAGTACTTGTTGAGATGCTTGATCTCGATCATGTCTGCCATGAATGTCCCTTCCCTGCGTTTACACGAGTTGAACTATTGTACGGAAAGAACCACGTTCCCGCAGCCCACACTACATTCCCGTAAAGAACCCGCAATCTTCCCCCTACTCATTGGGGACAGACTTAAATGAGTGCCGAAAATAATACAACCGCCCTTGTTGAGCATAAGTCAGCGAAAACCCGTACACGCGAGCAAGGTGACGTGAAATGAAAGGGCGCAGACCTTATGGTCGCGCCCTTGAAATTGAACGTCAGATTGCCGCGTGTACGGGTTTGCAGCATCGAGCCGTTACGCGGTTTGGTAAAACCGCGTAACAAATTACGCGAGTTTGGCTCCGACGATCTTGGCCGCGGCAGGCTTGTCGAAGTTGCCGCCGGTGGCTTTGCCGAGCGCCCCCATGACCTGGCCCATCTGCTTCTTGGACGTGGCGCCCAGCTCGGCGATGACCTGCTCGATCAGGGCCTCGAGCTCCTCGCCCGAAACCTGCGCGGGCAGAAGGCTCTCCAGAATCTTGACCTGCTCGGTCAGGTTGTCGGTACGCTCTTGGTCGGTGCCGGCCTTGATGGACATCTCCAGCGTCTCGCTCGTCTGCTTAATCAGACGCTTGATCATGCTGTTGACGTCTTCCTCGGTCACATCGCGGCGCTCGTTAACCTCGATATTCTTCACCTCGGCCTTGACCTGGCGAATGATGGACAGGCGAACCTTGTCCTTAGCCTTCATGGCCGCGATCATTTCCTTCTGCAGCTCTTCGTTGGTCATCTGCAAATCCTCTCTAATAGCGTGGGCGGCACTCGCGCGAGCACCGCCCCATGATTACTCAGTCGTCGACGAATCGTCGGTCGAGCTCTTGGTGACGCCCTTCAGGCTCACGTTGTAGGGCACATCCTTGGGCATGGGGTTGACGGTAATGTCGGCGTCTTTCTTGTACTGCTCCAGCCACTCGCTGTATGCAGTACTGGCCGCCTGCGTCTTCACCAGGTTGGAAACGTACTTCTTGATGTCCTTGGGCACCTGCTTGATGTCATCGACCTGGCTATCAACATGGAAGTAGTCGGTGCACTTGATGATGTGGTAGCCATAGGTCGACTCGACGACTTCGCTCACGTCGCCCTTGTTGAGCCCCTCGAGCGCCGTCTGGTAGCTGTCGACAAAGGTGGTGAGCTTATCCCAGCCCACATCGCCCTTCTTCTCCTTGGAACCGGTGTCCTCGGAGTACTGTTCAACGGCATCCTCAAAGCTCAGCTCACCGGAGTTGATCTTGTCCAGGCACTCCTGCGCCTTGGCCTTGGCGGCAGCCTTGTCCTCGTCGGAAGCGTCGGAATCAACCTTGATCAGGATGTTCGACGAGCGACGGGCATCGTTGTAGTTGGACAGGTTCTCGTTGATGTAATCGACGATCTCGCTGTCCTTGGGCTTGCTGGTGGGCGCCACAGCATCCTTAAGCTTTTGCTGCGCCAGGCTCTCCTTGAGCGAGTCCTTGTAGGTGTCCTCGGTGTAGCCGTAGGTCTTAAGGGTCTTCTTAAAGGCCTTGGCACCGCCCGCGCTCTTGCACGCGTCCTTCCAAGCCTTCTCGACCTCCTCGTCCGACACCGTCACGCCGTTCTCCTTCTGTGCCTGTTGAAGCAGAATCTGCTGCGTGTAGGAGTCGATGAGTTGCTTGCGGTACTTCTTGGGCGTGAGGTCGTTGTCGACCAGATACTGTGCCCAGTCCTTGTCCTTGGTGTAGCCGTAGGACGTGCGCATGCTCATGATCTGCTTGGTCACGGTGTCCTCGGTGAGGTTGGTGCCGTTGATAGTGGCAGCTACACCGCCGGTAAGCTTGTAGCCCGAGGTATCCTCTGCCTGCGACATCAGGCCGGAGCACGCCATGGCCGAGACGGAAAGCAGCATTGCCAGCACGCCGATGACCACCAGAACGATCTTGACGGTCTTGGACACATAGGTCTTGCGCTGCTTCTTGCGAGAGCTGGAGGCAGCGCGAGCCTGCTGCTCGGGCGTCGGCTCGGGTGCGGGGTTCTTTTTCTTATTTGCCATAGTTGGCCTTTCGCATAACGAATCGAACAAACGCCATTGTGTCACAACGCAGCCCCCGCGGCACGCTTGGTGCATTGGGGACAGGTTAATCTGCACCATTTTGGTGCAAAGGGGACAGCTCTGGCAGCCAGCAGTTAGGGACGTTCCTTTTCTGCCGGCAGTTAGGGACAGTCCCCAAGTGCCGGCACATAAGGAACGTCCCTAGGTGCCGGCTTAGCCCCGCCTTAGAAGTGACGGCGGATGGCGTCGACCATGCCCTGGGACATGGTCTGGCCGAGCACGTCGGCTGCGGCATCGGCGTCCATAAAGATGTTCATGAGCGCCTGCAGGGCCTCGACCTGGCCGCCCGGCTCGGCGATACCCAAATTGATGACGATCTGCGCCGGCACCGGAGCGCCCATGCCAGCCATAGCGTTAAATGTCACGGGCGCGGCGGGCTTCACCACCGCGATATAGGGCTTGGCCACAAACCCCGGATCGGTATGCGGAATGGCAATGTTTGCCGCCGGCATGGCAAGACCCGTGGGATAGGCATCCTCGCGCGTGCGAACGGCATCGAGCCAACCGTCGGCAATGTAGCCGCGCGGGGCAAGCTCGCCCTCAAGCCGCGCGAACACCTCATCCGGCGTCGCACACTCCCAATCAAAAAACACCAACTCAGGCGTAAACAGCGCTTCGTTATCCGCCATGCGCTCACCTCTCTCACCTAGTCATTCAAGAACGTCCCCGATGACTACCCAAAACAAAAGGTGGCCACGCGCGCCTTGGCACCAATGACCACCTTGACCACTCAACTAAATTGTACTGTGCGCCGCTAGCCGCGGGGCGCATCAATTGCGACCTTGCCGCTCTCCAGCACGTGGACGCGGCCGTCGGCGAGCATTTGCACGACCTCGGGATACAGCACGTGCTCAATCGCGTGGATGTGCTCCTCGAGCGTGTCGACATCCCAGTCCTCCTCAACAGCCAGCGCACGCTGGGCGATGATGGGGCCGTTGTCGTAGACCTCGTTGGCAAAATGCACGGTCACGCCAGTTACCTTGACGCCGCGCACAAAGGCATCGTCAATCGCATGCGCACCGGTAAAGCTCGGCAGCAGCGCCGGATGCAAGTTGACCACGCGGTTGGGAAACGCCGCCAGCAGCGGTGTATGCACCATGCGCATGTAGCCGGCCATGACCACATACTCGCAGCCGCGCTCGAGCAGCTCGTGCGCGATGATCTCGTCGGCGGCGATGGGGTCGGCATATACATCCTTGGACAGCGTAAGCGTCTGGATGCCCGCACGCTCTGCACGTTGCAGACCCTTGGCCGAAGGACGGCTCGACACCACAAGCTCAATAGAAGCGTTGAGCTTGCCGGCGGCAATCAGATCGATCAGCGCTTGCAGGTTGGTACCCGAACCGCTGATGAGCACACCGATCTTGAGCGGCTCAGCCGTATCGGTGCCAGTCGGACGGGTATAGGGCACAAAGTCCAGGCCCTCGGCAGCAGCCATCTGCTCGTTAGCGCTCATCGGAGTACACGACCTTACCGGAACCCTCGACGCACTCGCCCACGCGGAACGGCTTCTCGCCCAGCGCGACCAGTGCCTCGGTAACCGTGGCCTCGTCCTCGGAGGCGACGATCAGACACAGGCCGACGCCCATGTTGAAGGTCTTGCATGCCTCGTTGGGCGCAAGCTCGGCCTGGCGCGACACGTAGGTGATGACGGGCGGAACGTCCCAACCCATCTCGGCACCGTTGCGGGTGACCACGGCGTCGACGTCATCGGCGAGTGCACGGTTGAGGTTCTCGGTAATACCACCGCCAGTGATGTGGGCGATAGCGTGCACGTTGGCGCCGCCGCGCAGCAGCTCCAGGATCGGCTTGACGTAGATGCGCGTGGGGGCCAGCAGGGCGTCTGCCAGCGATGCACCGCCAAGCTCCTCGAGCGGACGGCTCAGCTCCTCGGCCTTAGCGGCGGCCTCGGGCGTGCCCGGCTTAATGCCGTCGACGCCAATAACCTTGCGCACGAGCGAGTAGCCGTTGGAGTGCACGCCGGTGGAAGGCAGGCCCAGGATCACATCGCCCGGGCGGACGTTTGCGGGATCGAGCATCTTGGGACGGTCAACGACGCCCACGGTAAAGCCGGCGAGGTCGTAGTCGGCCGGAGCCATGACGCCCGGGTGCTCGGCCATCTCACCGCCCACGAGCGCGCAGCCCGCGAGCTTGCAGCCGTCGGCCACACCCTTGATGATCTTTGCCATGTGCTCGGCCTCGATGTGACCGATGGCAACGTAGTCCAGGAAGAACAGCGGCTCGGCGCCCGAAGCCAGAATATCGTTGACGCACATAGCGACCAGGTCCTGGCCCACCGTCTCGTGACGGTCCATGATCTGGGCGAGCACGAGCTTGGTGCCCACGCCGTCGGTACCGCTGATCAGGATCGGGTCTTCCATATCCTTAAGCGCGGCAGCCGAGAACAGGCCACCGAAGCCGCCGATGCCGCCGATAACTTCGGGACGATTGGTGTCCTTGACCATCTGCTTAATCGCGTCGACGGCGCGGCCGCCCTCGGCGGTATCGACGCCGGCGTCCTCGTACGTCACATGCTTGCTGTCGCTCATCTGAGCCTTCCTCTCCCACTACCGTGGCGCCGCACGGGCGCCAAACGGTGCTCATAGTTGCGTTCATTTCGGCGCATGCCATAACAGCACACACCATTCAATCAACAAAACAGCAGGTAAAACCTACCAAAATAAACCTGTCCCCATATGGCAGGTTTTATGCCTCGCCGTGCTCCTCTTCCCAGCTGCGGTCGTCGTATTTCTCGATCACGGCGTCGTCGTCAAAGTGCAGCGGCTTGTCCAGGTTGCGGGGCTTAAAGCCCTCCATAAACTTGTCGCGGCCAAAGCTCTCGGGAATCGCCACGGGGTAGCGGCCGGTAAAGCACGCATCGCAGTAACCGCCCTTGGGCATGACCTTAAGCAGGCCCTCGACCGAAAGGAAGGCCAGCGAATCGGCGCCGATATACTCGCAAATCTCGTCGACCGTCTTGTTGGCGCTGATAAGCTGCGACTGCACGTCGGTATCGATACCGTAGAAGCACGGCCAGATGACCTCGGGCGAGTTGATGCGGATATGAATCTCCTTGGCGCCGGCGTTGCGCAGCATCTTGACGAGCTGCACCATGGTGGTGCCGCGCACGATGGAGTCGTCGATGACGACCAGGCGCTTGCCCTCGATGTTGTCGCGCAGCGGGTTGAGTTTCATACGCACGCCCATGGCACGCAACTCCTGCGTAGGCTCGATAAACGTACGGCCCACGTAGCGGTTCTTGATAAGGCCCTCGCCAAAGGGAATACCGCTCTCGTGCGAATACCCCTCCGCGGGCGGCAGGCCGGAGTCGGGCACGCCGATGACCAGGTCGGCCTCGACGGGCTCCTCATGTGCCAGCTGACGACCCATGTCGTAACGGCAGGCATAGACGCTCTTGCCGTTCATGATGGAGTCGGGGCGGGCAAAGTAGACCTGCTCAAAGATGCAGTTGGCGGGCTCTTCGGCTGCAGGCACGCCCTGCTCGGATACCAGACCCTCGGCGCTGATGCGCAAGATCTCGCCGGGACGGACGTCACGGACGTACTCGGCACCCACGATGTCGAGTGCGCAGGTCTCGGAAGCAACGACCCAGCCGCCGGCGCGCGTGACACGGACGGCGGAGTCGACCGTCGCGGCGCCGTCCTGCGACGGCAGCTGCGAAACGGCTGCGGCATCGGCCTGGTCCAGACCCTCGTCCACCAGCTTGCCCAGCACGAGCGGGCGAATGCCGTGTGGATCGCGGAATGCGTAGAGCGCCTGCTCGTTGATGAGCGTCATGGCGTAGCCGCCGCGCACGAGCTCCATGGTCTTGCGAATACCCTCGCGCAGGTGGCCCGTACGCTGGGTAAAGTAGCCGATAAGCTTGGTCGCGACCTCGGAATCCGAATTGGAGAGGAACGGCACGCCCAGCTCGATCAGCTGACGGCGCAGCTCGTCGGTGTTGACGAGGGTGCCGTTGTGCGCGAGCGCGATAATGACGCTGTTGATGGTAGAGAGGTGCGGCTGAGAGGCTTCCCAGCTCTTGGCGCCGGCAGTGCCGTAGCGCACATGACCCACGGCCAGCTGGCCGGAGAGCGTCGACAGGTCGGCGTTGGAGAACACGCGGTCGAGCAGGCCCAGATCTTTGCGGACCATAACCGTGCCGCCGTCACCCACGGCGATTCCAGCCGATTCCTGGCCACGGTGCTGCAGCGCACGCAGGCCAAAGTACGTCAGTCGAGCCACGTCGCGATCGGGCGCCCATACGCCGAAAATGCCACATTCCTCATGCAGCTGGTCGGAGTCCGGATCATACGTCGACATGGTGTTCACCTGTCCCGCGGCACGCTCGGCCGCGCGGATGGTTTCTTGAGACATGGTATCCCCTCAGAGCCTCGTTTTTTTGGCGTTACCCGCCTTATTATACGCACGGCGCGACGTGCTCCTCAGCGCATGAGCAGCGCTTTTTAAAAGCCCACCGAGCTTATAATCCGTTTTGCAGCCAAACATTTTATTGGGCAATCGCCTCGGGACCGACGATCCCGCATGCTTCCGTTGCGGCGCGTCTCGCCCGCCGTTAGGGCTTACATTGTTGCAATTGGGACGTTCGTCCTGTCTTTTGGCAGGTCGGCGGCGTATCCTTATAACCTACAACAAAGCGAGAAAGGTTCTGTATGGATCGAAACGAACTCGACCCCAGCGTCCCCAGCGCCACAGAGGTCAAGAAGATTCCCCTCATCATTAAGGTGTACGCCGTCCTGTGCATCCTTTCCGGCGTGGGCACGCTCCCGTCGGTCGCTGCCTTTATGTGGCAGGTCATCACGGCACTTGTTAACGGCAACGCCACCGAAAAGCTCGGCGACAACACGCTCGTCGCAGTCGGCCTTATCGTCGCCGGCATCATGCTCTCTGCGGCAAGTGCCGTCATCCTAATCATCTTTGGCCTGGACCTTATCAAAAACCAGCGCCGCAACGCCGCCCGCCTGTCCTACATCCTTATTGCATTCACCGTCGTCGAGCTTTTGGTCGACGTGATGCTCCAG
The DNA here is from genome assembly GCA_958451615.1 of uncultured Collinsella sp. Lineage (GTDB taxonomy): Bacteria > Actinomycetota > Coriobacteriia > Coriobacteriales > Coriobacteriaceae > Collinsella. The sequence goes on along the minus strand of CAUDQR010000011.1, from coordinate 38,059 downwards.
GGCATCGGGCCCTTCCTGCTGCGTCCCGCGATCCAGCTCGGCATCCTTGTTGCACTTTCGGCAACCGTCGACCCCACGCTGCGTCAGGAGCGCGAACTGCAGCGCCGCCTGCAGGAGATGCTCGACCGCGACGCCGCCGCCGAGGGCATGCTCGGCCGCGATGAAACCGGCGAGGGCTACATCAAACTCAACTACTTCAACCTGTTCTGGGTATTCTTTGTCTGCTGCGTGCTCGGCCTGATCGCCGAGGACATCTGGCACATGACGGTCGACGACCCGGGCGTCTACCAGAACCGCGCCGGCATGCTGTTTGGCCCCTTCAGCCCCATCTACGGATTTGGCGCCGTGCTCATGACCATGGTGCTTAACCGCTTCTACAAAAAGAACCCCATCATCATTTTCCTGGTGAGCGCCCTGCTCGGCGCCAGCTTTGAGGTGTTCGTGGGCTGGTTTATGCAGACCGCGTTTGGCGTGGTCTCGTGGAGCTACTCGCACATAACGCTGTTCGGTTTGCCCGATCCGCTCGTGGTCCTCACGGGCGGACGCACCTGCACGGGCTTCGCCTGCCTGTGGGGCCTGGGCGGCCTCATCTGGATCAAGCTGCTGCTGCCGAGGCTGCTTAAGCTTATCAACAAGATCCCCTGGAAGAGCCGCTACTCGGCCACCGTCATCTTTACCGTTATCATGCTGGTCGACGGCGTCATGACGCTGCAGTCGCTCGACTACTGGTACCAGCGCGTTAACGACACGGAGCCGGACATTCCCGTCGCACAGTTCTACGGAGAGCACTTCGATAACGAGTACATGGAAAACCGCTTCCAGAGCATGACCATGAGCCCCAAGGATGCGACGCGCGTGTAGCGCCCACCGCGCCCAAAACGCAAAATGCCCGCCGGTATCACACGTACCGGTGGGCATTTTTATAAACGATCCTTCTATCGACGCAAGCCTCTACGCCTCGCGCTCGACCTCACTCACGCATTCGTTCTTAATGGTGCCAACGAGCGCCTGCAGCGCATCGACCACGTGCGGGCGAATGTCCCCGCCGATGAGCACGAGCATGATGTCGTCACCTACGGCAAGCTCGCCGCTTGCCAGCCACACACGCACATAGCCGATACCCGGCATCGCACGCGTCGCCTCGATAGCAGCCTGCACCTTCTGAGCATCGAAGCCAAACACCATGCCGCCCACCTTATGCCCAGGCGCCACGCCATCGGCCTCGACTCCGCGCACCTCAGCCTTGGGCGTCGCGCGCACCACACCGTTATGCGTCAGATACATCCCACAGCCTGCCGCCGAAGCATCGGCCTTGGCCTCGCGCAGCCAAGCATCAATCGAAGGCATCAATTTGCCACTCTCGAGCATCATTTCTCCCTTACCGTCGTCGAGTAGCCAATTTGGGACGGGGCCTTTTTAGCTACTCTCGAACAACTTATTCCTCGACCGGCGTGAGCACCATGACGGCGCGTGTGTTGCTCAGCGACAGCGAACGACAGGTCACAAGCGTTACAACCTTAGTTGCCGAAGCGGCACGATCGGTGGCATCACTCGCCACGGCAGAAGCGCCGTCGAGCATCTCGGACAGGTAGTTCTTGAGTCCGTCGTCGCCCTCAAAATTGGTCGTGCGCGCCTTGGCATACGTGTCCTCGACCACCTTGGTCGCCAGCGGACGCAACTTATACGTCGCATCGCGCGTGATGTAGTACACATATTCAATGCTATCGAACGTTGCCTGGTCAGTCGTATCCGAAATCACGTTGAACATCGACCCATCGTTCATATGGTGGCCGTAGATCGTGGTCTGCTGGTCGACCATTCCCGGCGCGGTGTCATCGCTATCCAAGAAGATGGCACCCGAGGCGTTAGACGTGCCATCGAACAGCGTGTTGAGGTATTTGGAGTTGTTGTTGGTCTGCACCACGGGATAGTTGATGTTGGTTCCCGGCACGTAAATCCAACCCACAATCTCGGGGTTCGTCTGAGCAAGCGCATCAAAGTCGATAATCGGCACGCCGCTGGCGTCCTTATCGCTTACATATTGCTTCTCGATTTTCTGATACGAATCGCTCGCCTGCTTATAGCCAATCTGGGCATTAATAAAAATAGCGGCGGCGGCGACAATCAGACCGATACCGATGATGATGAGCAGAATGGGAATAATGGAGTGGCGCTTTTTGCGCGGCGGCTCGGTGCGATCCGACGGCGCGGCATGCGATGAAGACCGGGGCGGCTTCTTAGCGGAGCTATAAGACGAAGGACGATATGCGGCCGGCGCGTCCTGTCGACGATGCGTCGCCGGTGTCACGGGGCGCGGCGCGCGCGGCTGCTGAGGAGAGGATGTCCGACCCTGCTGTGCCGCACGGGCAGCACCCGGCTTCGACGGATCGGGAATCTGAGAAGCCTTGAATCGTTTTCCCTGATAATCGGACATGGCTCTCCTTATACTGCGGTGAAACGGCGGAACGCTTAGGCGTCAGCCATCTCCTGCTTCATCTTCTCGATAACCTTGCGGTACTCGGGGTCGCAAGCACCCAGAATCTGTGTGGCATAGATGGCGGCGTTCTTGGCACCGTTGATGGCAACGCAGGCCACGGGCACGCCCGAAGGCATCTGCACCATCGACAGCAGCGAATCCATACCGCCCAGGTCACTCGTCTTCATAGGCACGCCGATAACCGGCAGCGGCGTAAAGGCAGCCACGACACCACCCAAGTGAGCGGCCTTGCCGGCGGCGGCGATAATCACTTTGATACCGCGATCGGCGGCAGTCGAAGCCCAGTCGTGGACCTTCGCCGGCGTGCGGTGCGCGCTCGCAATGACGAGCTCATAGGGCACACCCAGTGCCTCGAGCTCGGCGGTGCAGCCTTCCATAACGCCCAGATCGGACTTGGAACCCATGATGATCCCGACAACCGGCTTCTGATCTGCCATAAACATAGACCTCCTGTTGAGAGCGGTGACGCAGCGAATCCGCGACCCTTAACTGCAAATAATTCAAGTATAGCCACCGATGCCGATGTGTTCGGTGAGAGACGGAATGCTTTGCGAGATTAAGGCCGAAGGGTCGGAGCTTTCCGCCTACATTCAAAAAGCATGCCCACCGTCCTTGGGTGGGACGGCGGGCACGCTTGCTTAGCTGTTGCTGGGGCTACTTGGCCTTGCTGCGACGATGGAAGAAAGCGCCGATCGCGGCGATGATGGCGCCGAGACCACCGACGGTCACGACGGTCGCCGCCGTCTGGTCGCCGGTATTGGGGATCGCCGAACCGTTCTTCTTGCTGCCCTGGGCCTTGTCGCCTGCGGGCTTGCCCGCCTGGTTGCCGCCGTTCGAGCCATTGCCGGAACCCTGGTTGCCCGAGCCGCCCTGGTTGCCGGAGTCGGCATCCCTGAGGCTCTCAATGGCCAGCTTGAGCTGGTCATAGGCCGCCTGGAGCTGGGTGTCGGAAGCATTCTCATCACCCAAGATGTCCTCGGCGTAGGTAATGGCATCCGTCAGGGCCTTGACAGACTCGTCCGTCTTGCCCCTGGTGTCAGTCTCCTTCGCCTGCTTGACCAGGGCCTTGAGCTGCTTCTTAGTCGGATTCTCGACCGGGACCACCGGGGTCTTCTCGAGCGCGCCGCGGGCGCTCTCGAGCGCCCTGAGCGCCTGGTCGACCTCGTCCTGCGTGGCGTCCTCATCGCTCAAGATGGCGCGGGCGCTCGCCAGGGCGTTCTCGAGCGCCGTCCAGGAGGCCTCGGTGTAGTCACCGGCCTTGAGGTCGCCGGCAGCAACCTCGGCATCAACCTTTTCGATCGCGGTAGCGAGATCATCCTTCGCCACCGGATCGGGGACGGCCGTACCGTAGAACTTGAGCTCCGCCATGCTGCAGTAGGCATCAACGTCGCCACCGCCGGCGTGAATCACCTTGACGGTCACGTAGCGACCGCGCGCGGCGCCAAAGCTCATCTGCTTCCAGTCGCCACGGTCGGTGAGCACGCGGCCGTCGTTGTCGAAGGCGAACGTACCCATCGACGCGGCGGTGCCCATCTCATAACCGTCGGCAGTGTCGGAGACCAGTATCTCGGCCTCGAAGATATCGCCGTTAGTGCCGCCGTCCTGGCGCGGCAGGAATGTAACGTCGGTGAGATCGTAGTCGCGGCCCAGGTCGACACTCAGATACTGGGGCATACCGGTCCCATGGGCCCAGTCGCTGTGCCAAAGCGTCCGCTCGTCGCCGTCGAGAGCGTTGACGGCGTTGCTGCCCTCGTAGTCGGCCTCACTCGAGAAGTCGGCCACCTTGACGTTCTTGCGGTTCTCGGGCGTGTTGATGAGGATCTTCTCATCGACAGGGCGCATCTTGAGGCCGTCGATTGCCTTCTCGATCTTGGCAGTGGCGTCTGCGACATCCTTCTTGCTATAGCTGCCCTGGCCGCTGTCGAGGAGCTTCCGAGCCGCCTCGACCGCAGTGGTGAGAGCTGCATAGGAATCCTTGGTGTAGACGGACTCGCTGTAGCCCGCGGCCTTGGAAAGCGCTGCCACGAGCGCAGAGGTATCGACACCAGCCTTGACCTCGACCTCATAGGATGCGGTCTTGGAGGGGTCGAGTACCGACGCCACCGTGATCTTTGCCTTGCCGGCCTTGTTGGCACGCAGGTAGTAGCTCACGCTATCGCCAGCCTGAACAGCGGAGACGCTTACCACAGAGGGGTCGGAGCTCTCGACCGTCACATAGGGGTAGCCAGCGCTCTCAGGCGTAGCCTTGGCGTCGACGGGCGTAATGTCGCCTTCAAAGAACTCGGTCTGGTTCTTGCCTAGCTCGACACCCTCGATGGCCTCGACACCCTGCGTGTAGTTGAAGTTGACCTCACGCAGTGTGAGCATCTGGTCACCCGATGCCTCAAGCGGCGTGACCTCGACCTTGGTCGCCTTCTTGCCCTTGTTCTCGGCAGAGAGGTCAAAGGCGTAGCGAGCCAGGAAGGAATCGTACTCCCCGCCCGCGAACTCTTGGATCGAGCCATCCTCGAACGTCACGACGGCCTTGATCTTCTGTACGGTTCCGTTGCCGCCGTTGCGGTTAACGACCTCGACGCTATCGAGTTTCGACGGCGTCTTAAATGCGAATGTCATCGTGGTGGGAAGCTTCACGTAACTCGGTAGCTTACCCTCGCTGTCCCAGTTGCCACTCCAGTTCCACAGGAACTCAAAGCCGTTGTCGCCCTCGTTATTATCGAACAGCGCGTTATAGCTCTTCTGCTGGATAAGTTTCTCGACGTTGGTCCCGTCGTCGGTCGTGAGCTCATCGTTGGTCATCGTGATGTTGAAGGCATCCTGGGCGTACTCGGCGACCGTTGGCTGAGGAACGTCCGGCATCGTCACCGTGCCGTCGCTCGCAAACTCAAGTGCGTCGCATGCCGGGCCGATAAGCCAAGATGTCGAGGGCAGTTCGACCTTTCCGGCGGTCTTGGCCTTGAGCTTGAAACTCGCCACCGCGCCAGTACCGTTGTAGAGCCTGCCATCGCCGCGGTTGGCAAAGGCGAGATTGATAGTCTGCGTTCCGTCCACGAACTGGACCTTCTCGCGAGACAGGTTCTCCATGCCGGCAGTCGAGCCGTCCTGCGCGATGCTCTCGGACACAAACTCGAACTGGTCGCTCTTGAAGTTGACGAGGGCGCCCAGGGCGTTGACGTTCTTGGCGTCGGCCGCATAGACATCAACGGTGATCTCATCACCGGCCTCGACCTCGGTCTTGCTCGGAATCACCGCGAGCGAACCTGCGACCTTGCCCTTTTGTTTAGTGCCGCCGTCAAGACCCGCCATGGTGAACGAGTAATCGTAGACGTCGTAAACGCCGTTATCGTTGAGGTCGGCGAAGTGGTCGCGGATCTGCGAACCGAACGTCGGGGTATCGGGCTCGCGATTCTCGAGGCCCAGATAGTTCTTCATGTTGGAGTAGTCTCCGTCGGAGATCGTGGCCTTGTTGAGGTTGGAGCCCACGGCGAAGCCATCCGTGCCGTCGGTCTTGTAGATGGCAATCTCGGACGCGGAGAAGAAATTGCCGACCGAGGCGAGCGGTGTCATGCGCACGTAACGGGCGGCCACGGTGCCGTCAAACGCTACCGTCTTACAATCAGCGGAACGTGCCCAATCGACCTCCTGGCTCGTCCAGTGGACGCCATCGAGACTCGTCTCAACACGCATCTTGGTCACGGTGCCGTTGCCGGCGTCATCGCGCGGATAGTACTCGAGCTTATCGAGCTTGTAAGCGCGTCCATAGTCAACGGTAAGCGCCTTGCCCAGATCGTTGCCACCGGAGTGGAAACCGCCGTCGCCCGACTGGAACTCATGGTCGAAGGCGAGCTCGGCCTTATGGCTGCCGTAAAGTGAGCCCTCCCAGGTGATTTCCTCGGCGTCGGGGACGTTCCGCCACGGATCGAGTGCGGAGTTCGCCTCGAGCACATCGCTCCAGGCGGAGTAACCTTCGGCGTTGCGCGAACGAATCTGGTAGGTGTGCTTGCTATTGTAGGCGAGGTCGGTGTGCGTGAACTCGGCCGCATCACCCACGGCAAACACAGTGCCGTCGACCTTAAGGTCGTAGGAGGTAGCACCATCGACCTTTCCCCAGGTGAGCTTGATGCTCGTTGGGGTCGTGGCGTCCTCGGGGGCAGCAAGGTTCGTGGGTGCGGAGAGGTTCTCGTTGAGGCGATCGGCTGTGAGCGTGGCGTCGGCGTTCACGAAACCGCCCAGCTCAAGCGTCTGCGCCGCTGCAGCAACATCGGTCTTCGCGAACTTGACGTAGACCTTGGGGTTCGTGGTGATCTTGGTGTTGTTGAAGCTCTCGCCCTGCTCGGCCTCGGTGCCGTCCGCATCGCTGCCGTAGTGGTTGAGGTTGGGGGTCTCGCTGTAGAAGTAGACCGCCTGGCCGGCCTCGGGGGTCGCGGCGTCAAAGGTCTCCTGCGAGTCGACCTCAACCACGTTGAGTGCGGATCCGCCGTTCTTGGCGACAACGCTCGTGGGCTTGGCGGACACATTGGCCACGAAGGTCGTGGTGCGGTTGGAGTCGTAGCCGTTGTAGCCGCCCTGCGAGGCCTCGGCGGTAAAGGTCGCGGTGCCGCCTGCGGCCTTGGAGCTGTAGACGGTGCTCACATGCTCACCGTAGGAGATATTGTCGATCGTGCCGTAGGAATCGTCCTCAGTCGTGTTGTTCTCGATGGAGGAGCCGTCGTCCTCGTACTGCGTAAAGGTGCCGTCGCCCTCGGTGGCGAAGAACTCGACGATACGCTGGCTGCGGTCGGTACCCTTGGTGTTGGTGTCGCTCACGGCCTCGGGGTTGTTGTTCTCGGCGTACATCGGCACGATAGCGTTGGCCTTCACAAACAGCGGCAGCTTCCAAAGCGGAGCCTCGTAGTTGTTGAGAACCTGGCCGCCGCGATACTGCTTACCCGAGAAGTAATCGATCCAGATGGTGGGATTCTCGTCGGTGCCGTAGTTGGGGAGGTAAATCCCATTGCGAATGTCGTTGCCGTTCTCGTCTGCCTGGGTATCCTGATACACCGGTGCCACTAGGAAGTTCTCACCGAACATATACTGGTACTGCGTCGAAGTGCTTGCGGCGTACTCGGAGTTGTCGGAAAGCAGCATGGCGCGGATCATGGGCAGGCCGGCATCGCCGTTACCCGTGTCGATGTTGGCCGCCGAGGCCGCGCTCGTGTAGATATAGGGCATGAGCTGCGCCTTGAGCTTGAGGTAGAAGCGCGAGATGCCTGTGTAGGGATCGCCGTGCGTCATGGGCGATTTACGGTAGGTGCCCCAACCGTCCATGTCAAGCATAGAGGGCGTGAACGTCTTCCACTGGTAGTCACGCGCAGAGATGATGGGGTCGCCGCCAAAGATGCCATCCATGTCGGAGCCGATGTTGGGGTTGCCCGAAAGACTCTGACCGATATACGTGGGGATATGGAAGCGAATGTACTCCCAGTTACCGCCATACTGGTCGCCGGTCCAAATGCCACCAAAGCGCTGCGTGCCGGCCCAACCATCGAGCGTGATGATGTTGGGGCGCTTGTTAGCGCCGGTCGTCACCGTGTCATAAGCTGTCTTGATGCCATTAAGACCAAAGGAGTAGCCAGATCCAACCCAGGCAACGTCGGTCTTAAGGGTAGTGATGCCTCCCGTCTTGACCTCGGCGTCGAAGTCGCGAAGCAGATGCCACGGGGTCTCAGGGTTGCTGTCGGGCTCAAGGTTGGACTGGGTCCACAAGCCCGTGCTCACACCCTTGGAGTTGGCATACTCGGTGAACTTCTTAAGGTTGTCGACATTGGCACGCACAGCGTTAAGACGGTCGGCCGAGCTCGCTCCGTCGGAGTTGACGCCGCCGGTCTTGTAGTAACCGTTCTGGCCATAGCCGGCGCCGTAACCGTCGTTCGGCAGGAACCAGCCGAGCGGCATGTCGTTGTCCTCGTAGTCATCGATAACCTGACGAGCAGAGAACTGGCGGTCGAAATCGGTCGCTTTCATGTTCTCGGTATCAACCGTAGGGCCCTCACCGTTGAGCGTCTCGGCCGCAAGTGTGCCGTCGAGCTTGTAGCCCGTCGACATGCCAGACTCGTACTTAACGTCGCCCTTCTCGCTCGAGGACTTGCTGCCCTTGGTCTCCCACTTCTTTTGACCCGAGGTCGTTGACCAGCCATCACGGTTATAGGCATTAAGATGACCAAGGTAGAACCCGTACTCGGGCAGCAGTACCGGGTTACCGGTCACCTTGTAGTAGTCCTGCAGCATCTCGGTTGCCACGTTCGAAGCGCCCTCGTTGGTCGCCACGAAGTAGTAGGCATCAAACTCATTCTCGCTGTGCAAAGTCGTGACCGTCGATGAGTCCGTGGAACCGAAGTCGTAGGAACCCTCTGCAAACGTGTTTCGGAGTACGCCGTAGCCGTCACTCGTCCAATAAAACGGGTTGGGCGAGGCAACGCCGCCATCGGTCCAGTTGTTCGTGTTGGAGATGGCGATGGTCTGGTTGGTGTGCAGGAAGCGTCCGTTCTGGGTGCCGCCGCCAAAGAAGTTCTCGGACTTCTCCTTGGCGAGCGTCTGGACGGTACCCTTCTTATCAAGGTCGAGGGACGCGGACTCGGAAACCACGACACGGTCGCCTGACTTGATACTCATCTTGCCAGTCGCCTTGTCCAGGATCACGGTCGCCTTTCCGCCGGTGATCTCGATAGTGTCGCCCTTGTCGGCAACCGTCGCACTCGGCTTGCTGTAGGTGTCCGAGGTATCGGGCTGAGCCTGGATCTTAGCCGTGTGGGACTTACTACGCGGCGTGGCGTACTCGGAAAACTCACCCTTGGGGTCGACGTTATAACGGAAAATACCGTCCTCGAGGAACGTAATACGGCCCTTGATGCCGTCAGCGAAATCGATGTCGACGACATTCGAGGCAGACTGGGACACGGTCGCCGAGTCGACGCCCTTGAGTGGCGTGGCAATCGCCTGCTGGGGATTGGCAAACACGAGCGTCGCTGCAGTGGCAACGAGGACCGCGCTTCCCTTCACCCACCGTTTCGTAAAAATGGAATTCCTGCGCATCTGGTCTCCTTTCTTCCGACATGCTGAGGTGCCGAGGACGCCCCCCCCCGGCAGCATGGGAAAACGTATCAAACGGAGATGTTCGGTACATTCCGCACAATGGGGGCCACCCGTTACCAAGGGGCCAACTGGTAGTAACCAGATAGCCACCTACTAGGTCATATCAACATATGGGAGCACTTGCGCACCCAAGTTCGGAATTCTCCCAGCGGCAGCAAAATAAGCGTCAACGGCAAGGTGGGCTTAATAAGCCATACCAATTGGTTCTTCAGTCAAATACCAATCTAGCAAAAATGTACTGTTTGTCTGGTATTACACAGACCATACCTTTCCCTCGGGAACTGGGCTTCGCGAAGTTTCCCGAGGGAAAGGCTCAGCCGCCATCCTGCAACCTACCGGGGATTGCCATGACGTACGTTGGCTGATTTGGTTTGGAATGAGATGTTGACGGTGGCTGATGGGCACAACTGTCCCGGGTGCATTTCAAGATGCACCTAAATGTCTGTCTTTATCCTTATAGATTGTCCAGGTAGTCGTCGGCATCATAGGTAAGGCTGTAAGCTTTATTCAGGATGCGCACGAGCTCCTGGGCATCGTGCTCGCCGAGCGCCGAGAGTTGTTTCGAGAGCGATGCCACACTCTCGGCATTTTTTTTCGCCGCGAAATCACGGCCTTCCTCGGTAATGCTCACCAGCACACGCCGACGATCGTTTGGATCAGTCCTGCGCTGAACGTAACCCTTACTCTCGAGTGAATCCAAGATATGCGACGTGCGCGCACGGGAGAATTTCAGCTTCTTGGCAATCTCGGAGGGAATGACATCACCGTCAATACCCGATAGATACTGTAAAACCGGTGCCTCGCCCACACTGGCGCCGCCGGCAGCACTCAAGGATCCCTTGGCAAGGGAACGTGAGTACACAATCAGTTTTCGAGCGACGTCATCGTAATCCACTGGGGATATTGTCCTTTGCAACTCTAGAAGGGCCATAAAACCGTCATTTGCCGTACATTAGTTAACATTCGCAACAATTATTTATGATACCCCAACGCGGAAGTCTATTGCTCGTCCTTCTTGCGTCGCATAAGCTCCTCAACGTCGATACCCGCGGCCTCGAGCATACGCTCAACATTCTTTTTGGCGTTGGTCGTGCCAACCTTAAGCACAATCGAAAGCGGAGTGCCCACCACCAGGCACACGATGCCCGCGGGGACGCCCCAGCCGGGGCCGCCCTGCATACCCCACATCCCCACCAAAAAGCCAATAGCCACGAGCGAATAGCCCAGGCGCAGCCAAACGTTGAGCCGCTGAATAGCATCGGTCTGCATCTTTGCCTCGCGGATCAAGTCGTCGCGCGAAAGGTCGTGTCCGTGTTTCTCGTGCATATGGGTCCTCCTCGTGCAAAGCGTGCATCATGCGCAAGTGCATCGTTTATCGAATACGTCATCTTTCAAGAGCAATATAGCGGGTGTCGTGTAGGCGATGGAGGTCGCTGGCCATATTGCCCTTGAAGGGCGGCGCAAAATCAGAAGGCCGTGCGGTTGAGGCCGCACGGCCTTACAGGGGGCCAGGGGATGATGACTAGTAGCTCAGTGCTGGGTCGAAGAAGCCAATGAGAACGCCCACAAATGCGATCACAACGAGGATCAGCATCATAACGATGGGGTTGACCTTCTTCTTGGTCATCATGTACCAGCAGAAGATGATGAAGATCATCGGCAGCAGGTGCGGATAGATGCCATCGAGCGTGTCCTGGAACTTACCGCCACCGGGCAGCACCAGGTTGGGGCTGCAGGTGATGGAGACCCAGGTGGCGCCCACGGCACCGATGACCATGGTACCGACCATCACGATGGAATCGCGAAGAGCCTTTGCCTTGGGGCCAACGAGGGCCTCGACCGCCTTGCCGCCGAGCTCATAGCCCTGGTTGTAGGCAAAGCGCATGCCAAGGAACATGAGCAGGTTCCACACGACAATATAGAAGATGGCACCGAGCGGAGAGCCGCCGGTCGAGAGACCGAGGGCGATACCGAGCAGGATCGGGATCAGGGTACCGACGATCAGCGAGTCGCCAAGGCCGGCGAGCGGGCCCATGAGGCCGGCGCGGATGCCGTTGATGGCGTCGTCATCGATGGCCTCGCCGTTTGCGCGAGCCTCCTCGAGGCCGGCGGTGACGCCGACAATCATGGTGCCGATCTGCGGCTCGGTGTTGAAGAACGCGGAGTAGGTCTGGAGGGCCTGCTTCTGCTCCTCGGGCGTGTCGTAGAGCTCCTCGACGATCGGAAGCATGGCGCACAGGTAACCGAAGGTCTGCATGTGCTCCTGCGAGAAGCAAGTCAGGTTGCCATAGGACCAGTTGCGGAACGACTTGGCAAGCGTTTTCTTAGAGAGTTTCTTCTTCTCTGCCATTAGATGTCCTCCTCTTCCTCATCATCGGAGCCCGAGGCGATAGCTGCCTTGGGAGCGTTTGCGAGGTCGATCTTGAGCGAAGCGATCTCATAGTTGATCAGGGCGAAGAAGCAGCCGATGCCGGCAGCGGCGATCAGGTTGCAGCCCATAACAGCGGACAGGGTGAAGCCGAAGAAGAACGTCAGGAAGTCCGTGGGCTTAGAGATGACCTGCTTGAGCAGGATGGCGATACCGACGGTAGGCAGCAGCGAGCCGACGGTAAACAGCGTCTTCATCGCGATGCCGTCCATGGGCATGTAGGTCTTCATGAGGTCGACCATGGCGGTGCCGCCCATGGTGATGATGAACGTCGGGAGGAACGAGCAGACGATGTGACCGATCCAAGGCAGAACGTTGTTGACCAGGTAGAGCTTGTGGAGATCGCCCTTCTCGAGCCACTTCCACCCCATGCCCTGCCACACCAGGTTGATGGTGGCGGTGCCATAGAAGAGCACAGTGCCGAGCGTGCCGACGGCGGCACCGAGGGATGCGGCCATGCCGGCAGCCTCAGCGGAGGCGGGATCGATGCCCGAGTTCTTGATGGCGAGGATCGCCAGCGGGATACCGATATAGGACACGGCGCGGACGTCGGCGGAGACGGTTCCGCCGGGGGTCACGAGAGCGATGTAGACAACCTGGATGGCAGCGCCGACGAGGATGCCCGTCTGCATATCGCCCATGATGATGCCGACGATGAGGCCGGCGACCAGAGGACGACCCAGAGTGTAGTTGCCGATCGTCGTGCCACCCATGCCAGGCAGTGATGCCAGGCAGGCGAACAGGCCGAACAGCGCGGCTTGGAATGCATTGATTGCCATGCTTTCCCCTTTCTTTATTCCTCAGCCCCTTTCACCAAGGGCTGTAGATACCAAAATGCGGCTGGCGCCTAACTAGAAGCCAAACTGACCGCGGAACTTGGGCCACTCACCGATGGACTTCTCCTTGATAAGGGCGAACTCGACCGTGTAGCCGGCGTTGGTGAGATCCTCGAGCGCCTGGGCCTCTTCCTGCGTGATCGACTGGTTGTTGCCGAGCTTGGTGGTGCCGGGACGATCGTTGCAGGGACCGACGATGATGCGGTCCATGCCGGGCTTAAAGCCAAAATCGACGAGAAGTTCCTTCATGTCGAGCGGGTTCTTGGTGATCAGGAAGTACTTGGTGTCGGACTTGAGAACCTTCTCGGAGACCTCCTTGAAGTGCTCCTTGGTCCACACGAACGTCTTCTTGCCCGAGGCACTCTTGTAGGCCTCCTTGAGCACGGGGTTGGACGCTGCAGCGTCGTTGACGGCGATAAGACCGTCGCAGGGATACTCGAGGGCCCAACGGGTAACGGTCTGTCCATGGATCATACGGTCGTCAATACGGATGAACGAAATCATGCGTTCTCCCTTTCTTTATCACCGGGGGTCTTTCCTCTTAACCCCCGCTCCATCACAAAAATTTGGGCGGATGCGCTGCCTAGATGTCGTCGTCCTCGTCATCGGCGTCATCGGTCGGGACAACGAGCTCGGACATACCGTTCTTGCCCTCCTGCAGCATCATCTGCTTGAGGGAATCCAGGTCCATGGTGGCAAGCCCCATCATGGCGGTCATAGCCATGGGCAGATTCATACCGCCGAAGGCAATGGTGTGGGCGAGCAGGCCCTTCTCGGCCAGCGTGTTCATGGCATTGGTGAGCGGCGATCCGCCCAGGATGTCACCAAGCAGGACAACCTCGTCATCGGCGGTAACGGGAGCGAGCATCGCCTTGACGTTCTCGACATACTCGTCAGCGCCCATGCCGTCCACGAGACTCGTCGACAAGATGTTCGGGGCGTCATTGCCGAGCATCTTGAGGACACTGTGCAGTCCGGGAGCGAGCGTTCCGTGACTGACCATTACCAGATACCGCATGCGGTCTCCTCTCGACCTGCCGTGTGTCGCACGGCTTTGCTTTTTGCTGAGATTATTGTTGCGCCGGGGCATGTTCGGTACAAGAAAATAGTTGCGAACGGCAACTATTCATCGGTTAACGGTAGCAACTATTTTTGTGCCTAAATTATTTTTTCTTCTAATTATTTTTAAAATAGCAGGTAGATTGCCTGATAAATGTTTTATGTTCCTTATGCACCATACATACCAGCAAGAATCGGGCCTGGCATCTCCGGTTTGCCCCGCAGTGTCAGACCATGTCACGTACGCCCACGACATGGAGGTACCCCATGGATATGATCTCGTTTCTCGCCTCCGAACCCTTCGACCGCAGCGGTGATACGCCGCTCTATGTCCAACTTAAACATCGAATCGCCCTGCTTATCGCCAGCCAGGCGTTCGACACCAAGACGCCGCTGCCACGCGAGCTCGAAATCTGTGAGCGGCTAGAGTTATCGCGCGCGACCGTGCGCCGTTGCTTCCAAGATCTCGTCATCGAGGGGCGCGTGGTGCGCAAACGTGGGCAGGGAACGTTCATCAAACCCCAAACCTCAGCACCCGGCATCGACCTGGCCCTGAATTTCAGCGCGCGGATGCGCGAAGCGGGACGGGTTCCGAGCTCGCAGATTCTCGCCTTTTCAAGCATACCGGCCGTCCGCGGCATCGCCTCTGGGCTCAAAGTGCCCGAGGGGACACCCGTCTGGGAGATTCGCCGCCTGCGTCTCGCCAACGACAAACCCATGGAGCTCAACTACGTCTATATCCCCGTGTCACTTTGCCCCGAGCTCACACGCAAAGACGTGGATGGCTCGCTCTACGCCTATATCGCGGAAAAGACCGGCATCCTGCCCGCAAGCGTCGATGCCGTCTACGAGACGGTCAACCTCGACAAGCATGAGGCGCGCCTTTTGGGACAGAACACCGGTAAGGCGGCGATGCGCATCGTGCGTTCGACCTACGACAAGACGGGAACCCCGTTCGAGGTAGGCGTGCTCATCAGCTGCGACGGTCAGGCAAAGCTGCACGTGCACATCGCCGCCGACAAAACAACCTTCACCGCCACAGCCCAATAAATCCAAAACGTGGGCGCCGTCGTTCAAACGAACGACGGCGCCCACACTCATTTTCTATTCAGCCCTAGTCATCGCGCAAAGCCCCTTCGGCAGCACACGGTGCAGCCGAGTCACCGCAGGCCGGGGCGGAGGGGGCCGAGTTTCCCACTGAGCGACTCTGCTTGCAGCCGGAGCGAAGGGGGAAACTCGGCCCCCTCCGCCCCGGCCGGACAGGTCAATCTACACCGTGTGCTGCGGCAGGTCCTGCAGGGCGATGACGTCCATGCCCATGTCGTTGGCGCTGCCGTGACCCTGCTGGTCCTCACGCACCGCCTCGATGGCACTCACGTACGTGTTGGCGGCAGACATCGCGGTCACGCAGGTCACACCGCGTCGCACTGCCTCGGTGCGCAGCAGATAGCCGTCGCCGCGCGAGCCCGGACCGTACGGCGTGTTGATGATCACCGCGATCTTGCCATCGGCGATGAGGTCGCCGATGTTGGGGCGCTCGCCGTCGTGCGGGCCGCTAATCTTCTCCACGATCTCGCACGTCACGTTGCCTCCACGCAGCACGCGCGCCGTACCCTCGGTAGAGCAGATGTCAAAGCCCAGATAGCGCAGGATACGGGCGACCGAAAGGATATGGCGCTTGTCGCGGTCGCACACGCTAATGAACACCTTGCCGCAACTCGGGTCGGGCAGCTTGTAGTCGATCGCCAGCTGCGTCTTGGCGTATGCCTCGGGATAGCTCTTAGCGATACCCATGACCTCGCCCGTCGACTTCATCTCGGGCCCCAGGATGACGTCGGCGCCCGGGAAACGACCCCAGGGCATGACGGCTTCCTTCATGCAGAACCAGTCCAGTTGACGTTCGTCGCTCGACAGGCCCAAGCTCGCGATGGAATCGCCTGCCATGATGCGCGCCGCGCACTTGGCCAGCGGCACGCCGGTGGCCTTGGAGATAAACGGCACGGTACGGCTGGCGCGCGGGTTGGCCTCGATCACGTAGACGGTCTCGCCCTTGATGGCATATTGCACGTTGACCAGACCGCGGACTCCCAGCGCCATCGCGATGCGGCGCGTGGTCTCGCGGAGCTTCGCCTGCAGGCTCTCGCTAAAGCTGAACGGCGGGATGCAGGTCGCGGAGTCGCCGGAGTGAATACCGGCTTCCTCGATATGCTCCAGGATGCCGCCGATGTATACCTCTTCGCCATCGCACAGGGCGTCGACATCGGACTCGATTGCGCCCTCCAGGAAGCGGTCCAGATACACCGGGTAGTCGGGGCTGATGCGCGCAGCCTCTGCCATGTAATCGCGCAGATGCTCGGCATCGTAGGCGATCATCATGCCGCGGCCGCCCAGCACGTAGCTCGGACGCACCAGCAGCGGGTAGCCGATGTGCGCGGCCACGGCCTCGGCCTCCTCAAACGAGGTGGCCTGACCCGCCGGCGGGTACATAATGCCCAGCTTGTCGAGCAGGGCGGCAAAGCGCTCGCGGTCCTCGGCAAAATCGATGGCGTCGGGCTTGGTGCCCATAATGTTCACGCCGCTCTCCTCGAGCATGCGCGCCAGCTTAAGCGGGGTCTGGCCGCCGAGCGTCACCACGACGCCGTCGGGGCGCTCGACATCGATAACGTCCATGACGTCCTCGTAGGTGAGCGGCTCAAAGTACAGACGGTCGGACGTGTCATAGTCGGTCGAGACGGTCTCGGGATTGCAGTTGACCATGATGGTCTCGAAGCCGCGAGCCGCCAGCGCGTAGCTCGCGTGCACGCAGCAGTAATCGAACTCGATACCCTGGCCAATGCGGTTGGGGCCGGCGCCCAGGATCATCGCCTTGGGCTTGTCCGCCGGCGTGGTCTCGTCGGGAGCCACGCACTTCTTGGCATCCGGGCTCGTGCGGTAGATGTTCTCGTACGTCTTGTAGTGGTACTCCGTGGCGCTCGAGAACTCGGCCGCGCAGGTATCGACCGTCTTCATGCTGGGAACCACGCCCAGGCCCTTGCGGTAAGCGCGCACAAAGCGCTCATCGGAGCCGGTCAGCGCGGCAATCTCGGCGTCGCTCGTGCCGTACTGTTTGAGCAGGCGCATCGCGTCGGCGTCGATATCCTCCACGCGCAGGCCGCGGATGCTCTCCTGGACCTGCACCATGTCGTTGATACGGTTGAGGTACCACGGATCGATACCGCAGATGGCATGGATGCGGGAGATGTCCCAGCCACGGCGCAGGGCCTCGACCACAAAGAAGATGCGGTGCTCGGTCGGGGTTGCCACGGCCTGAGCGAGCTCGTCGTCGCTCAGCTTGTCGGCACCCTCCTTGCCACCGGCGCAAATGCCCTGATGTCCGTCCTCCAGCGAGCGCATGGCCTTGCCAAAGGCCTCCTCAAAGGTGCGGCCGATCGCCATGATCTCGCCCACGGCCTTCATGCGCGTGGTGAGCGTGGGGTCGGTACCCTTGAACTTCTCGAAGGCAAAGCGCGGCACCTTGACCACGCAGTAGTCAATCGTGGGCTCAAAGCAGGCGGGCGTTGCCTTGGTGATGTCGTTGACGATTTCGTCGAGCGTATAGCCAACGGCCAGGCGCGCGGCGGCCTTGGCGATGGGGAAACCCGTGGCCTTGGAGGCCAGTGCGGACGAGCGGCTCACGCGCGGGTTCATCTCGATGACGATCAGACGGCCGGTCTGGGGGTTCACGGCAAACTGCACGTTGGAGCCGCCGGTCTCGACGCCGATCTTTTCCAAGATGGCGAGCGAGGCGACACGCATGCGCTGATACTCAAGGTCGGAGAGGGTCTGCGCCGGTGCCACGGTGATGGAGTCGCCGGTATGCACGCCCATGGGATCGAGGTTCTCGATGGAGCACACGATGATGCCGTTGCCGGCGTGGTCGCGCATGACCTCCATCTCGTACTCTTTCCAGCCCTCGATGGACTCCTCGACCAGCACCTCGTGGGCGGGCGAAAGCTCAAGACCCTGGCTCACGATAGAGACGAGCTCCTCGTGGGTATGCGCGATGCCGCCGCCGGCACCGCCGAGGGTAAAGCTCGGACGCAGCACGCAGGGATAGCCCACGCGCTCGGCGATGGCCTCGGCGTCAGCCACGCTATAGGCGTAGCCCGAGCGCGCGACCTCCAGGCCGATCTCGGCCATGGCCTCGTTAAAGAGCTTGCGGTCCTCGCCGCGCTCGATGGCGGCCAGGTCGCAACCGATCATCTCGACGCCGTACTTGTCGAGCGTGCCGTCCTTTGCCAGCTCGACGGCGGCATTGAGGCCGGTCTGACCGCCCAGCGTGGGCAACAGCGCGTCCGGACGCTCCTTCTTGATCACGCGCTCGATAAATTCAGCGGTGATGGGCTCGACATAGGTGCGGTCGGCCAGACCCGGGTCGGTCATGATGGTCGCAGGGTTGGAGTTGACCAGGATGACCTCAAAGCCATCCTCCTTGAGCACCTTGCAGGCCTGGGCGCCGGAATAGTCAAACTCGCAGGCCTGGCCAATGACGATGGGGCCCGAACCAATGACGAGGATACGCTTGATGTCAGTACGTTTAGGCATGTTAGTTCTCCTCGCTCTTCGCAACCTCAGCGAAATTCCAGCCCTGCAGGCGGTCCTTCGCGGTGTCGATGTCCAGGTAGTTCTCCTCGCCGTCCATGAGTCGCGTAAAGGCGGTAAAGAGATAGTGGGCATCGGTGGGGCCGGGCGAGGCCTCGGGGTGGTACTGCACCGAGAAGCACGGCGCGTCGAGCAGCTGGATGCCCTCAGCGGTACCGTCGTTGAGGTTCACATGCGTCAGGCGAATGCGGCCGAAGCGCTCGTTCATCACGACCGGTGCGATACCGCGGCGCACCCAGACGCGCAGGTCGCCATCGGCCGCGTACTCGGTCTCACCACCGGAGAGCTCCGGGATAAGCTTGCCCAGGCTGGGGAACAGCAGGCCAAAGCCATGGTTTTGCGCGGTAATCTCGACGCGATGGCTTACCAAGTTCATAACCGGCTGGTTGCCGCCACGATGGCCAAACTTGAGCTTTTCCATTTGGGCGCCACAGGCCAGGCTGATCATCTGGTGACCCAGGCAAATTCCAAAGACCGGCACCTTGCCAATCAACTGCTGCACCTGTTCATAGGTCTCCACCACGGCATCGGGGTCACCGGGGCCGTTGGACAAAAAGACGCCATCGGGATTCATGTCGAGTACCTGCTGGGCGGGCGTGTCCCACGGCACAACGGTGAGGTCGCAGTCGGCGCGGACCAGGCCCTCCAGAATGCCGCGCTTCACGCCGCAGTCGTAGGCAACCACCTTGTGGCGGGCAGGGGCGGCGGCGGTGAGCGCAAAATCATGCGTAGCAGGCAGGTCGCTCGCAGTAAAGGCATGAGGCTCAGGGCAGCTCACGGTCTTGACCAAGTTCTCACCCACCAACGTGGGGGCTGCGGCCAGACGCTCGGCAAGTTCGTCGACGTCAAAGACCTCGGTCGAGATAACGCCCATCTTGGAGCCGTTGTCGCGCAGGTGGCGCACCAAGGCGCGGGTGTCGACGCCCTCGATAGCGACGATACCGTGGGCGCGCAGGTACTCCGGCACGCTTTCGGCAGAACGCCAGTTAGAAGGCGTGGCGCACATGTCGCGCACGATCATGCCACGCATGGCCGGAGCGCTCGCAGGACGAGCGGCGTCACCGGGGAAGGCCGACTGGACGTCGGTCTCATCGATGCCGTAGTTGCCGATCTGCGGATAGGTCATGGTTACGATTTGACCGGCATAGCTCGGGTCGGTCATGACCTCAAAATAGCCCTCGAGCGAAGTGTTAAAGCAGACTTCGCCGGTTGCGGTGCCCTCGGCACCACATGCACGGCCATAAAAAATGGTCCCATCCTCAAGGTACAGGATGCAGGGACCGCAGATGCCCTTACTGGTTTTTGCCAGCATACGCTGGCACAACTCGCTGGGCGCGATGGTGCGGGCGGCGGTGCCCGCAATATGGTTGTTCGCCATAATTCTCCTTCCCGGTCTCACAGGACCGGCTTAAAGGTGTGTAGTTAGGCCTCGCGGTATTCTAACCGCAAGCATCGCCCATGGCATTAATTACATAGAATTGTTTACAAAATGATAATTATGACTTCCCATGCATAAATGATTTTTCTGGGACGGGAATTAAAAAATCATCCCGCGTGGGCGCTTGGCTCACGCGGGATGATGGCGTCTTATTTGTCCTGCTCCAGCAGATCGGACGGTGTGCGATCGGGCTTGCCGCCGCGGAAAATCTCGCGGCCATGCAGACGATGCTCCAGGTCACGTTCGGCCTTTTCCTCGTCAATCTTGGTCTGGCTCACCGCCGGGTCCTCAATCAGCGACGACACCGAGTTCACCTGCTTTTGAATGCGCTCGGCAATCGTATCGTCCATGCTCACGATATGCATCTTCCAGTCGATGTTCGTGGCGCTCGATGAGCTCTTGGTCCATACAAACGTCAAAATGGCGCTCTGATGACCCCGCGCGGGGAACATGCCAAAGAAGGAATCATGCTGGATATTGCTGTCCTCATCGATATAGGCGTGCACGTTGTACACCACGCGGTCGATTTTATCGTTGAGCAGCGCGTTGGTCGCAAGCGCCGCGGCCTGAATCTGCCCGTTGGACAGCAGCTCGAGCTCGTTGGCAGACGACGTGTCCAACACCGTCACCTCGACCGTGCCCGTACGCTCATCGGCCTCATCGACGGTAAAGTCGAGCGGGAACTGCGTAAAGCCGTTGCCCCACTCGAGTCCACCCTTGAGCGCGGTCGAGACGGTATCCACCGAAACGCTCGCGGACAGATTGGCGGTGTTCAGGCGTCGCATCACGCCGTAGCCAATCTGCATGCCAACAATCAGCACCAAGATGCCGATGACCACAGCCATAGCAGTCTTCGTAATGGTATGACTCACCTGCGAGCCCGAGGGGTCGTCCTCGGACAGCGGGTCGATATGTTTTGCCTGGCTCGCGCGATCCACGCTGCGAAGCTGCGCCAGTGCCGCCTTGTCGCCGCGCTTGACGGCAGCCTCTTTTTCGCGCATGCGCTCGGTGCGCTTTTTGGCAAGCGTCGGATCCAAAACGCCGGATGCGTCGATCTCGGAGAATAACTCCGTCACTTCTTCCGGAGTCAAAGGGTTCTTCTCAGCCATAAACTTCCTGTCATATCAATCAGTCGAGCTCGTGCGCACGCGCACCTTCGAACTGCATTCGATAGTAACGGGCATAGGTGCCGCCACGGGCGAGAAGCTGCTCATGCGTGCCACGTTCCACAACGCGACCATGCTCGACAGTCGCAATCTCGTCAGCATGCTTAATAGTCGAGAGACGGTGGGCGATGATAATCGTGGTGCGGCCGCGCGCCAGCTCTTCGAGCGACTCCTGAACCGCTTCCTCGCTCTCGTTATCCAAAGCACTCGTCGCCTCGTCCAAGATCAGGATTTTGGGATTCTTGAGAAACACGCGCGCGATGGCGACACGCTGTTTCTGTCCACCCGAAAGACGGCTGCCGCGCTCGCCCACAATCGTGTCATAGCCTTGCGGCAGCGACTCGATAAAGGCATCGATATTGGCGCGGCGAGCGGCCTCAGCGATTTCACCCGCCGTAGCGCCCGGCTTGCCGTAGGCGATATTCTCGCCAATCGTACCGTCAAACAGGTAGACATCCTGCTGCACGAGGCCAATAGCACGGCGCAAACTCTGTTGCGTCACGTCGCGCACGTCCTGCCCGTCGATGCTGATGGATCCGTCAGCCACGTCGTAAAAACGCGGGAGCAGCGAACAGGTCGTAGACTTGCCGCCGCCCGAGGGGCCAACCAACGCGATGGTCTGGCCGGGCTTGATAGACAGGTCCATGTGGTCGATAACAGGGCGTCCGTCGGCGCCGCCCTCGCCCAACTCAACATCCTCATAGCTAAAGCACACGTCGCGATACTCAACAGCGCCCGCCGTCACCCGAAGATCCACGGCACCCGGCTTATCCTGGATATCCGGCGCGGTCGAGAGCACCTCGTCCATACGCTTAAAGCCGGCGATGGCCTTCTGATACGTTTCGGCCGAATTGACGAGCGTCTCGAGCGGCGTACAGAACAGCGAAATATAGAGTGCAAAGGTCGCCATATCGACCGCCTGCAGCTGTCCCTGGGCAACGAGCCAGCCGCCCAGCAGCACTACGATCACGTACAGCACGCCCGAGAGCAGGCCATACGTCGCAGTATAGACGCCCATGGCGTGGTACATGTTCTCCTTGGACGAAAGGTAGCGGTCGTTAGAGGCGCGAAACTTAGAGCGTTCGGTCTCCTCATTGGCAAAGCTCTTGACCACGCGCATGCCCGCCAGCGAATCCTGCAGCTGCGCATTAATGCCGCTGATCTTTTTGCGGTTGTCGCTAAAGACCTCACGCATGCGCATGTTCTGCCAAAACATGACGACCGCAAACGCCGCCGTCACCACGGCCATGGCAAGCGCCAGCACCGGGGCGATGGTAAAAAGGATCACAAACGAGCCGATAATCTCGATACCGCAGATGATGATCCACTCGGGTACGTGATGCGCCGCCTCACAGATATCAAATAGGTCGTTGACCACGCGGCTCATCATATCGCCCGAGCTGTTGCGGTCGAAGTATGCAAAGCTAAAGCGCTCGTACTGGTCAAACAGGTCCTCGCGCATCTTGGACTCCATGCGCGCGCCCATCACGTGGCCCCAGTAGCTCACAAAGTAGCGGCAGGCGCAACGGATGGCATACATCAGCACCAAGCCCACCGCGATCATACCGAGCGCCTGCATAATGGCAGCCTGACCCTGGGTAAACAACCCTCCGGTCAAATTGCGCAGGATAATGGGGAACGCCAGGTCAATGGCGGCAAGCACCAGGGCGCAAACAGTATCGGCAACAAAAAGCCCCATCTGGGGCTTGTAGTAAGAAAGAAACCTCTTCAGCATAATCACCTTACGCGGTTTTACCAAACCGCGTTTCGTCTCGACGCTGCAAGCGCCCCATTTAGACAATCTGGCCTTCAATCGTCGGTCGCGTATATCCATACGCTTCCCTCCTCTTTTAGACCACCTTGTCTCAAATGGAGCACTTTCGCTGACTTACACAAACCTGCGGGATCATCCCCGCTCGTTACAGCTCTGCCCCGCCTAGTCGGTGAGCGATACTGTCGCAGGCAAGAGCGCCCACGACGGTCTTGGCGTCTTCGATCTTGCCGTCGAGCACGGCGTCGATCAGCTCGTGCAGCGGCACCAGGTCCACGTTGACAAACTCGTCATCATCGGGGTTGGGCGCATCAAACTCGAGCTTGGTAGCCAAGTAGATGTGGATGATCTCATCGCAAAAACCACAGGACGTGACAATCGACGTCAAAAAGCGAATACGACCAGCCCTAAAGCCCGTCTCCTCATGCAGTTCGCGCTTGGCGCAATCGAGCGGGTCCTCGCCTGGATCGAGCTTGCCGGCGGGAATCTCGACCGTCACGCGGTCGATGGCGGTGCGGTACTGACGCACCAGTACGATCTTACCACTCTCGGTCAGCGCCACAACGGCCGCCGCGCCCGGATGGCGAACGATATCGCGGGCGCTGCGGCGACCGTTAGGCAGCTCAACCTCAAGACGGTGGACGTCGAGGATCTTGCCCTTCCAGGCGCACTCCTCCGAAAGAATCTTCTCGTGCAGCTCGGCATCGTGCGGGTCGTCGTCGCCCAGCACCAGCACCGGCTCGTCAGCGACCTCGCCGCCAGGCTCGCCCTCGGCGTGACCATACACGCGGCTGTCCTCCTCGACGATCTGCGCATCCACGAGCTCTTCGTTCTTCTCGTCCATCCGTCTCATTCCTCTCGGACTTTAGGCATCCCAGGCGTCGCGGCCGCGCAGCGCGCGCAGGCCGATGTCGTGACGCAGAGTCTTACCCTCAATATCAATCTTCTCGCAGGCCTCGTAGGCAAGGTTGCGAGCGTTCTCGAACGTGTCGCCCAGAGCGGTCACGGCAAGCACGCGACCACCATTGGTCACGAGCTGGCCATCCACCACGGCGGTGCCCGCGTGGTACACGGTCACGTTCTCCATGGCCTCGGCGTCGGCGATACCGGTGATGACCTTGCCCTTCTCGTAGCTGCCAGGATAGCCCGCGCTCGTCAGGACAACGGCCACAGCCCACTCGTCACGCCAGTCGAGCTCAATCTGATCGAGCTCGCAGTTGGCGCAGGCAAGCATGACCTCAACCAGGTCATTCTTAAGGCGCGGCAGCACGACCTGCGTCTCGGGGTCGCCAAAGCGGGCATTGAACTCCAGCACCTTGGGGCCGGCAGGCGTGAGCATAAAGCCGCCATACAAGCAGCCGCGGTAGTCGATGCCCTCGGCAGCGAGCTCGGCAACGGTCTGCTCCATGACCTTCACCATGGTGGCGTGCTCCTCGTCGGTCACGATGGGCACCGGGCTGTAGACGCCCATGCCGCCGGTGTTGGGGCCCTTGTCTCCCTCGAGCGCGCGCTTGTGGTCCTGCGAGGTGGCCATGGGGCGCACGGTCTTGCCGTCGGTAAAGGCCAAAAGCGAGCACTCGGGGCCGGTCAGCATCTCCTCGATAACCACGGTGTTGCCGGCATCGCCAAAGGTGCCGCCGAAGCACTCGCGCACGGCCTCCTCGGCCTGCTCAAGTTCGGTCGCCACGATAACGCCCTTGCCCGCGGCAAGGCCGTCGGCCTTGACGACCAGCGGGGCGCCCTGCTCACGCACATAGGCAAGAGCCGAAGCCTCGTCGGTAAACGAGCCGTAGGCTGCCGTCGGGATACCGGCGCGCTCCATGAGCTGCTTGGAGAACAGCTTGGAACCCTCCATCTGGGCACCCTCGGCACCCGGGCCAAAGCAGGGAATGCCCGCCGCGCGCACGGCGTCGGCCACGCCCGCCACGAGCGGAGCCTCGGGGCCAATTACCACGAGTCCGCATCCGTGGCTCTGCGCAAACGCCGCCACGGCCGCAGGATCGCAATCGTCGAGAACAACGTTCTCGCCACAGCTCGCGGTGCCGCCGTTGCCCGGCGCGATGTAGAGCTTGCCGGCGCGCGGTGATGCTGCGAGCTTAGCTGCCAAAGCATGCTCACGGCCGCCGCTGCCCAACAACAGGATGTCGATGGTTTGAGTGTCCGCCTTCAAGGGTGCCTCCTCTATGGATGAATGGCCCGCTCCGCGCGAGCCCTTTGCAAGCAAATATACCCCTCGGCCGCCCGTCCGGGCTGCAAAGGGGTATATCGCAATAACCAAATAGTCCCGATTACTTCCAGAATCGGTTGATGATCTGCTCGCGACCAGCGCCAACGCCAATGAACGTCACGCGGGTGTGTGCCAGATCCTCGATAAACGCCACGTAGTCCTGAGCCTCTTGCGGCAGCTCATCAAAGCTGCGACAACCGGTGATGTCGCACTTCCAGCCGGGGAGTTCCTCGTAGATGGGCTTGGCATGCTCAAAGCGCACCTGATGCTCGGGCACGCTGGTGTAGCGCTCGCCATCGACGTCGTAGGCCACGCACACCTTGATGGTGTCGAAGGCCGAAAGCACGTCGAGCTTGGTCAGGGCGATATCGGTGAGGCCGTTGACGCGCGAGGCGTAGTTGGCGATGGGGCCGTCGAACCAGCCGCAGCGACGACGGCGACCGGTGGTCACGCCGTACTCATAGCCCTCCTCGGTCAGCGTGTGACCGGCCTCGGACTCATAGGAAAGCTCGGTGGGCATGGGGCCCGAACCGACGCGGGTGATATAGGCCTTCATGACGCCCAGCACGCGGTCGACGTTCTTCATGCCCACGCCGGAGCCGGTGATGGCGCCGCCGGCGGTGCAGTTGGAAGACGTCACGTACGGATAGGTGCCGTGATCGATGTCGAGCAGCGTCGCCTGGGCGCCCTCAAACAGCAGGTCCTTGCCCTCATCGATCATGTTGTTGAGCAGCAGGCTCGTCTCGGTGATGTAGGGACGCAGGCGCTCGGCCATGGG
Organism: uncultured Collinsella sp.; assembly: GCA_958451615.1. GTDB lineage: Bacteria > Actinomycetota > Coriobacteriia > Coriobacteriales > Coriobacteriaceae > Collinsella. Next base: position 12,090 of record CAUDQR010000011.1, on the reverse strand, counting down.
CAGGTACCCGTCGCAAATCTGGTCCACGGTGTAGGTGGGCAGGTTGTAGATGAGCTCGAGCTCGGGGTTCACGCGGGCAAGAGCGGTCTCCAGCTTGTCGCGGAACAGTGCCTCGTCCAGCATGTCCTGCATGCGCAGGCCGATGCGGGCCATCTTGTCCTGGTAGCACGGACCGATGCCGCGCTTGGTGGTACCGATGTTCTTCTTGCCGAGCTTCTGCTCAAAGGCGCCATCCAGATCGATGTGGTACGGCATGATGACATGCGCGTTGCCGCTAATCTTGAGGTTCTTGGTGGTGATGCCGTCGGCCTCGAACATGTCGATCTCCTCAAGGACAACCTTGGGGTTGACGACGCAGCCGTTACCGATCACCGACACGTGGTCGGAATACATGATGCCGGAGGGCACCTGGTGCAGGCCGTACTTCTTGCCGTTGACGACGATGGTGTGGCCGGCGTTGTTGCCGCCCGAGTAGCGCACGACGGCATCGAAGTCGCCGGCGACCAGGTCGCAAATCTTACCCTTGCCCTCATCGCCCCACTGGGCACCGACCAAAACGGTTGACGGCATGTTTACTCCTTACATTCATGGACTGTCTACGCGCCACGCCGGCACGCAGAAGCACAAAACATTCCTAGTATACCCGTGCAACGGGCGCCTGTCCTACTCCTCGGCATGTGCCCCATCAAGCTCATAGAACTTGGTGGATGCCGGCAGGAACATCAGGTCGACGTCGCCGATCGGGCCCGAACGGTTCTTAGCCACGACGATACGCGTAACGCCCTCGTCGGGTCGATCGTCGCGCGAGGCTTCGGCCTCGTCGGCGGAGCGGTCCAAGAACATAACGATATCGGCGTCCTGCTCGATGGAGCCCGATTCACGAAGGTCGGAAAGCTGAGGGCGCTTGCCGGTACGGGATTCGACCTGACGCGAGAGCTGCGACAGCGCGATGAGCGGGATCTTGAGCTCCTTGGCCATGATCTTCAGACCACGCGACATCTCGGAGACCTCGACGGTACGGCTCTCGGAGCGGCGTCCCGGCGGAGGACTCACCAGCTGCAGGTAGTCCAGGATGATGATGGCCTTCTCCTTGTTATGAAGCATGCGGCGGCTCTTGGCGCGAATCTCGGTCACTGTGGTGCCGGGCGTATCGTCAATCAGAATATCGAGCTTGGATAAGGTCTGCGTGGCCTCGTTGATATTGGCCCACTGCTCGGGGCTAATGCGGCCCATGCGGAAGTCACTGATCGAGATCATGGCGTAGGCGCAAATCAGGCGCTGGGCAATTTCCTTGCCCGACATCTCCAGCGAGAAGAAGCCGACGGTATAACCGGCAGCGGCAGCGTTGAGCGCCAGATTCAGAGCGAACGACGTCTTACCCACAGCAGGGCGGGCGCCGATGATGATGAGCTGGCCCTCGCGAAAACCCATGAGCATGCGGTCGAGCGACGGGAAGCCCGTGGGCACGCCCGCAGCCTGGCCACCGGCCTGGCACACTTCCTCGGCCTCGTTATAGGCCTCGACCATAAACTCGGTCAGCGTCTTGTAGCTCGACTTGACCTCGCGCGCCGTGACCTTGAGCAGCTTGCTCTCGGCTAGCTCCACGACCTCTTTGGTATCGGTGGGAGCGTTATAGGCCAGCGCGTTGATCTCGTTGGTGGCGCCGATCAGCTCACGCAGCATCGAATCGCGGCGAACGATGGCGGCATGGTGCTGCCAGTTGACGAGCGACAGGGTCTGACCCATCAACTCCAAAATATACGCTTCGCCGCCCACGGCATCGAGCTTGTTGACGCTTCGTAGGTAATCGATCAGCGAGATGGAGTCGATGGGAATGCGGCTGTTGTACATATCGACCATCGCGGTATAGATGGTCTTATGAATGGGCCGGTAGAAGTCATCGGGCTGCAGCTCGACCTGGGCCTCTTCGACTACCTCGGGCGATAGCAGCATAGCGGCCAGTACATTGGCCTCTGCATCTTGGTTTTGGGGAAGACCCAACTTTGAGCCACGGTCCTCAACCGTCAGCCCGGTCTCCCTATCGTCATATGCCATGAGCATCCTCATTCATATCGCTTGCGAGCATCCATAGTATCAGCCACGGTCCCAAAACGCGTCGCGCGCCGCCAATCATCACCGAACCAAACGGATGAACGGTCCTGTATATAGGACTTCGACGCAACGTTCACCATGACACTCGCTCAGCGCAAAAAACAAAAGGGCGCCCTGGTTTCCCAGAGCGCCCTTCTTAGAACAAGATTGTTGCGTTGCAGCAAATGCTACTCGGCAGCAGCCTCAGTCTCGACCTCGGCGGTCTCGGCCTCGGCGGCCTCAGCGGCCTCCTCGACCTCAGCCTCGGCAGCGAGCTCCTCGGCGGTAACGCCGACGAGAACGACAACCTCGGCCTTGATCTCGCGGTACAGCGAGATGGCAACGGTGTGGGCACCGGCAACCTTGATGGGCTTACCGAGCTCGACGCGCTTGCGGTCGATGTCCATACCGAGCTGAGCCTTGATGGCGTCAGCGATCATAGCGGCGGTAACGGAGCCAAAGAGGATGCCCTCGTCGCCGACCTTGACGTCAACGGTGACCGTCTTGCCCTCAAAGGCAGCCTTGGTCTCGTTGGCGGTAGCCAGACGGACGGCCTCGCGCTTGGCGATGTTGTTGCGACGCTCGTCAAGCTGCTTGAGGTTGCCCTTGGTGGCGGCAACAGCGAGCTTCTTGGGGAACAGGAAGTTCTCAGCGTAACCCTGAGCGACCTCTACGACGTCACCCTCGCCGCCCTTGCCCTTGATCTCATCGAGAAGAATAACCTTCATGATGCGTCTCCCTTCTTAGCCGCGATCGCGGTTGCCACGAGAGGAAACCACGGGGACGGTGTACGGCAGGAGAGCCATCTCGCGGGCGCGCTTGATGGCGTTGGCGATGTCATGCTGATGCTGCGTGCAAGCGCCAGTGACGCGACGGGGCTTGATCTTGCCACGGTCGGTCATGTACTTACGGAGAAGCTGAGTGTCCTTATAGTCGATGAACTCAGTGTTCTCCTTGCAGAACTGGCAGTACTTACGACGCGGCTGACGTGCAGAAAAATCATTAGCCATGTCAAAATACCTTTCGTTTGGCAACTTCGGCGAACCGAAGCCGCCTCTCACTCAAAAATAGGTGAACAACCCTTAGAACGGGATGTCCTCATCGTAGACGTCGACCGCGGGCGGCGTGGCCACCGGTGCGGCAGGACGTGCTGCGGGCGCGGGAGCTGCGGGGGCGTAACCGCCCTGATCGTAGCCACCCTGGCCACCACGGGAGCTCATAAACTCGATCTCATCGACGATGACCTCAAGCTTGCTCCGGCGCTGGCCGTCGCGCTCCCAAGAGCTGTAGCGCAGCTTGCCCTCGATCGCGACCTTGTTTCCCTTTGCCAGGAAACGGCTCACGGCCTCGGCGCGGGTGCCGAACATAGTGCAGTCGACAAAGTTGGGATAGTCCTCCCACTCGCCAGTCTGCGCGTTGCGGCGACGATCGTTCACGGCGACGCCAAAGGACAGAACCTGGGTTCCGCCGGCGGTGACGCGCAGCTCGGGATCGCGGGTGAGGTTACCGGTGATGTTCACTCGATTGATGCTCATAACTCACTACTTCCTCTTGGGGCACAAGCCCAGTCCAAAACGACAGTCTTACTCCTGGTCGTCGCGACGGACGATCATGTGGCGGACCACAGCGTCGGTGATGCGCAGGACGCGATCAAGCTCGGCGATCTGGGTAGGATCTGCGTGGAAGTTGATGAGGGTGTAGTCACCATCGGTGAGGTCGTTGATCTCGTAGGCGAGCTTGCGCTTGCCCCACTCGTCAACGGAGTCGACCTTGCCAGCGCCCTCAGCGATCGTGGTATCGATACGCTTCATAACAGCGAGACGAGTCTCGGGGTCGAGCGACGGGTCAACAAAGAACAGCAGTTCATAAGCCTTCATATTGTCACCTCCTCTGGGCAAATGTGGCTTCAGGTCGTGAAGGTGCGCCTGAAGCAGGAAAAGACTTGGTAATAATATCTTTCAACCTCCTAGGCTGCAAGAATATGCAGCTACAACCTCATGACCTCCACATATGCCCATACTCACACGACGTTTCATGCGCATTCCAACCAAATGCTGACCAAAAGCTTGACGGATCTGTTGACAAGATACGGTGCCGTGGGGACAAGCTGAGCCAAGCCGCAGGTCAACGGGCACAAGGCTGTGGTCGCAAAATGCATACCAGTGGCCCACAGCACCACCCAAAGATTTTTAAATTCATTGCCAAGTCGCTTATGAATACCCTTTTTTGAACAATTGAGTTGATCAACCACGCTGGTCGGAAGCCGTTTTTTGGCACCTCAAGCCCCACTGCAGCGCCAAGCACGGCCAAGCGTTTTAAAAAATGCCAACTTTTCTGTTTGCACTTTGCGGTTCCTCGTGTATACTGACTTTCGCATTTAACGGAGAGTTGTCCGAGTGGCCGAAGGAGCACGATTGGAAATCGTGTAGGCGTCAAAAGCGTCTCCAGGGTTCAAATCCCTGACTCTCCGCCAGTTAATTCCAAAGCAGGCCTTCGAGCCTGCTTTGTTTTTACCCCACGCGGAGGGGTGGCAGAGTGGTTGAATGCGGCGGTCTCGAAAACCGTTTGGCCTGTATAAGGTCACGAGGGTTCGAATCCCTCCTCCTCCGCCATTTTGGTTGAGAAAGCTCCCAACAACGGGGCTTTTTTGTTTAGAGCCCCTTACAAGCAAATATGGCGGAGGAGGAGGGATTCGAACCCGCCCTTCCCTCAAAAACATGTACGTCAGCCTCCAAAACCGACATTTTTCGACATCTTTGAAGGCTGACGTACACGTTTGGATTGAGCTCACGGGAGTGGCACTATTCGGAAGGCGCCTCTTCGTCTCGCATACCTTTCCAGTTGCGGATAAGAGCCTTGCGTAGTTCGTTTTGCTCTCGCTGGTGCCCGGTGTCGGTACAGCGAGGCATGCCGAGTGCTTCGCGAATGTTGTTCATGGCGCGGTGAAAGGCGAGTTGGCTGCCGAATTGAGCCGAAGTGAGCGTAACGATTCGATATCCCATTTGGGAGAGAACGGCCTCTCGCTCCGCATCTGCTCCTTTGCGCTCGAACTCATCGTGAAAACCGCCCTTATATTCGATACCGAGCTCCCTGCGCTTGTAGGTAACGAGCGCATCGATTTTAAGTGTTCGAGCTTTGGCGCAATGCCAGAGACGTTGAGGGATCTCGAGTGGTTTGTTGAGTTCGATACCTCGGATGCCAACGCCGCCTTCGCTTGTTGGGAGTGAGAGGGCGATTGCCGAAGCGGTCTCCATAGGCGAGGCCGAGCGATCGTAGATGTGCCTGAGCGCGAGCCGTGCACGTGTGGCACCGGGTTTGCCGGGATGCCGATCGAGCAGTTCGATTATTTCATCCTTGGAGGCGGTGGCTGGTTGCTCGGTATAAGGGTCGGCGGGATTGAGCCTCATGCGATAATCGCCGCAAACTTCATAGCCATATTCGAGATATTCGATCCTATCCATCCACTCGGCCGCGAGCACGAAGGTGAAGGCTTCGTCGGTGATGAAGACTCCGGGCGTCAACTCGTTAATATGCTCGTAGGGAAGATTTTGTCCAAGAATGTGGCAAACGACGCCTTTGGTACGAATTCGCTCGAATTCGAATACAACCGCGATATCGATAGTCTTAAGCATATCGGACGGAATGCCGCAGTCGGTAAGGGCCTGTCGTATGCGCGCAACACGTTGCTGGGTGGAGATGCCTTGTGCACCTATCTGGTAGTCGTGCCGCGCAAGAGACTGAACTAAATTCTGGGGTGCATGATGGACAAGCCATGCGGTTTTATGCGAAATGAGAACAGGGGTGTCCATTGAGGGCCTCTCGCTCTGAGCCGGTATCCAACTCTTATGTCCGTTGAAGTGGGGAAATATACCGGATGTGAGTAAATCAACTCATTCATGCTGTGAGCTCAATCCAAACATGTACGTCAGCCTCCAAAGATGTCGAAAAATGTCGTTTTTGGAGGCTGACGTACATGTTTTGGACCCCTGGCATTCCAGCAATGCCACGCCCGCGCCCAGTCCCTACCGTTTGCCGAGCAATAGGGTCTCAATCGCCGCCAACCATGTACTATGTACGGGCATTGTTCAAACCCGAGAATCAAAGGACCTCATCTTGCCCGTCGTCGCCGCTATGACTGTTACTTCACACGCCTCGGATGCCATGGTCGCTATCCCATTTTGGCTCGAGATGTTCGCCGTTGTCGCGGCATCGATCTCGGGCGTGCTGGTCGCTCGCGAGCACAAGCTCGACCTGGTGGGCGCGGTCGCGCTCGCGGTGGTCTGCGGTCTGGGCGGCGGTCTTTTGCGCGATATGACGCTCCAGGTCGGCAACGTCTACATCCTCAACCAGCCCATGGCACTACCGCTCTCCATCGCCACAGCCGCCATCATCTATATCTTCCCGGCAATCGTCGATAAGCCCGAAAAACTCATTCCCCTGCTCGACATCATCTCGGTCGGCATCTATGCAGCAACCGGCGCGGACAAGGCGTTGGTGTACGGATTTGCGCCCGCCGTATGTATCATGATGGGCTTCTTTACCGCCGTGGGCGGCGGCATGCTGCGCGACGGCTTTATGGGCGTGGTCCCGGGCATTTTCCAACGCACCAACTTCTATGCCATCGCGGCCATCGCCGGATCGGCAAGCTATGTAGCCCTCGTCATGAGCGGCCTCATGAGCAATGTTGCCGCGCTGGTCGTATGCGTTGTGGTGACCATGGGGCTGCGCTGGCTATCACTGCGCTTTGACATTAAAAGCCCTACCGAGGAAGACATCGCGCGCTTTTTGCACCGTAAAAAGTAGGTAGCACAGCACAACCCCTCGAAATGCAACCGAGAGATTCTTTTAGAGCGCCCGCGCGTTGGGTACCCTGTTAGATACCTGTCGAGTATCTAACGAAGGATTCACTATGCCTTGCAACCAAGTACCGTCGATCCGGCGCCACAAAGCGCAGGCCCGCATCACCATCCTATTCGCGCTGATTGCGCTCGCGCTCACCGCACTTCCCACGGTGTCGTTCGCCGGCACTGACACCGCGGGCAACGTGCTCGCAACCGAAGTTGACTCAACTCCGTCTGGCGTCGAGGGAGACCTGTACTGGGCCGGCCAAAGCCTCAACCTAGACGACGCCTCCATCGGCCGCGATATTATCGCGGCGGGTGAGAGCCTGTCGATTCGCGATTGCACCGTAGGCGGCGCCGTTCGTCTGGCGGCACGCACCATCGATATCGCCAAAACCGCAATCGATGGCAGCGTCACGGTGGCCGGCCAGCACGTCGTGCTCAACACCGGCAGCACCGCCAACTGTTTTTACGCGGCAGGCGAAACGGTCGCCCTGCGCGGCTCCGCCAAATCGGCGGCGCTTGCCGGCGACACCGTAACCATCGACGGCACCGTCGATGGCGATGTTGAGGTCTGGGCCGACAAGCTCATCCTGGGTAAAAACGCCCGCATCACCGGCACGGTGAACGCCCACGTCTCACAGGACCCCGAGCGGGCCGAGGGCGCCCAGGTCGGAGCTCTCAAGATCGACCGGACCGAGAACGAGAACACCTCTACGGCCAACGACATTATCGGCGGCATCGTTGCCGCGGCGCTTTCCACCTGCTTTGTCGCCATCCTGCTTGAGCTTGTCTTTCCACGCGCAACCGCCAGCGCTGCCGGCATGCTCCATCAGCGTCCCATGCCGCTGTGGGTAAGTGGTCTTCTGGGCACGGTCGCCGTCGCTCCCGCCGTGCTGCTGCTCATCATCTCGATTGCAGGCCTGTCGCTCGCCGCCGCCCTCATGTGCGGCGTCATCGGCATCGCTTTGGTCTCGGCGGCATTTACGGGCACCGCGGTCGCGCGCATGGTCGGACACAACCAAAACCGCTACGCCATGGCCGCCGTGGGCGGTATCGTCGCGGGCGCACTCACGGCACTTCCTCTTATGGGCAACTTTGTCAGCGGTGTAGCCTTCGTCTTCACGCTCGGCTACGCCATCCAGATCATCTGGCGCAACGCCCACCTCAAGCCGCAGCAGCCGGCTAACACGCCAGGACTCCCCACCGCCTAGCCGCCAACCACCACAAAAGGGCCAGGCACCTTTGTGGTGGCGCAAAGCAACCTGATCCCCTTGCACCAAAAAGGGCGCCGACCATCGCGGTCGACGCCCTTTCTTATTGGCGGTTATAAGCCCCAGCGCTTATTTGTTGACCTGACCGGCGCGGACGGCAGCCTTCTTGCGGTCGGTGGCGTTGAGCAGACGCTTGCGCAGGCGGATGTTCTTGGGGGTAATCTCGACCAGCTCGTCGTCGGCGATGTACTCCAGCGCCTCCTCCAGCGAGAAGGTGCGGGGCGGCACCAGCTGGACGGAGATATCGGAGGTCGAAGAACGCTGGTTGCCCAGGTTCTTGGTGCGGGCGATGTTGACGACCATGTCGCCGGCCTTGCTGCGCTCGCCCACGATCATGCCCTCGTAGCACTCGGTGCCCGGCTCAACAAACAGCTGGCCGCGCTCCTGCAGCGTGCCCAGGGCGTAGGCAACGGCCTTCTCGGTGGTCATGGAGATCATAGCGCCGTTCTGACGGTTGCCGATCTCGCCGGCGTAGGGGCCATACTCCAAGAAGGTGTGGTAGAACACGCCCTCGCCGTGGGTGACGTTCATGATGCGGTTCTTAAGGCCCATGATGCCGCGGGTCGGGATCTTAAACTCGAGGTGCGTCACGATGCCCGAGGTATCCATGCTCGTCATGATGCCGCCGGAGGTACCGAAGACCTCAACGACCTTGCCCGAGTACTCGTCCGGGCACTCGACGACGGCCTGCTCGACGGGCTCCATCTTGTTGCCGTTCTCGTCCTTCTTAAACAGAACGCGGGGACGGCCAACCTGGAACTCAAAGCCCTCGCGACGCATGGACTCCATCAGAACGGACAGGTGCAGGATGCCGCGACCCGAGACCTCGACGCCGCTCTTGTCCTCGAGCTCCTCGATCTTCATGGTCACGTTGTTCTCGGCCTCGTTGAACAGGCGTTCCTTGAGCTGACGGGCACCAACGATGTCGCCGTCGCGACCGACGAGCGGGGAGGTCGAAGCCTCAAAGACGATGGACAGGGTCGGCGGGTCGATCTCGATGGGCTCGAGCTCAACGGGGTTCTCAGGATCGGTGTAGACATCGCCGATATCGGTGCGGTCGATGCCCACGACGGCAGCGATGTCGCCGGCGCCGACTTCCTGGCACTCGGTGCGGCCCAGGTAGTCGAAGGTAAAGAGCTGTTTGACGGTAGCGGTGGCGCTGGAGCCGTCGTTCTTGACAACCAGGATCTGGTCGCCCTGGTGGATGGTGCCGGAGTACACGCGGCCGATGCCGATACGGCCGACGAAGTTGGAGTGGTCGATGGTCACGCACTGCATGGCCAGCGGGGCGTTCTCGTCAACCTCGGGCGCGGGCATGTCGTCGATGATCATGTCGAGCAGCGGATACATGTCCATGTTGCCGTCGTTGGGGTCAAGGCGGGCAAAGCCATTCATGGCGCTGGCGTAGACCACGTGCTCCATGGCAAACTCGAGCTGGTCGTCGGTGGCACCCAAGTCGGCCATGAGGTCCAGACAGTCGTTGTAGGCCTTCTCGGGGTTGGCGCCCGGACGATCGATCTTGTTGATGACGATCATGATCTTGAGGCCGGTGTCGATAGCGTGACGCAGCACGAAACGGGTCTGGGGCATGGGGCCCTCAAAAGCGTCGACCAGCAGCAGGGCACCGTCGGCCATACGCAGCACGCGCTCGACCTCGCCGCCAAAGTCGGCGTGGCCCGGGGTGTCGATGACGTTGATCTTGACGTCCTTGTACTCGATAGAGATGTTCTTGGCGAGAATCGTGATGCCGCGCTCGCGCTCCTGGTCGTTAGAGTCCAGGACGCGGTCCTCGACCTGCTGGTTGGCACGGAAGGCGTCCGTGGCACGCAGGAGCTTGTCGACCATCGTCGTCTTGCCGTGGTCGACGTGGGCGATGATGGCGATGTTCCTCAGATTGTCTACGCGCATGTAGTTCCCCTATCTTCTATCCATATACAAACGGCACGCGTATGCGGCCCGCCCAGCGACACAACGCTCAGCGGGAATATTGAGCCTTTTACCGAAAACTCGTTTATTTTAGCGATTTTAGATGAGAGGGGTTTCCTCACCTGCAGGTTCAGGGTCGCTCCACATAAAACCATCGCCGGCACCCATGCCCTCATACAGCACGTATGCCGAAAAACCGCTCTCGAGCGTGGTTTCGAAGAAGCTCACGAGCAGGGCGTCGTGATAGCCGCCGTCAATTTCGACACAACCGGTGTAGCCGATGGCATAGCGGGCGATGCGGCCCAGCCCCTCGTCCTTAAGACCCATCTTGTGCTCGGAGATAAAGTTGGTGGCAGCCTCGAGGCATGCCTCCTCGCCATCTTCGTCGAGCGCCGCCAGATATCGGTTGGAAGCAGCGTCCTCGATCGCCACAACTACGCCCGGATTCTCGCCGGCGGCAAGGTCGTCCAAGAACGCGCCGATCAGATCGCACACCATGGCGTCGAGCTCGGCGGAGACGTTACCGGCGTCCTGCATATCCTGTGCCATCTTTAGACCTTCCCATCGAGTCTGGCGTCGTTACAGTTCCTGTGCCTCGGCAGCGATCTTGGCGGCAGCGTCGCGGGCGCGCATCATATCCATCGCGCGCTTGTCGAGTACCTTGATCTGGTTGGTCAGCATGACCGCATCGACCACACCCCAGATTACCAAGCCTGTTGAAATCGAAAACCCAAGCGCACCAACTGTACCACGAAGGCGCGAGCAGATTACCGCGACAAGGGCGGAGACGACAACCATCTTGATAAACGAGCCGCGGCGCTCGCGAAGCGTGCGGGCCTGCGTCACATAGGCAATGCGTGCCGCCTCGGATGCTTCCGAGCGCATCTGGGCTTCACGCGCGATGGCGGCCGCCTCAGCCGACATGCCGCCGGCCATCAGCGAACGCTCCGCAACCTGGACGCCCCGCATTTAGAAGTCATCGGGGGAGAGCGTATGGACGAACTCGTCGAACTTCTCGAACTCCTGCTCGTCGTCGACTTCCTCGGCATGGGCAGAAACGGTGCCCAGGCGATTCATGATGTCGTCCTCCACAAACATGGGAGCATTGCTGCGCACGGCAAGGGCGATGGCATCGCTGGGGCGGGCATCGATCTTGCGCTCGTCACCATCGGCCAGTACGACAATCGTCGCGTAAAACACCGGCGGCTCGGCGCGAACTATCTCGATGCGCTCGAGTTTGGCGCCCAAGGCGTCAACGGTATCGAGCAACAGGTCATGGGTAATCGGGCGCTCGGCGCGACCGCTATCGATGCCGCGGCTGATGGCAGCAGCTTCAAACGAACCAGTCTGAATGGAAAGGGAACGCAGCGGCGCGGGCGAGTCCGATTTGCTGCAGCGCTCGCGAAGCACGATAAGCGATGGCACGGGACCGGCGGCCATGACGATGGTCTCTATGTCGACACGAACCATGGAACACCTCCGGTACGTAGCGGTTAACACGCGGCAGCCCGCCGCATTGAATAGCTATACTACCCAATCTTTCGCACAGCACACTAAATCAAAGTAGTTAATTTGGGACGGGGCTTTTTTGACTACTTTCAGTAGGTAAGAAAAAAGCCCCGAGGCAACGCCCCAGAGCTCTTCACGGTTTTGATGGTGGACCTGACAAGATTCGAACTTGTGACCTCCCGGTTATCAGCCGGACGCTCTAACCAACTGAGCTACAGGTCCATCATGGTGGAGGTTAGGGGGATCGAACCCCTGACCTCAGGCTTGCAAAGCCCGCGCTCTCCCAGCTGAGCTAAACCCCCACGGAGACAGTAATAAACACCCCAGCGGCGACTCGGCTCTCGCTGGGGTGTTTATTGCGAAAGAAAGTGGTGGACCTGACAAGATTCGAACTTGTGACCTCCCGGTTATCAGCCGGACGCTCTAACCAACTGAGCTACAGGTCCATC
>CAUDQR010000010.1 GCA_958451615.1 uncultured Collinsella sp. | reverse complement strand
TTTCCCGGTTCGACGAACAGCCGATCGTGTCAAATTTGGTCTAACAGAGCCAATTGCAAAGCGCGGTAAATGCGGTTTTGCTAAGGAGCCCCATCTCATCATCGTCGATTCGGCCCTTTTCCGGCGGGCAGTGAACGATAAGGCCGCATCGAGAGCTCTTGCTGTTGATAATCTCTCTAAAGTCATCTTTGTTTAAATATCCGTAAACCACAATCAGCAGGAGCGCATCCTTTACCTTGGATATATGTTTATCCGAAACGCGTTGTATGTTCTTCCTCTTGATCAGACCAGAGTCGGAAAGATCCTCTTCGAGATCGTGGTAGTCCTCGTCATTCGCAACAATCATTATCTTCTTGCCGTACAGCGCAAAGCCAAAGCGCCACGCCGCTTTACCGAGACGCGTGAAGGCTCCGATAACCATTGCGATGACCGACAGGAATCCGATGAATTCGAGCACGAGAGATATGGTTCCTTCAACAGAAAGAATGCCAGAGATTACGTTGTTGATATCCATCGATTAACACCTACTCAACATTGATGAAGAACGGGTTGCTCCAACGGACGCAATAGCCCCTTCGAATTACAAAACATTGAACATAGTGTTTTCCCGTATACGCCGTCTCCTCGCGACGGGAAGTCTTTTCTATGTTTGGGAGCTCGAAACCACCCCTAGGGCAAACCTTCATAGCTTCATCGCCGGTATTCGTGACCTGCCACTTTACCTTGCCATCTTTTACCGGCCCACAGTTCACTCTGTACATGATAGTGGAGCCCTTCGGTATGGGCGCGCCATCGTTTTCGAGTACTCGTATTTCTCCTGAAGGCAATTTGACCGTTGCCGTAATTGTTGCATTTGGCTTACGAGCCTGCATGGGGAAGCCTAACGGTTGCCTGTGCTGAACAGACAATGCGTACTGTTGATTTTTTGACTTAGCTGATGACGTGGTTCCGCACGAAGGGCCTCCCGATGGGAAGTTGTTTCCAAGTATTTGCTTCCAGACGCTGTTGCCGGTTCCCTCATCCGCAAGATGCGAGAGGTGCTCGTTGAGTTTGTCCACGAACTGGGCGAAATCGTTATAGCAGTACTTTCCGGCAAGGTTGTTTCCCTCTATGGCTGGATCCTCAATGAAGGGAACCTGGTACGAGTCGAGTTCATCAGCGTATGCAACCGCAAGGTTTGCCATTACCTGCATAACGCAATCCTCGATTGACAACCCTGCTTCAGGGAGGTTGTCGGCGATCATCTTCTCAAGGGTGATGCCCTTAGGGAACTTCACCAAACTTGGGCAGTTCTCCCTTCTCCACCACTTCATTATCTTCACTAGAGGCTTGTAATCCCCGTTGAACTCTTTGTTAACCTCAGTCGACCAAGTGAGATGCTCTTTTGGATTCGTCTGCCTCCATTCGCTATCGTCTTTCGAACCGATGTAGAGAAGGCCGTCTTCATCATTGACCAAAGGGACAACATCGAGATGGAAGTTTGCCATGTCAATGCCGATGGAATGCGTTTGCACTCTGACGTTCTTGTAGCACTCGCGCTCACGTATCGCATCCTCGAGCTCGAGCAAGACGCAAAACGGGGAATCGTTGATGGAGTGGTTTGTCTCAACGATGACGTCAATATCGCAGCTGTCAGAATCTTTCTTCGGTCGTATGAAGGTCTGCTTGGCGTATGAACCCGAGAGGTATGTGTCCTTGCATATAGCCCCATAGGTCTCACTTGCCTTAAGATGGTCCCTGAGATTTCGGTGAAGTCGACTCGCTTCATCAATGGTGCTCTTGCTGGGATTGATGTCCTTCAAGAATGATTCAAAGTCTGCGCTATTTGTCATATAACCGCCTTTCCAAACAGATGTTCTAGTGTCTGACATTATAACAACCGTGCTTTAAAAATGTGGTTTTTAGAGCCATTGCTAGGCACAAGATGTTGCGGTCTCATTCCATCCGTACGATTCAGGAGCTGTCTGGCAAGCAGGAGGACAGAATGGAGCCTCAAAGCCTCCTTGAAGTCATTGAGATTCTTGTCGATTTTCGAAACATTTGCGCGCGACGATCGGCTTTGCTGTGCAAGGCCGCGCGGGCGCGATTTAAGCAATAGGCTCCACTCGCTCGAGAGGGTTTTGCCCACAAGCGAGATGCCGGAACTCGTCAATGAGCTCGACTCTGTACTACTGAAGCATCCTACATGTCTACAGCAGAATCACGCTGGAAATCGCAAATACAATGGTGGCTTTTTTAAGGCCGCTATGAGCCAAAGCTGCCAAAGAGCAACAAACTAACTACAAACCATTGGCCTGCAAAAGCCCCGTGCATTGCAGCCAGCAGCGGTCTGCAATGCACGGGCCTGCCGTTGTGCTATGTACGTGAGATTCATACAGTGGTCTACTGCCCCTGTGCCCTGTACATGCCCTCGGTTGCCTCATGGGTGCCGCCCGGACGGGTCCGCCCCCGAGAAGCCGCATGAAGGCGAAGAGGAAGGCGAGCAGAATGGCCTTCCTGCTGCACCTGATTGGAATGGGCATGGGGCTGTGCACGCTCGTCGTCTACGCTTGTATCAAGGTTGGGGCTGAAAGCGAAGCGGCTGACTATGCGGGCTGATCAGTGAGCGTCAAACTGTTCGGAACCGAATGGAAAAAGAGAGGCCCTTTGCAAAAAGGACCTCTCTGCTGAAAGCATTCTAGAGAGCAGCCTTGGATTACCTTAAGGTAACTGTAGCGAAATCTTTTCCTTGACTTTGGTTGCCATGGCGTAGGACTTAGCGGTTTTGGATGTTCCGCCAAGGGCCAGATAAACATCCAAAACCATGTCCGCAACTTCTTGAATAATTTCATCCGACAGCTTGTCAAGGTCGAGTTTCTCTATGTCACCGAACGTCAGGTTATCTTTTTTGGACAAGATGGAAGCAACGCCCATTATCACGTAAAATCGTATGTCGCTTATTTGGGACCCTTCTAAGTCTCTCTTAATTTGCGGAAACCTCAAGCAAACCTGTTTTCCAAGGCTAGCGGCTCTGTAGTAAGCCTCAAGGTTGCCATCCTGCCCAAATATTTTCTTATACTGAGCCTCGTCAGACAAAAGCGTCGACGGTCTTGCTCTTGCCTGATCCGGTCTGCCGAGAAGTATCGACATCATGCATTGCGCAAGAAAGGAGAGGGTTACGATCTCCTCCCTCTTCCTCCCCTGGTTTTTGTAATAGTTCTTCCGCCTTTCGTAATACAACCCATTTCTTTTCATGTAGAGTTCGATTTGAATATGGATTTGGTCAGTAGCGCGAAGCGATGTCTTTTTCACCTGAGTTTGGTTGTTCGTCGCCAGTATCACTCTGTTTCTGGTCTCATCGCTTCCGGGCACAAGGATTTTTACCATCACATTTCTGGAATCTTCGGCGTCTTCCGTACGAGACTCCATAAATTTGTATATTTCATATGACGTTTGAAGTCCATTAACGATGCGAGGCTCTTCCATTTTCACTTCTGCTCCTGCTATTTGATAGGCTTCAGAAGCCAGTATCGTTACTCCGTTGTTGAGCCACCAGAAATCGTCTTCGCTAGGATGCTCCAACGTTTCCCTGATTCCTTTGTTGACTGAAACATTTCCCTCGTAATCTCTGACGTTCGCCTCGAAAAGATAGCTACGGAGCTGCCCCTGGTCGTCAGTGAGGAAGCGGTAGTAATCCGACAAAGACACCAGGCCAAAGACGTCCGTTCTCTGAGGAACCGACGCATAGGACCCCGAAAAACGCATAACAAGCCCGCTCTCTGCGGGAGGCGACCAGATGCGCATCAATTCGTCTGCTCCAACTAAAACGCACGAAGAGCTAAATCGGCTTACGCCGACGATTTCGTCAATGGCGGCCGGAAGCTGCTCTTTCTGAATCTTAACGCCGTCCGATGGTGAATCCGCATTCGCGATGTACACGAACTTCATTCGGATTTCGTTTCCGGCCATCGCTGCTGCTTGAATCGCTTCTCTTATTCTTCTAAAAGTATCGATAACACGTTCGGAATATTTATCATTGAATTCATTTAAATTTATACCGAATGTTAGAAGGTCATTACAGGTGTCCTTCCACTTCAAGAACACGTCTTCTTTGAATGATTTTGAAACCTTGGTCTGAAGAATAACTATTTCAACCCTTGATCCACGATTGATGTAGTCTTTAATCTGGACGTCCTCACTCAAGAAATTATTGTTGGCAAAGATGTAGATCGCATCGCAGCCCCCGTCTCGCGACCCTCCAATGAGCCCTTCCGCTATCTCATCGTCGTCAAGGTCGTATGGAGCCATGTATCGAGAAGAGGCCAACAGTTCAAAGTAGTCCCCTTTAGAACTATACTCAGCCTGCTTAGAGAATTCGTCCGAAATGAATCCGTCTATCAGAATCTGGCTGTTAGTTGGCATTCTTCCTCCATCCAAAGATGAATAAACTAATGAAATGATATGACTTTTATGATTTTAGTGTAAACACCAAAACAGCCGCGTCTTAACACCCTGATAAGCTTTGGGCAAAATTATCGCAACGCCTTATTCAACAGGAGGTTGCGATGACGCGGGCAAACATAGAACACAGGAACATGTGGGCAGATCACATCGAACGCTGCCTCTCGTCCAGTATGTGTGTGGGACTGGTGTAGGCTCAACCACGTAAGCAGGCCCTGCCTTTACAGGTGGCTGGCCAAGTTCAGGGATGAGGGGCCCGGGCGCTTCCCATGCAGGAATGCCGCCACGATGGATTGGCTCGAGATCGCCAGTTACGGCCTGGCGGATGCAAAGGGCATCGTGCCAGTGGTGAGCAGCGCTTCGGATAGCGCGGTAGCCTCGGCTGCCAAGTGCGGCGATGTCGTTGTGAACTCGTTCACCACCCCCGACCGTGTGCTCATGTCACGACATTCCACCGACATGCGTGCCAGCATTCAGCGCCTTGCTGTCTGTGGTAGCGGAAAACTGAACACTTCGGCTTGACCATTTAGGGCACAAAGGCAGGCACGCCAACCATCCCAATCGACTACCTTGGTTGCTGCCTAGAAATATCAACCAGGGAGGTCGGAAAGGTGTGATCAGCATGTCCACGGTTCATTCTATACGGCAGATGAGGAAGCGGGTCGACTCGATATCCGAGAATGCCTGAAAAACGGGCGTGTCGCGTAACACGGTGTACACCAAGCTGAAGAGCCCGACCTCACGCCACCCATCCTGGTGCGCAGGCGGGGCGACAGGTTGCTCAACGCCTACCGGGGTGTGTTTTGCGCACGGCTAGACGAGGGCTCGAGGCAGTGGCGTAAGCATCGCCACACCGCGCGCAGGATATGGCTCGCCTCTGCCCTCGAGGTGGACCGCATGAGCGCGAGCCAAGTGTCGAGGATCTGCGAGTTGTCCGACGCGATCGTTGAGGACATGCAGACCAGGGGCCTCTCTGATACGGCCTTTCCCTACGTCTGGCACGATGCGATCCGCATTAAATGCAGAGATCCGGGCCACGCCTCCTCGTGCGCGATCGTCACCGCCATCGGCGCCTGCTTAGATGGCGGTGACGATCGCTCGGGCTCGATGCCGTTGACACGGAGTCCTATGCCGGATGGTTGACGTTTCTGCGCTCGTTGCGCGAGCGGGGTGTTGAAGGAGTCGTCTGCGTAACCTCCATATCACTCCTTCTCGCACACAGCGCAGATTACCAGGGTGCGCTCATCAACCCAGCTGGAGAGCACCTTGCGGCTCGGGTATCCCATGGCCCCTATCGTGCGCGCCAGACTTTTCCCGTGCCCCGAGTAGTGATCGACCGCATTCCGCTTCTCCTCATCGGAATACCTCGGCCTGCGATGCTCCCCTTCCAGGAACTCATCGCCGCCGAGCTGGTATTCCTTCCGCCGGTTGTGGGGTGTGACACGGCTGGGTTAGCCGAGCTCTGCTATGGTGTCGGCCGTGCTGCATCCGAAACCGGCGAACGTCTCGATGGCTTTCGCCTTTTGTTCTGCGCTGTAAATCCGTATGATCCTGCCGGTCCTCTTTTGGTCCAGGATTTCCTCCGCAGTTCCAAGGGGCTAGATGGATAAATCAGGCAGGGCCATTACAGCGCTACGTGTTGAAAACTAGGCCAGCAAAGAGAACTTTGTGAAACGTTTTGTGAAGCGCGGCAGGACGAAGCTACCCCTCGGCAGAGGCGTCTCAACCGCTGGCGGGAACGTCGACACAGCTTTCAAGGTAGCTCTTCATGATGTCTTCCAATGTGGGCACGCGCCCTTCGGCCAATATGCCCAAGGCATCCAGCACATCGAATACGGCGGTTGCGTCATCGGCCCCGAGAAGGTCTTTGTTGCACTGGTTCAACCTCGCATCGAGCACAGTATGCCCGCGCCGCGCGGCCACCCTTGCAAGGGCATCGCCATCGGCAATCAGTGGGTGCCTTTGGATTTCGAAAACCAGCCCATACTCTTCGCCGGGCTTTCTGGAATCGAGATCAAACGCGAGTCCGATCTCTTGGACAACGAGCCATGTTTCGGCATATAGCTTCCCCGCCTCATCCAAGAATAGCCTCGTCATAGCGGGCACGAAATCCCCATACCCAAGAAATTTCCCGCAAAGAAGCGTTTTCGACAGGGAAGAGACCTTCGGATAGCGAGACAGCCACGCCCTGCCCTCTCGAGTTTTAAGCAAGGGGCAAACCTCTTCGGGATTTCCAAGCATTTCCGTAAGTATGTAGAACCTGGCACAGAAGGCGGCGGCGGTCCTGTTAATCCGAATGCCGGGCGCGTAATGGCCCATCGGAGTCTCGAAGCCGGCGGCCCTTTCATATGCGACCCTGCACTCCGCACGCATACCAAGCAAGGCGTAGCACAGGCTCATCTCGAAATAGGGATATCCGAGGGACGGTTGCTTATTGAGCGCGGCGAGGCGCTCTTCGGCAATCGAGAGCTGCAATTTCGCCACCTCGGGTTTGTCGTACAGTGTCAGCCGGGCAAGCTGCCATCGACACTCGAGCGCCGCCATAACCTGCAGGCTTCTCTCAAGGAGGCCTATAGCCTCATCAGTGTACGACACGGCGCGCTCAACGCTCTCTCCAACCATTAAGGCTAGGGCAGCGCGTTCTCGCAGCACTTGGGAGCGCCGCAGAATCGCCTCGGGAGGAAGGCCATCCTCCATCACATCCAAGTCATGCTCCGCGTCCCCATCCTTGAAATACCGCATTACGCTCTCAGCCAAAGTATTTGGGAAGCGGTCATTCACCGCCAAGCCCGAAAGCATCGCACTCAGGTTCTTATGGGCATAGTAGCGTGCATCGGGGTCGCTTACGCACAAAAACCGATCGCATCGAGCGAAGAAATTGAGCACGGGTGCGGGATCGAGCCCGTCGGACCACGCGATTCTGCCCAGGCTCGCCATAGCGACGACGCGCTGTTGCTCGGAAAGGGAGGCATTGCTAAGGGTGTTTTTGACCTCGACCAAATACAGCTTGTTCCTGTCCTCGATACTTGTCCCTATCTGCCTCATGAAAAGAAGCCGCAGATTGAAGAGCTGCCCAAAATCGTTGGGGCCAATCGGAGCAAGCGCCTTTTCGCATTCCTCAATCAACCCCCACCCTTCTTTAACGCCGCCATCAGGCAAGCCGATTTTCGTTTTATTCAATGCTGCGTTCTCAAACAGCAGCAAGAGGAACGACTTATTCCGAACGCCCAGACGCTTAGCTTCGCGATACGTCTTCTTGAACTCGTCGTCGGCGACTTTGAACTGACCGTTCACGACATAGCTAATCGCGCGGTTGTGCCAAAGCTGGACCGTGATGAAAGGGTCTGTCTTGTCGGTTTTCTCGGCCAAGGCGCTTTCGAGCTCCGCTTGCGACCCAGCACGATCGCAAGCGGCGTCCGCGATAATATGGAGGGCGAAATGCCTGAAAGCCGGCTCTAAGTTTTCGTTCTCAAGCATTCTTTTCGCAACGCCGTTGTTTCCCAAGTAGATGTTGCAGAAAATCCTATCCTTGTCGAGGCAGGTGAGCTGCATTCTGGACAGTCGATCACGGTCAACCGAGTTCATCAGCCTGAAGGCAGCTACATAGTCGCATTCGGGAAGAGAGGGATCCGCCTTGTCCACTATGTCATCGAGCTGCTGCGCACACCAAAAATAGTTGACGAGAAGAGCGAACAGACTCAACGCGAGAAAGGGCGATGCCACACCCGCCAACCATAAAAGGCTAAGCTTTACCGATGCAAACAATGCATCGGACGCCAGTGCTGCAACATAGATACCGGCCTTGTAAAACCGCGCCAAAGCCTGCTTACGCAACCACAGCAAAAACAGCCCGACGACAATCGAAAACGCCAGGATAGAATGGGCCGGGTCAGGCCCCGTGACGATATCAATCGCAGCAAGGATATCTTGGAACGCCATAATCCTCCGCTAGACTCGAGTCCAATACTCGTTTGCTATTGTAGCTTGCATTCTGCATTGATCTTCCTTCATGTAGTTTCAAATCGAACACATGTTTTGTTTTTAGGAACAGAGTTACATCAAAGGAGGCCGTATCAGCCAACGCTGATACGGCCTCCCTCTAGATTCGATTTTTGTATATCACCAGATCCTGGGAGTACACCTCTCCCCTAGTCCCTCTTAAACAGATCCCTCGTGTACACCTTGTCCGCAACGTCCGCGAGCTCGTCGCTCCAGCGGTTGGCCACGATCACGTCGCAGCCGGCCTTGAAGGCCTCCAGGTCGTGGGTCACCTCGGAGCCGAAGAACTCCGGCGCGTCCAGCGTGGGCTCGTAGACCACCACGGGCACGCCCTTGGCCTTCACGCGCTTCATGACGCCCTGGATGGAGCTCGCGCGGAAGTTGTCGGAGTTGGACTTCATCGTCAGGCGGTACACGCCCACGACCGGCCTCTCCTTGCCGGCGTACACGCGGTCCCAGACCATCTGCAGCACCTCGTCCGCCACGAAGTCCTTGCGGGTGCGGTTGGCGTCCACGATGGCCTCGATCAGGTTCTGGGGCACGTCCTTGTAGTTCGCCAGCAGCTGCTTGGTGTCCTTGGGCAGGCAGTAGCCGCCGTAGCCGAAGCTGGGGTTGTTGTAGTGGCTGCCGATGCGCGGCTCCAGGCACACGCCGTCGATGACGTCGCGGGTGTTGAGGCCGCGGACCTCGCAGTAGGTGTCGAGCTCGTTGAAGTAGGCGACGCGCAGCGCCAGGTAGGTGTTGGCGAAGAGCTTCACCGCCTCGGCCTCGGTGGTGCCCAGGACGAGCTCGGGGATGCCCACGGTGCCGTCGGCGTTCACGCGCTCGAGCTCGGCGGGGTCGGCGCCCTGCGCGAGCAGACGCGCGAAGCGCTCGGCGGCCGCCACGGCCTCGGGGTCGTCCTTGGGCGCGCCCACCACGATGCGGCTGGGGTGCAGGTTGTCGTAGAGCGCCTTGCTCTCGCGCAGGAACTCGGGGCTGAAGAAGATCTTGCTGTCGCCCAGCCTCTCGCGCAGGCCCGCGGTGTAGCCGACGGGGATCGTCGACTTGATAACGATCCAGGCGTCCGGATTCACCGAGCGCACCGCTGCGATGGCGGCCTCGACGGAGCTCGTGTCGAAGAAATTCCTGTCCGAGTCGTAGTTGGTGGGCGTTGCGATGACGGCGTAGTCGGCGCCCGTATACGCCTCTGCCACGTCTACGGTTGCGTGCAGGTCGAGCTCGCGCTCCCCCGCCTCGGCCTCCGCCAGGAAGCGCTCGATCTCGTCGTCCTGGATGGGCGACAGGTAGTTGTTGATCTTCTCGACCTTCTCGGACACGATGTCCAGCGCGTGAACTTCGTTGTGCTGCGAGAGCAGGACGGCTAGAGACAGGCCGACGTAGCCGGTACCGGCGACAGCGATCTTCATGTCATTCTCCAATTGTCAAAGAACAATAATTCGCATGAAAAATGGCCCCTGTTACAGGGCCATGATTTCCTAAATGTTGTAGTAGCGCTTATACCACTTGGCGAAGGCCCTCAGGCCGTCCTCGAGCGGCGTCGCGGGCTTGTAGCCCAGATCGCGCTGGAGCGCCGTGGTGTCCGCATAGGTGACGGGCACGTCGCCGGGCTGCATGGGCACGAGCTGCTTGTGGGCCTCGAAGTCGTAGCCGGCCGGGAGTACGCCCTCCTCCACCAGCACGCGCTGCAGCGTGTCGACGAAGTCGAGAAGGTTCTCGGGGTGTGAGTTGCCGATGTTGTAGACGCGGTGCGCGGCGAGCGGCAGCCCGTCCTCTCCCATCTTCACCTCGGGGGCGGCGTCCATGACGCGTCTGACGCCCTCGACGATGTCATCGACGTAGGTGAAGTCGCGGCGGCAGTCGCCCATGTTGAAGATTTTGATGGTGTCCCCGCGGCGCAGCTTCTCGGTGAAGCCGAAGTAGGCCATGTCGGGCCTGCCCATGGGGCCGTAAACAGTGAAGAAGCGCAGCCCGGTCGCGGGGATGGAGTAGAGCTTGGAGTAGGCGGCGGCCATGAGCTCGTTGGACTTCTTGGTGGCCGCGTAGAGCGACACCGGCGAGTCGACGCGGTCCTTCTCGGAGAACGGCACCTTCTTGTTGCCGCCGTAGACCGAGCTGGAGCTGGCGTAGACGAGGTGCTTGACCGGGTGGTGACGGCAGGACTCGAGCACGTTGAAGAAGCCGACGAGGTTACTCTCGAGGTAGGCGCGCGGGTTCTCGATGGAGTAGCGCACGCCTGCCTGGGCGGCGAGGTTCACCACGACGTCGAAGCCGTTCTCGGCGAACAGGCGCTCGATGAGGGCGGCGTCGCACAGGTCGCCGCGCACGAAGGTGAAGCGGCCGTCGGTGTCGGCCTCGGCCAGCATGCGCAGGCGCGCGTCCTTGATGCCGGGGTCGTAATAGCTATTGAGGTTGTCGAGGCCGACAATCACTTCATCGGTCTCCTCGAGCAGCTTCTTGACGAGGAACGCGCCGATGAAGCCGGCCGCTCCGGTGACGAGTATTTTTCTGTTCGCCATAAGTGAAACTCCTAAAACCTGAAAATCCTAAAAGGGAATCTTTCGGTTGATATATCCTTCAGTTGCATTTTCGCGAGGTATCATGCGACACGGATTACCCAAGACAATGGAATGACTAGGGACGTCACAGTTTACAAACGCCCTAGGGGCAATAAGAACATCGTCACCGACCGTAATACTTCAGACGACGGCGGCGTTAGCGCCAACCCACACACAGTCTCCCAAAATTGGCGCTTCTTTTCTCTTACCGCGGTTCTCTCGACCGATCGTCGCGCCCTTATGCAAGTTGCAGTTCGCGCCGAAAATCGCAGCCTCATTCACCGTGATGTTAAAGGCGTGCCCGAGGTAGAGCCCCGGTCCGATTTGAGCGGCACGAGCTATCTCCAGGCCGCATCTCTCCTGCAGACGGTGAAGCAGCAGACGCCAAATGGGGTTGCGCGAGCCATGCGCCTTACGGAAGACGAAGAGGAATCTGGGCAAATGATCGGACAGAGGCGAAGCATCTGCTCAAGAACGGCGACAATCGAGGCACCCCCCGAGAAAAACTTTATTGTCAAGACAATCGCTTCCTTTCAATTTGCTCGGTCAAAATGCGATTACTGCCGGCGCATTATCGCTTCTCAGGCAAGTGCGGGTAAACCCGCTCGCAGAAGTCCCGCTTCTCCTGCCAACCCATGTGCTTCGTGTTGACAAACTCACTCGAGTGTTTCTCACGGTATTGCTCTATCGTCCCGATTGGCCGCGCCGGGACACCGGCGACGACTGTGTTGTCGGGAACGTCATGCGTTACGACGGCGCGGGCGCCCACGATGCAGTTTCTGCCGATAGCCACGCCCGGCATGATCATGGCGTCCATCCCGATGTGCGAGTTGTCGCCGATCGAGACGCGGCCGAACCTATCGATATCGACCAGCTCTGGATACATATGCCTCAACGTCCAGGCGCCGCCGTCATGGGTCGTGATCTTAACGCCGCTCGTGATCCTGACGTTGTCGCCGATTGTCACCAGGTACGGCTCGGAGCCGAAGTCAAATCCGTTAAGAATCTCACACCCCCCCCCCGATCGTGAGTCCGCGTCTTTTCAGGCGCTCTAGCTTCATCCCGGAAGGCATGAGGCGCCAAATGATGCTATCGAGTATTGACATCAATACCTCCAGATCTGCGCAATTTCGTTTCGCTTGTGCATCAAGCGAAACAACTCCTGTGAATGCATTTCCTAATGGCCCGTTTGACGGATTTTGGAACGAGCGAGCGGGCGAATAGCTCGGCTTCCCTCAACCGCAGCCCCTCCACGACCCCGTTACGGAACAGCGTCCGCCCCATAGCGGCACGGGCGGCGCGGTCGAATCCCGATCCAGAGGCATACGTGCTGAGGAATGCAGGCCTACCGGCATGGCGCACAGACGGCTCTTTCAGCTGTCTCTCATAGAGGAACGCCTCGTCAGGGTTCCGCCTCTCGGTCTCGATTCCGAATTTGGCCAAGCCCTCAAGCAACAAGTCGCCTTTGAGGGTGGACACGATGGCGCACGACACCTTTTCCGCCTTGCCTGACTTTTGACCGTGTCGTCCATAACCGCTGAAGTCGCCAATCGTCAGGTCGCCGGCCCTCTCCCCACGGGCATACCTGCACGAGTAGCAGTTCTCTCGGTACGTGAGGGCCGAATGGTAGCCGACCTGATAGGCGTCGTTGCTTTTCGGCCCCTTTTTGTAAAAAAGGCCTTGAGTATCGCTTAAAGTTAAGCGATACTTTGCAGTTTCGAAAGCTGGGTCGCGGAAGCTTAGCGCCGATGCAGTCCGTCCGCACCTCCCTTCTATCCCTCTAACATGCTCTTCGAGATAGGTCGAAGGACATACACCATGGCAGATTATGTCAACGGTCGTTAGACCGTCCTCCAACCTCTTGCCGACGAAGGTCCTCAGCGCGGCAACCTGGCAGGGAAGCCCGATGAAGAGCACGCCCTCCCCGTTTCTGATCTGCTTTTTCACGTTCTCGTAGACACCCGACATGTCGGACTCGGCGTACTTGGAGTTCTTGCACCTCTGAATATCGGATTCGCCGGACAGTTCGATGAAGCGAAATGCGTAGAGATCGTCCGCGGGTACGCCGTAGCAGTGGACGCCCCTTGAAAGCGCCCACCGGTAGCATGCTGAAGCGATTCCTCCCGACGCGGACGTGCGGCGGTCGCCGGCGTCGGTTTGCCACGCGGCAAACACCTCATCCGACTTTGCATGGAGGACGCCATCTGCCAAGAGATGGCAGGACTTTTCACAGGCACCGCATCCGATGCACACGTCCCCGTCGATCGTGGGAGTCCGAACTCCCACGGAATCCGATTCCAGCGTGATGCAGCCCTTTGGGCATGCTGCGGCACATGCTCCGCAGCCGGTGCAACTGTCTTTATCGGCTAGCTTCGGCGGCGTCATAGAGTCACCATGTCTTCCAGGATGGCGATTGATTCTTCTCTGAAACTGGAGATTCTCTCCTGTACATGGGGCCAATCGATTGGGGGTAGCTCCGCGCCGTTGGTTTCGTCACCGCAGCGATCGAGAACACCGAGTCGCTTAGCGAGAGAGAGCACGCGGGTGCTGTGACACCTGGTGTAGAATCGCATGTCTCTTTCATAGTAAAGCGAGAAAAGCATTCCGTGATATGAGGCGGTAAAGACTGCATCCGCATTCTTGATAAGTCCTAGGAACTCTGAGAGCGAAGCTGGTTTTACGCTTTGGGTTCCCCTTAACGGGATGCCGTAATTGATGTTCTTAACGATGAGGCCGTGCCTTTCTGCATAGAGACATGCATCTCTAAGACATTTACCATCAGGAGAGTCAAAATACACAAGGACATAACCTGGTTTGAAGTCCATAGGCTGAGTGATAGCGTCCCACTCGGCTGTCGTAAGGAGCATTGTGGGATCGCAAACCAGGTCAGCATCTCTGCCAGTTAGACGCTTAACCCAATCGACGGCACCGTCCTCGCGCACGGCGATTCTATTCATTTTGATGAGTAGGCGGGCCACCTCTTCATCATCATCTTGAGGCTCGTAGGCTCCAACCGATGACGCAAAGGCTACTTTCTTGGTTTTGTCTCCAGCAAAATCAAGAAAGTACGTATGATCGCTCTCGGTGATGTCTCTGCCCCAGATGATATCGGAACCGGCTACGACCACTTCATAGCTTTCTCCAAGGGTACGAACGTCGTCGGGATAAACTGGCTGGGAAAACTCCATATTGCGAGAAGCGAACTTGTTGAGCGCCGACTTTTTCTTCTTTAGGGCACGCCCAAATAGGATTTTTTTGGCCAAGTCTCTCGGACCGTGAATCTTAGCGGCTAGACCCTCGCGCCTCTCAATGGCTGGACACCGGTAATCAATCACTTCGCAATCACAGCCGAGGTAGCAGATTTTGTGATATAGGGCATATGCCTGTAAATATGACCCGAAGTTCGTTGATCGATGGAAAGTTAAGAGCCCCACCTTAGTCATTATTGCTTTCTCCTTTTAACTTACGGATTAATGACACGATCATGTCCCAATTGATGGCGACAGAAAAAATTAGACATAAGGCGAAACATAAAACTTTGACGGCAAGGCCTCCCCAAATGTAAGTAAGCGAGGCGAAGATTGCCAAAATTGCGGTCGGCATAAGAATCTTTACATCAAGAGCCATGTCCATGTGTCTTCGTTGCACATCAACAACGCGCATAAAGGCAACAAGACCATATCCTACGATGGTCGAGATTGGGGCAGCATAGACGCCGATTGGGCCCAAAAGTACGATGAGGACCGTGATGCTGACTACCGCCGAAACAAGTGTAGCCTCCAGCACTTTACGAGATTCGTTATTTACTAGGTAAATGGGACTTACCAATCCCGTAAACAGATTTGCATAGACGGCAATCATGTAAAGAGGCACCATGCCGAAGGCGTCATTATAGCTGGCGTCAATCATGAACGGCCATATAAACGGAAGGGCTGAAATAATAAAAAGAAAGAGAGCGGAAAAAAAGCGAACTGCACTGTCAACGATTTGTCGAATGAAGGACGCACCGTCTTCATCGTGATAGTGCAAAATAACTTGTTCGGTCCATGAAGCGTTGAATACGCTAAAGACAGTCGAATAGATGAATGAGAACTTATTCGCTACAGATATTAGACCATTGGCGGCTGTGCCTAAGGCAGTTGAGATAACCACTCTGTCTGCCGACTGCAGCGCCCACCAAGACACCTCATTTGGCATAAGCGGAAAGGCATATCGGGTTAGCCTTTTGGCTTCCATCACGGAGCATAACGACGGATTAAAATAACGCCAAAGTCTATCCCTGATCGTGACAGTAACCGTGCCGGCAATTGGACCGATGCAATAAGCGGCAAGCATGCCCTCAAGGCCTAGAGAAAATACCGCGAGAAGAATAACGTTTAGGACTAGCGTCACTGAAGCCGAGATGAAGCTTCCTAGGGCAAAAGAGACATTATCGCCTATCCCTCGTGCCGAGTAGAGAGCAAGCTGCAGAGTGATATTGAATACAACGAGCGGCAGGAGCACCCACTTGTAGGGTAATGATACAAAAGGTGCCGAAACAACGAATAAACCAATGTATACAACAATTAGAGCTAGCGACTCCAGGTAAGCTGTCGAAAGGACTGTCGCGACTGCATGATTATCACCACGAACTTCAGCAACGTAACGAAATATTGCCTGGGAAAGTTGGATGCCGACTATGGGGACAAATAATCCGCCGATGGTCGTCACCAAGTCGAGTGTTCCGTAGTCCGAAGTACTCAGCAGTGCTGTATAAAGGGGTAGCAGCAAGAATGAAAGGGCTTTGGTGCACATCGTACCAAAGCCAATAATTCCAGTGTTTTTAAGTAAATCCCTGCTGCGACTGTCGGTCTTAGCGGGCAATCCAACCACTCCTCTCAAGTGAGTTGTTGGATATGAGCTCCCTAGCGTAAGCGCCGATAGTTTCACCCTCAAAATCTAAAGAAGCACGATCGAAAAGCTTTTCCAGCTGAACATAGAGATTCTCTACTGCTGCTTCATCCCTGAATGTTGGGCTTCCTCCTGGCATAAATTCAGATGAATGAAGCATAAACATGATGTATTCAGAGGAGCTATTCGCTACTCGCCGTTCAAGCCATAGCATTTCATTGAGGTTTTTCCCATTCGGTCTAAGCTGAAGCGACTGCCCTCGCGCGACATTGTAAAGCGACTTGGCTAGTGGCTTAGCCTTGCAGGTGGCTGGTTTAATAAATGAATGCGTATCCCTAACGGTCAAAGGAACCTCAACAATATCTGCTTTGTCACATCTGACCAAATATGGTTCCTCGCTGGCGTTGGAATAATCTGCACCGGAGACCCCTTTCGTCAGGCCTGGGGATGTTATCCAATTAATGTGTGGAGTCACGGAGCAATCGCAGATATACCCTTTACGAGCAAGAAGCTCAAAATACCTTTGATCCATTGCCCATCGTCCGGCACGATGCGAAATAGGGCGAATGCCGATGCGGTCTATGATTGCATCGGTCATTGCGTCAATTTTGGCTTCCATGATGTCGTCAGTGAATTCAATAAGATAAGGTAGGCCACAGTCATCGTTCTTCTCTCCGGTAAGCTCGAAACTGGGCGGAGTATTCCAAGCATGCAAGTGCATGCCAACTTCACATCGCCCTTCGGCCGCCCATGACCCAACCATTTCACAGAAACCAGGGTCACTTACCATCTCCCAGTTAGAAAGATATGTCGGCTTGTAACCGTATCGATCGCAAAGAGCCTGGAATCTTGGTAAATACTTTGCATTGCGCGTCCCGATAGGATCTTTTTTATTCCATTCCCAGAGGTTGTCTCCCTCTGTGTCTATGCTGATAAGAAATTTCTTCAAGTTGTCTCCAGTACTTCTAGCGAAAAACAAACTGATTAAAACCCTGGCATTAAAACGGAGCGGAGTGTCCAAGTTCCCGATACAGCTTTTCATATTTTCTTGCCATATGAGCCGCCGAATATCCGTCGATGTTCGCGAGAGAGCTTGCTCCCATTTTGCAACGTAACTTGCAATCTACGAGCTCGCACATCGCCCTGAAGAGCTGGTCCTCAGATCCAGCATCGATAAGAATGCCGTTAGAATTAGAAACTACATTACGTATGCCTCCAACATCCGTAGAAATTACGGGGAGGCCACATGCCATCGCCTCGAGAATAGACATCGGCATACCCTCACGATTGGAGCTTTGGACATAGACATTGGCTCCACGCAGAACGTTTGGAATATTCGTAAGAGCGCCTGGCAGTTCTATAGAAGGGTCGTCACCAGCTTCGCGACACAATTCTTCATGAAGTGGGCCGTCACCGACAAGAATTAACCTTGCATCAGGACACTCCATCTCGAGTCGTTTAAATGCACGCAAGATAAGCATTTGATTTTTGTTCTGGTTTTGCGTTGCAACATTGATGAATGTTGGCGCACTGGCGATATCGCATGGCGAATAGTCAGATAGCGTGATGCCGTTATCTATCTCATCTATCAGACTGTCTTCGACTCCAAAATAGTCGCAAGCTTGCCTATGGTTCTCCTTAGACACCGCAACTAATTTTACACGGTTTTCACCTGCGAGGCGTACCATCCGTTGGGCAGTAGTATTAAGAGCGGCGGGAAGAGTACTATGAAGTGTAATTAGAGTATTTCTATGATGCATCAGTGCCCATGGAATAGATATTTGCGCTCCACCTAGATGCGCGTGAACTACATCTGGACGCTCCCTAGAGAGAGACTTGTAAATCCTAATTAGCGTCGGCGGATCAATACGGTTACCAATTCCATGTAAATAGACCCGAGCAGGGGTTCCGGAGACTAACTGCATAAACCCCTTATCGCTTCCCCCGAAAAAACAATGGAGTGAGACGTCGAATTCACGAAAATCTAAATTACGAATCAATTCGCACACCATACGCTGTGCGCCGCCAACGATCAACGAATCAATAACTATTGCTACGTTTGTTTTCTTCATTCTTACCTACAAAAGCTTTGTATATAGTTTCTAATATCTTTAGAACGATAACCAGAGCTAAACAACGGAACCAAGGCTGCTTACGAATAGCACAAGGGAAATAGGTACAACAAAATATAAGCTTAGTATGCGACCGTGTCTTCCTAAGCAATGCATCATTAAATATGGAACCAGAATTGTTAAAAAGATGGTGTAGTAGGACATAATTCGTCCCATAATACCAAGAGAATAAGAAGCGCCCTGAAGACACAGGGCAATCCCAAGGGAAAAAATAGAGAGCCTAATGACATCGGGGCATTTATCAAATATCGATTTATTGCGGAGAGCATATAGCACAATGAAGGCAATGAATAATAGAAGCATGAACATCGTATAGCTTCCGCCCTCAACGTCGTATTTGGAGCCGATGTAGCCCGCATACTGAGGCAGAGCCCTAACCGCGATCAATGCGATGACACGGCCGAAAATCAAGCAGACAATAGAAGCGGGAATGGCGATCTTCAAGAGCTTGATTACGTCGAAACGCTTGTAGAACCAGAGTAAAGCGAAACAAATCGCCGAGGAATGGAACGTCATCGCAACGCCGATAGCAATCGCAAAGAACACAGGCTTGTTTGAATCAACCCACCTCGTCGCAAATAGACAAATCGAAAGTGCAATCATTTGTCTAAAGATACCGAGACTGTATACAAATAAGCTTAGCGCACAGTAAATTAGAAAGCTTAAGAAAGGCGAGTCGCTGTACCGACCGAAGAACTCCATTAGCGGCGAGTATATGAGAACCGCGATCAAGAGGAAAAAAACGTGATCGGACATGTAAAAATGCGCACAAATCTTGGTGAGCAGGAAATAGCCGGGCTCGTAGTCGTAAGGGTATACGAGCTTAGCCGTCAGCACGTCGCTCCAAGGAATCCCAGCATAGTAGTGGAGTGAGCCCAAGTAGTTCCCGGTATCAGCACCAACAGTTACGTCTCGCATTGAAACGAAGAATATTAGCGCTACGCAAAGGCACACAAGGTAAGGAGTCCATGTAAGCTCTCGCTCCTTAGCCGAAATCGCAATAAATTTGCCTTTTTGCTCAGATGTGCCACGAATGATTAGCGCAACGAGGCCCGCAATTGCAACGAATGTCAGGTAAGGAGTCATCTAGTCAAGCTCCGATTCAATCGTAGCAACCCCGTACACCAGCTCTACGAACTTCTTAGCTTCGCTTGAGATGTCGTACCCCGCCGCAGTCATGGCTGTCCTCGTATCGAGCCGCTCCACCGTAGCGGC
Organism: uncultured Collinsella sp.; assembly: GCA_958451615.1. Taxonomy (GTDB): domain Bacteria; phylum Actinomycetota; class Coriobacteriia; order Coriobacteriales; family Coriobacteriaceae; genus Collinsella. The sequence goes on along the minus strand of CAUDQR010000010.1, from coordinate 65,221 downwards.
AGACTCCAAAACCTTCGCCCAGGCCGTCGTGTTATCTATGGGCAAATACTCCACCAGACCTGTCACGTCGGCCTGTCTCGTCACCGTATCCGACACCACGCAGGAGAGCCCGGCCGCCTGCGCCTCTATCACAACGTTGGGCATGCCCTCGTACAGCGAGGGCAGCGCCAGCGCATCGAAGGCAGAAAGCAGCGCAGGCACGTCGGAACGCACGCCGGTGAAAACAATGCTGCCAAGCACGCCAAAAGCCTCGGCCTTGGCGCACACCTCGTCCTCAAGCTCGCCCTTGCCCACAAGCACGAGCCGTGCGTCGGGCCTGCTCTTCAAAAGCTCCGTGAAGACCTCAATGAGGAACCCGTGGTTCTTCTGCGGAGCAAAGCGTCCCACGTGTCCCACAACCAACGCGTCTGCGTCGATGCTGAACTCAGCGCGTATGGCTGTGCGCTTCTCTGCCGAGAATGCATAGACATCTAGGTCGAGCGCGTTGCGCAAGTAATGAACCTCGCCTTTTCTCATGGCCATGGGCCCGAACGTATACTCGGCCGCCAGGTCCGACGGCGCTATCTTCACGTTGGCCACCGACGTTAACGGTCGACGCAGGGCCCTCTGCAGAAGCATGCCAAGACCGGCCTGACCGTCGCTGGCATTGCTCGAACGCAACGCAAGCCTTCGCGCGCCTGCACGTTTCGCGATCCACAGGTCGATAGCTGAAAAAGCATTCGAACCAATCCTCAGCACGACGGGGCATCCATCTTCGCGAACTGCATCGAAGAGCTCACGACGATAGGCGGAGAAATCCTTCGTTTTACGAGTGATTCGAAATACTCTTCCTCCGAGTCTTTCGATTTCGTCCTCGTAGTAGCCGCGACCATCACCCGAGACCACAAAATCCATCTGATAGCACGTTCGGTCAAGCTGGCGATACATCTTCATTAAGAATGTCTCAGCTCCACCTGCATCCATATTCGACACAATGCAAAGCAGTCGTTTGGGTTTATTGGTTGTGCACATCGAAATCGCTTTCAACAAGATGCTTAAATTTCCTCAAGCCTGCTTCATACGAGTAGTTACGCCCTTTGCGAAGGCAAGATTCCTTCATTGCGAGTAATTGTTTAGGCAGATCGGGATTAAGAAGTACGTCCAGCAACGCATCGCGATTAAGGAATTCATACGTCAAACCCGTTTCACCTTCGTCGACCATCTCTGCATAGCTTGGCCAACGTGAAGCAATCACTGGAATGCCCGCACAATAGGCATCTACCACAGTGCCCGGGACACCCTCGCCCGGGCACCTCGTCGGAAAGGCCAAGACGAGGTACCCGTTAAGAACAGACGTGCTCTCCCCCGCAGGAGCCACACCCTTATAGACGATCTCGGAGATATCGCAGCCAGCTATTAGCGCATCGAAATGCTCCTTGTACTCGGGCAGCACATTGCCGTAGATATCGAGCCTAAAAGCACGGCGACCAAGACGGCAGTTCGCCTTGTGCACAGCCCACACGATGTCATCAATACCTTTATCCTCGTAGATGCGCGAGAAAACAGCCAAAGGCCATGGTTCACCGGACGGCTGTTTGAGCTCGGTAAACTTGAGCTGTGGCAAACGCTTGAAGTTGTATGCGACGAGCACGTTGTCGAAGCCTTGCTCGGCAAGTAGGACCCGAACTCGATCTGACTCAACAAGTATCGCGTCAAAGGATTTGAGTTTCTTGCCCAGAATAGGCTGTCCTACTATATACTCTGCGAGCCATCCGCCGATTACTGAATATACGATCTTGCAACCATAGCGTTTTCGTAAATACACAAGTAACGGGGCGAAGATTTTCACCCCGTTGTGCGCCGGTAGCATAACCAAGGCATCCGTGAGCTTCGCTAACTTAATGCACTCACGAGCAAGCGCAATTGGATGCTTTTGCCAGCCTCTTGTGTCAATTGAGCGAACATTTTCTGCACCACAAACGTCACGAAGCAGTTCGCGGACAGTACGAGTCTTTACGACCTGTCCGTCCGCCATATCGATGCCCTCGGCGAAATGCCCTATGATTCCAACGTTATTTATCTGCATGGGCATGTCCATAGCGAATACTCGCACCTCGTTACTTAATTCCAAAAATTTTGATAACGCCCCACACCCCGATATGAAACACAGATCGAAATACGCTCAAGTGTTCGATATCTCGATAAAGCATCCAGTGATATTTCACTAAGTCAAATTTGTTGTGCGATATAGAGCCCTCGCGAACACGATACTCTGCCAGTACATTCGGCATGCCCCAAATGTAGGGTTCCTTTTTAAGCATCTGTAGCCACAAAGCGTCATCATTACGTTTGCGAATATTGGGGACCTCGAACTTGCCCATCTTGCGGACGCTATACATAACCGTTGAATTTCCTACCGGGCAATCAAGCAATAGCCTGTTATAGCTAGTTCGAGGAATAGTCTTGATCACCTTTCCAAGAGGATTTCCCTGCTCATCAACTTGCTCATAGGCGGTGCATGAAAAGGGATGTCCCTCCTCGCGCATGAAAGCCAACTGTTTAGCCAGCTTCTCCGGTTTCCACATGTCGTCACTGTCCAAAAAGGCCATAAAATCGCCCTGGGCAGCTTTCATGGATTCAGTTCTTGCTACGGCGGCTCCAGAATTTTCATTTAAGCAAATATAACGAACACGGGGATCATCTTTGGAATAGGACTCAACAACTTCCCGGGTATTATCGGTAGAGCAATCATCCACGATAACCATTTCCCAATTATCGTAGGTTTGCGCCTGAACAGACTCAATGGTTTTTCCAATGTACTTTGCACAGTTATATGCCGGTGTAATAACCGATACTAAACCGTCTTTCATTTACCCTCTCCTGGCTACCGCCACAACAGTAGCGAACATCGTGGCTATCTCTCCCCAAAAGCTAAAATGAGAAAGATCGCGCAGGTTTAATTCCATCTTCTTTGGCAGCACCAGATTGATATATGCGCTATCAACGTCCTCTGCACCCTCTAACAAGGCATCTTCATCTTTGAACTCAATACTCGCTCTCGAAGTAACACCGGGAGCGAGCAGCAAAGTTGCTCGCATCTCGGCTGTATACGCTGCTACATAACGAGGAACCTCGGGGCGGGTGCCGACAAAGCTCATGGTTCCGCGCAGGATATCTATCAGCTGCGCGACTTCGTCGAGTCGACATTTACGTATAACGGAACCAACACGCGTTATACGAGAGTCACCAGCACTGGTGACTTGTGCGCCCTTTTTCTCGGCATCGACGCACATGGTTCGGAACTTGAAAATACGAAACGTCTTGCCGTATCGCCCAACTCTTTCTTGGCGGAAAAAAACCGGACCGGGAGAATCGAACTTAATTGCAACAGCAAGAATGATGAATAGCCACCAAGTTAAGGCAAATAAAAATAGGGAACCACATATATCGAAAATACGTTTCGCGAATAGCCCCATACGATGCCCTGCAAGTTCGTCATAGTAAGGGCGAACCTCATCAACGCGCATATCTTTGGGCAAATCAGCCCATGATAGCAGTCCCACTACGCACCAAGCTCTAAGAGACAGGCCTTGAAGCAGTCGATGACGTAATTGACTTCGTCGTCAGTAAGGCGAGTATGCAGCGGCAACGTGATTTCATTCTCAAAATGTTTGTACGCATTCGGAAATTCGGAAATGTTAAACCCAAGATTCTTATATGCCGTGTGCATGGGCAAAGGCTTGTAATGAACGTTTGTAGCAACACCAAGCTCTGCCATCTTTATGATAATTTCATTGCGCTTTCCGAGATTAAACCCGGGGATACGACAAATATACAGGTGACCCGAAGACTGGCGCTCGCCTGTAAAATGATTTAGAGGCTCAATACCCAGCGGGGTCAGAGCAGCATTGTAACGCTCGATAATCTCTTTGCGTCGCGCAAGCATGCCCTCATAACGATCGAGCTGAACGAGACCTAAAGCAGCTTGCATGTCAGTCATATTGCATTTATACCAAGGACCAACAATGTCATATTCCCAAGCACCAAGCTTGGTCTTAGCCAAGGCATCCTTGCTTTGGCCATGAAGACTCAGGAGCTGCAGCTTCTTATACATGGCCTCAGAGTCGATGCCGGAAATGGCACGCCAAGCAAGGCAACCACCCTCGGCAGTGGTCAAATTCTTTACGGCATGGAAGCTGAACGAGCTGAAATCGGCGATAGAGCCAACCATCTTGCCATGCCAAATTGCGCCTAAGGCATGGGCAGTATCTGCGCAAACCGCGATGCGCCCCAGAGCCTCCTGAATTTCGCCATTTGGTTTAAACAGATTACGCTTAGACTTAACGATTTCGAAAATACGATCGTAATTGCAAGGAACACCACCAAGATCAACAGGAATGATTGCTTTTGTGTTCTCATTAACGGCAGCCTCAACAGCATCGTAATCCATTTCGAAACTATTCGGCTGGCAATCGATAAGCACGAGTTTGGCACCCACGTGGCACACAACAGAGGCGCTTGCCGTGTAAGTATAAGCAGGAACAATTACTTCATCGCCAGGTCCCACATTAAGAAGACGAAGCGCCATTTCTGCACATGCAGTCTGTGAATTTAGGCAGCAGACCCTTTCGGCTTTCAAATAATCTGCCAACCTTGCTTCGAGTTTCTTGGTACGTGGACCAGTAGTAATCCATCCGGATCGAAGGGCTTCTGCAACTTCGACAATTTCTGCCTCGGTAATATCAGGCGGCGAAAACGGGATGTTCATCTTTACAGTCATTATTCTGCCTCTTCCAACTAGTCGTTGTACTGTGGGTGATACGTTGGGACAACTTCGGCAAGAACCGTTTTAATCTCGTCGTTCGTGCCATTCAGACAGGCCTCGAGCTTCTCGAGCTTGTCCTTAATCTCTTCCATCTTGTCTGCCTCGGCCGTGGAAATACGAATCTCGGAATGCTCGGTAGGCAGGAGTTGCTCGTTGTCCATAAGGAGCTCCTCATACATTTTTTCGCCAGGACGTAGGCCGACCTCTTTGACCTCGATATCCTTGCCGGGCTTAAGACCGCTCAGCGTAATAAGGTTGATGGCAAGGTCGTAGATCTTGACAGGCTCACCCATGTCCAAAACAAAAATCTCGCCGCCATGAGCAAGCGCACCGGCTGTAATGACCAATTTGCTGGCCTCAGGAATCGTCATAAAGTAACGTGTGATGTCCTTATGTGTAATGGTGATGGGACCGCCCTCGTGAAGTTGACGCTTAAAGAGCGGGATGACCGAACCATGGCTACCAAGAACATTGCCAAAACGGACTGCAGTAAAAATGGTCTTGCTGTTGGCCGCATAATACTGAACGATCATCTCGTCCATGCGTTTGGTAGCACCCATTACATTTGCGGGATTAACGGCCTTATCAGTAGAAATTTGTACGAAATGACTGCACTGATACTTATCAGCTAATCGCACAACATTGAGGGTGCCAAACACGTTATTTTCAATTGCCTCACGCGCATTATGTTCCATAAGGGGAACATGCTTGTGTGCCGCCGCGTGGAAGACAACTTGCGGCCGATAAGTTTCGAAAACATGCTCGATTGCAGGCGAGTGCGTGATAGAACCGATAAACACCTGAATATCGGTGCCTTGATCCCGAGCCGACTTGATAATGTCATGGTACAGCTCATACGTCGTGTTCTCGTAGATATCGAACAAAATGATTTGAGCAGGCTTTGCCGGAAGTAGCTGACGCACGAGCTCAGAACCGATAGAACCGCCACCGCCGGTAACCAAAATGCGTTTGCCCGCAACATAGCCCATCTGGTCTAGATTAAGTGATTTTTCTTCACGAGATAGCAGATCGCTGATTTCGACTTCGCGAAGGGCAACCCTGCCAAGACCGCTTATAGGAATGTCGCGCACATTGGGCAAGGTTAATACCCTAATTCCCGTTTTCATGCAGAGGTCATAGATTCTCTGGCGTTCATCAAAAGTAGCACTTGGAATGGCGACTGCGATTTGTTCGGCTTCACAGGCATGCGCAATCGTCGGAATATCCGCACAGGTACCGCAGACTTTAATGTCGTGAATTCGCTGATTTTGTTTATTGGGATCGTCATCAACGACGGCAACAGGATCTCCAACCATATCGGGATCGTTGCTGAGCATGCGCTTAATAGTAAGCGAACCGGTCTCCCCTGCTCCCACGATGAGCGTACGAGGTAAATGAGCATCTGATTTGCTTTTAAACCGCCATGCCTGGCTACCATAAATTGCACGAATAGCAAAGCGTCCGCCTCCGCAAATGATGAGGATGACAGCCCATGCCATGACGTCCTCACGAAGGGTCATGCCCTTGCCAAATAACAGGTTAAAGATAACGTCGCCAATGACTGAGCCTACCGTTACAGCAGCAACAATACGTCCAGCCTCGGAAATGCTCGCATAGCGCCACAAGCTGCTATACATATGAAAGAACCAAAAGACAGCAACGTTAACAAGCGCGAGCACAAGAATAGCCGGGCATGCGCCGGCTGCTCCGCCGATCGTCGCCCAATGCTGCGTTCCCCACGATGCAACAAACACAGCAATAAAAGTTGCCGCAATGTCATATGCCATCAACGCATACGGCTCGAAGGCGCTCAACTTCCCCTTTTGCTTTGCGCTCTTGGATTCGGTGTTCAAAACTCTTCTTCTCTTCCCTGTTGATCCCGTTATCCCCGGCCCGGGGATCCCCTTTGCTCCTTTAAGCAGCCGCCCGCAGTTAGGCAATCGCCTTTTTAAGGTTTCGCATTACGCGCTGCTCGGCCGAAAGCACAGCGAGGCCAACACGGGTTGTTACGCGTCGGCCGCACAGGTCGAGCTCCAAATACGCAGTGCTCTTGCGTCTGTTAATGGTTTTGATAAGGCCTTCGTGGCCCAGCAGCGGACCTGCCGTCACTACGACCTTGTCGCCGTCTTTTAGGGCCTCACTCATGGGCATTACGCGGTCTCCCCTATGCGTAAAGCCACCAATGAGCTGAACCTCTTCTTTTGCCAGCGGCACAAACTGACCGTCCTGGGATAACACCCGGGCAAAGTCGTCCATGCGTAGCAGATACTGTTGCACGGTGCGGGGATCTGCCGTATCGCAGATAAGATAACCGGGAAAGAGCGGCTTGGTCGTATTGACCCATTCGCCGTGAACCTTGATCTCGGTATGATATTGGGGATAAAAGAGCTCCTGCATAACGCCAGCCGGCACCATGAGCTCGATGCGCTCGCGCATTACGTCTTCGCGACCGTTAATGACCTGGATAACATACCACACGAGCACCACCCCCTTCCTGTCTTACGTGTGGCTCACGGGGTTTGGGTATGGCTTCGCCAGGGCGCTTGTGCGCGAAGGCGCTCCATATTCAAACCCTGAGCCCAGTCAGACAAGCACGTGGCTCTGCCCCACCGTGAACGGTATGTATAGAAGCAGCGCTGAGGTTGTTGCGTATCGCAAATACGCCAACAACCTAAGCTGGCTGCGTGCGACCCAGTCAAGCAAATTCAAAAATGGACCGCACGCAAACAGCTGAAGGACTGCTACGTTTTAGCATGCCTACTAATAATTATTTGCATCTTGGAATTAACGCAAAGCAAATAATTAAAGTCGCAAGGCCTCTTTATTGGAGCTCGTGGTGTTTCTGGCACCGCCGTTACGGCCGGATGCTGATCGACCCTGCGCTTTGCAACTTGCTGGAGCCGCGAGCACAGTTGAACTCATGTAACGTTAGGTATCCTAGCACAAGCTGATAGCGAAACTGATTTGGGTTGCGTTGGACAACATATCGTTCATTTGACGTGCTAAAGGGGGTTGTTTTGGGATGTTGTTCACGTTGACGCAGGTTATTGAGGTATTGCCGGTGATCGGAGACGTTCCCGATGCCTAAATGGAGCAGCGAGCTGCACTGGTAATTGCGCCTGTCTAACAAACTATGTACAGAGATGGGAAATAAATTGTGCAACTTTTTTTGGTGTGGATTGGGTTTGTGGCGCAAGGCGTATTGGCATGAAAAAAGGCCTTCGGGATACCGAAGGCCCTTGCATTCACGATGGTGGAGACGAGGGGGATCGAACCCCTGACCTCTTGACTGCCAGTCAAGCGCTCTCCCAGCTGAGCTACGCCCCCGTGACGTCGAAATACTATAGGGGAAGTTGGCGCGGCGTGCAAGGACTTTTTGAGTCAGATTCTAAATGCCTATCGATATAGGTAAGTGATGGCGGTGCCGGTGTGGACTTGGATCGTGGCTGTTGACCTGACGACGTTAGAGATGCCCGTGTCGGCTAGTAGAACTAACGAAGCGTGATCTAGTTCCCACTCCAAGCCATGTTCGCTTACCTCGGTGTTGGGGGCTATGGCGATGATGGAGAACGTCTTGCCTTCAGCGCCTTCGATGGTCCACGATTCGCCTGCGCGAAGGATGCGGGCGACCACCTTGTCCTCGGCAATCCAGACGGGGGCGTCATTGTAGCCCGCGAGCAGGCCCAGTACGGAAAGCGCCATATCCGGGCGGCCGCCGGTGGCGCAGGTCGCAACTACTTCGGCACCTGGCCAGCGACGGCGGACGGAATCAAGCGCCAGCGCAAGATCGGTATAGTCCTTGTACGGGTCGTGGCGCTCAACTTCAAAGTCGGTGGCGGCATCGATCAGCGCGCGGCCCGCATCGCTCACCGTGTCGGCATCCCCCACATAAACGTCGCAGCCCAGGCCGGCGCCCAGCAGCGCATCGAGCCCGCGGTCCACGGCGACAACGTGATCGCACTCCCCCACTAGCCTACTCAACAGGTCCGCGCTCGCCACCACGGGCGAGCCGCAGACCACTAATACCTTACAAGCCACAGCCCTCGCCTATCCCTCAAATGCAAGCACGCGGGCCAAATCCAGGTCCTCATAGCTGTCGATAAAGATATCGCAGTTGGTGCGTACGTCGTCGCGCTTCATGCGGCCGTGCGGATCATAAATACCCACACGCTTAAAGCCGGCGGCCCCAGAGCTCTTAAGGCCAAAGACCGCGTCCTCAAACACCCACGTGCGCTCAAACTTGTGCCCATGGCGCTCCTCCAGGCGACGCAACGCCAGCTCGTACACGTCGGGGAACTGCTTGGAGCGTCCCGCCTCGCCCGTGGTGGTCACAAACTCCATGTAGGCATCGAGCCCGGCACCCGCAAGCGCAGACTTAACCAGCTCGGCCGGTGTGGACGTGGCAACGCACATGGCAATGGCCGCCGCCTTCGCCTGCTCCAAAAATACCAGGAGCCCCTCGCGCGGCGGCACCTTGGAGTAGCCATCGATCAGGATGTCGCTCAGCTCGCGATACAGCTCCTCGCCATTCGCTCCAATACCCCAGGTGTCGTGGTAGGCCTGGCACTCATCCTCGAGCGACAAATGCTCAAACTGGGCAAAATCGTCGACCGTCACGTCAACTCCGTGGCGTCGCAACAACTCGGGCTGTGCATAGCCCCAGACGGGGGTGCTATTAACCAGTGTGCCGTCGCAATCGAAAATAAAAGCGACATTGGGAGCAGCGGTCTGGGACATAAACGAACCTTTCGATGTCAAATGGTAAACATCCTGCTAAAAACGTTTTACCAAACGTTAATCTAATAGTCTAGAAACTCTATTTGGTAAAACTGTCAAGAGTTTTACCATCGCAATTCTGCCAGTGGTATAAACATGGCGCTCGCCGATTAAACGCCGCCGCAAATCCACTTTTCTCCATAAAAGTAACGAACAGGTGTTATCGTATTTCGTGCCGAAAGTTCCACCGAGCACGCGAGGTGGAACGAATCATAGAACTATCGCCGTCCCCTCGATTCGTGCAGCCTTGGACCTTTCGCATCTAGTCACCAAGGCAACACGCTGCCGCGTCATGATGGGATCAAACGTGAGCGATACAAAGCTAAAGCCAGCAACCAAAAAGCCTGCTACCCGTAAAGCCGCCCCGCACGCACCGGAGCTCTCTAAGGACGATGTCTACCTGTTTGGCATTGGCATGTGGGAGCGCAGCTGGGAAAAGATGGGCGCGCACCCCGACACGCAGAACCGTACGCGCGGTTGGCGCTTTTGCGTTTGGGCGCCCGACGTAAAGAGCGTCCATGTCATTGGCGAATTTAACGACTGGAATGAGGAAGCCAACCCTCTGGTGCCCGTGCATACGAGCGCTATTTGGGAAGGCTTTATTCCTGGCGCAGAACAAGGTCAGCTCTATAAGTATCTCATTGAGACCAACGAGGGCGAGAAGCTCTACAAGGCCGATCCGTACGCCTTCAAGGCCGAGTGCCCTCCGGGAACGGCAAGCGTGCTGTGGACCCTCGATGGCTACAAGTGGAACGACGCCGCATGGCTCAAGCGCCGCGCCAGTCATAACCACATGTCGCAGCCCCTTAACATCTACGAGGTGCATATTGGCTCGTGGAAACGCCACGGCGACGCGCCACAGGGCGAGCCGGACGAGTACGGCAACTACCCCGGTCCCATGGACCCCTTCCCCGCGCAGCGCGGCGAGTTCTACACCTACGACGACCTGTCGGTCGAGCTCGTGGACTACGTGCACGACATGGGCTACACGCATATCGAGGTCATGCCGCTTATGGAGCATCCCTTCGATGGTTCCTGGGGCTACCAGACGACCGGCTACTATGCCGCCACGTCGCGCTATGGCGACCCGCAGCAGCTCATGCACTTTATCGATGCGTGTCACAAGGCGGGCATTGGCGTAATCATGGACTGGGTGCCCGGCGGTTTTTGCGCCGACTCCCACGGCCTTGCCACCTTTAACGGCCACATGCTGTTTGAGCACGAGATTCACCCCAACTGGGGCACGCACAAGTTCGACTTCGCCCGTGGCGAGGTCCGCTCCTTCCTGGTCTCCAACGTGCTGTACTGGCTCGAGAACTTCCATGTTGACGGCATTCGCATGGACGGCGTGTCCAGCATGCTGTACCTCAACTTTGGCATCGACGATCCCGGCCAAAAGAAGTTCAATAAGTACGGTACCGAGGAGGACCTGGACGCCAGCGCTTTTATCCGCCAGGTCAACTGCGCCGTGGAGGCCCACTTCCCTGACGTGATGATGATGGCCGAGGAGTCCACCGCGTGGCCGCTCGTGACCTATCCGCCGCAGGACGGCGGCCTGGGCTTCCACTACAAGTGGGACATGGGTTGGATGAACGACACCCTGCACTACATGCAGACCGATTTTCCGTGGCGCCCCGGCAACCACGGGCTGCTCACGTTCTCCATCATGTACGCCTTTACCGAGAACTTCATCTGCCCGCTGAGCCACGACGAGGTCGTACACGGCAAGTGCTCGCTGATCGGCCGCATGCCGGGCGACTGGTGGCGCCAATTTGCCGGCCTGCGCACGCTGGCCTTCTACCAGATGACGCATCCCGGTGCCAAGCTCAACTTTATGGGCAACGAGATCGGCCAGTTTATTGAGTGGCGCTACTACGAGTCCATCCAGTGGTTCCTGACCGAGGAGTACGAGACCCACCGCCATCATCAGGCGTTTATCAAGGCGCTCAACCACCTGTACACCGCCGAGCCCGCCTTGTACGAACGCGGCTACACCGACGACGGCTTTACCTGGATCGACGCGGACAACTCCAAGCAGTCCATCGTGAGCTTTGTGCGCCAGGGCGAGGACGTCGATGACGACCTGGTGATCCTGATCAACTTTGACCCGGCGAGCTACGAGAGCTTCCGCGTAGGCGTGCCGCGCGAGGGCGACTGGGAGGTCATCTTTGACTCCGACCGTCCCGAGTTTGGCGGCAGCGGATACGCCGGCGAGGAACCCTATACCTGCTCGAGCGAGCCCTATCCCTGGAACGGGCAGATGGACTCCATTGAGATTAAGGTTCCCGGCCTGGCAGGCGTGGTGCTTAAGCGCCGCGGTCCCAGCAGCTATAGGCCGCCCGTGGTTGAGGAGCCCAAGGCTGCGCCTAAGAAGCGCACGTCGTCGGTGAGACCTAAGCCCGCGGCTGCTAAGAAGGCTCCGGCTAAGGCGAAGGCTAAGGCGACCAAACCCGCCACGGCCAAAAAGACAGCCACCAAAAAGGCTGCTCCCAAGGCTAAGGCAGGTGCTGTTAAAGCATCTGGCAAGAAAGCGTAACAAAAGCGTTACCACTGCAATTACCCGCCCCGACGGGGCGTAGGATACAAGTCATTACCGTTCCGGGAGAAACATCCCCGGGGGAAAGGAACGTATGAATAAGATCTTCGACAACAAGCAGGAGTTTACCGAGCTCTATCGCGATGCCGTCATGAGCATCAGCGGCAAGAGCGTCGAGGCCGCCAGCGACCTCGACCGCTTTAACGCCTTGGCCAAGCTCGTGGCCGAGAAGGCGCGCACCGTTGCCACCAAGAGTGACGCCCGCGTCACCGCCGAGGGCAAGAAGCGCGTGTACTACTTCTCGATCGAGTTTTTGATCGGCCGCCTGCTCGACAACTACCTGCTCAACTTTGGCGTGCGCGACATGGTCGCCGAGGCGCTCGACGACATGGGCTTTGACCTGTCCGTCATCGAGAACCAGGAGCCCGATCCGGCTCTGGGCAACGGCGGTCTGGGCCGTCTGGCCGCATGCTTCCTGGATTCCATGGCAGCCGAGGGCATTGCCGGCTACGGCAACGGCATGCGCTACCGCTACGGTCTGTTTAAGCAGGAGATCGTCAACGGCAGCCAGGTCGAGGCCACCGACGAGTGGCTCACCCACGGCTATCCCTGGGAGGTCCGTCGTCAGGACAAGGCCGTGACCATCAAGTTTGGTGGCCATGTTGAGGGCTTTGAGGAGGACGGCCGCACGTTTTACCGCACGGTGGACACGCAGGATATCCTGGCCGTCCCTTATGACATCCCCGTCGTGGGCTATGCCGGCGAGACCGTCAACAAGCTGCGCGTCTGGGCCGCCGAGCCGGTCGAGGAGCACTTCGATCTGGAGGCCTTCAACCGTGGCGACTATGCCCTGGCCGATGCCGAGCGCGCCGAGGCCGAGGCCATCAGTGCCATCCTCTACCCCAACGACGCTGGCGAGCACGGCCGTCTGCTGCGTCTGAAGCAGGAGTACCTGTTTGTCTCGGCTGGTATCTACAGCCTGCTCGACACCTTTGAGAAGGAACACGGCGCTAACTGGGAGCTGCTGCCGCAGTTTGTTGCCATCCACACCAACGACACGCACCCCGCCATGTGCGGCCCCGAGCTCATGCGTATCCTGATCGACGAGAAGAAGCTCGAGTGGGATGACGCCTGGAACATCGTGACGCAGGTCGTGAGCTACACCAACCACACCATCCTGCCCGAGGCCCTGGAGAAGTGGCCCATCGGCACGTTCTCCAAGCTCCTCCCCCGTGTGTACCAGATCATCGACGAGATCAGCCGTCGTTGGCACGAGTCGTTCGACACCACACAGGAGGGCTGGCAGGAGCGTCTGCGCCAGACCGCCATTCTGTGGGACGGCGAGATTCGCATGGCCAACCTGTCCGTGATCTGCAGCCATAGCGTCAACGGCGTGGCCAAAATCCACTCCGACATCATCAAGAACATCGTGCTCAAGGACTTCTATGCCCTGACGCCCGAGAAGTTCAACAACAAGACCAACGGCATCTCGCATCGTCGCTTCTTTGCCGAGGCCAACCCCACCTACGCCAAGCTCGTGACCGAGGCCATTGGCGATGGCTGGCTCAAGGACGCCTTTGAGCTGGAGAAGCTCAAGGAGTTTAAGGACGACACCGAATTCCTGAAGGCCGTGGGTGCCTCCAAGCGCGCCAACAAGGAGCGTCTGGCCGCCTACGTCAAGGCCGAGACCGGTCTGGTTATTGACCCCAACACCGTCTTCGATGTCCAGGTGAAGCGCTTCCACGCCTACAAGCGCCAGCTCATGAACATCATGAAGGTGATGGACATCTACAACCGTCGCATCGCCGATCCTAACTTCCACGTGACGCCGACGACCTTCATCTTTAGCGGCAAGGCTGCCTCGAGCTACACCTTCGCCAAGGAGACCATCCGCCTCATTAACTCCGTGGCCGACGTCATCAACAACGACGCCCGCGTCAACGAGGTCATGAAGGTCTGCTTTATCCCCAACTTCCGCGTAAGCAACGCCCAGCTCATCTACCCCGCCGCCGAGATCTCGGAGCAGATCTCCACGGCCGGTAAGGAGGCTTCGGGCACGTCCAACATGAAGCTCATGATGAACGGCGCCATTACGCTGGGTACCCTCGACGGCGCCAACATCGAGATCGCCGACCTGGCCGGCCGCGAGAACGAGGCCATCTTTGGCCTGACCGCTCCCGAGGTCGAGCAGCTCTGGGCATCCAACAGCTACTTTGCGTGGGATACGCTCAACGGCGACCGTGAGCGCCTGGGCCGCGTGATGGATGAGCTCAAGGACAACACCTTTGCGGGTCTTTCGGGCAACTTCGAGAGCATCTACAACGAGCTCATGAACAACAACGACCCCGACCTGGTCATGGCCGATTTCCGCAGCTACGTGGATGCATGGGAGAAGCTCACGAACAGCTACGGCGACCAGGAGACCTGGAACCGCAAGGCCCTGCTCAACACCGCCTCCTCCGGCTGGTTCTCGAGCGACCGCACTATTCGCGAGTACCGCGACGAGATCTGGCACGCGTAAAGGCGCGCGAGCTCCCTTTGCCGCACGGCATTATTCGGCGGGCGCGACCGAGCGCCGCGTCCGCCGCTAATGGGTTAGAAACATCGATGACAGAAGGAGAAATCGATGAGTAAGAAAGAATGCATCGCGATGCTCCTCGCAGGAGGACAGGGCAGCCGATTGGGGGCACTCACCCAAAAGATCGCCAAGCCGGCGGTTAGCTTTGGTGGCAAGTTCCGCATTATCGACTTTTCGCTGTCCAACTGCTCCAACTCGGGCATCGACACGGTGGGCGTTCTGACGCAGTACCGTCCCTACCTGCTGCATGCCTACGTGGGCTCCGGCGAGGCGTGGGATCTGGACAGCCGCGACGGCGGCGTGTCGATCCTGCCGCCGTACGAGACGCAGACCGGCGGCGCCTGGTATGCGGGCACGGCCGACGCCATTACGCAGAACCTCGACTACATCAAGGCTAACGACCCCAAGTACGTCCTGATTCTTTCGGGCGATCACCTGTATCGCATGGACTACCGCAAGATGCTCAAGACGCACATTGAGAACAACGCCGACCTCACGGTGAGCGTTATGCCCGTGCCGTGGGAGGAGGCCAGCCGCTTTGGCATCCTGACCACCGACCCCGAGGACGGCCGCATCACCAAGTTCACCGAGAAGCCCGAGAAGCCCGATTCGAACCTCGCGTCCATGGGCATCTACATCTTCTCGGCCGACGTGCTGATCGAGGCGCTCGAGGAGGACGCCCTGGACCAGCGCTCGAGCCACGACTTTGGCAAGGACATCATCCCCAAGCTGCTCGGCGAGAACAAGCGCCTTTACAGCTACGAGTTCCACGGCTTTTGGAAGGATGTCGGCACCATCGCCAGCTTCCACGAGACCTCGATGGACCTGCTGGGCAACAACCCCGAGTTCGATCTGTTCGACAAGAACTTCCCCATCATGTCCAACATCACCACGCGTCCGCCGCACTACATTGGCCCGGACGGCCGCCTGGACGACTGCCTGGTCTCCAACGGCTGCAAGATCTACGGCACCGCTCGCCACTCGATTCTTTCGACCGATGTCATCATCGAGGAGCGCGCCGTGGTCGAGGACTCCGTGCTGCTGCCGGGTGCGCACGTTAAGAGCGGCGCGCACATCTGCCGCGCTATTTTGGGCGAGAACTCCACGGTCGAAGAGGGCGTGAAGCTCGGCTCTGTCGATACCACCAAGGATACGGCCGTCGTTGGAAATGACGTCGTTATCGGGAAGGGGGAATGATCCGATGATCAATCGCAAGGCCATCGGTTATATCACCGCTAACTACTCTTCGACCTACGGCAGCGTCCTGCTCAAGGACCGCCCCATCGCGTCCGTTCCGTTTTTGGGCCGCTACCGCCTGATCGACTTTCCGCTGTCCAACATGATGAATGCCGGCATCAAGACCGTTGGCGTCGTCATGCCGGGTAACTACCGCTCGCTGATCGACCACGTGGGCTCGGGCAAGGACTGGGGCTTGGACCGCAAGAAGGGCGGCCTGTTCATGGTGCCCGGCAACGCGTATGGCACCACCAAGGGCGGCATGCGCTTCCTGCTGCGCGACATCATTTCCAATAAGACGCTGTTCCAGCGCTCGGACAAGCCCTATGTTGTGATGATGGGTACCAACATCATCTTTAACATGGACCTCAACACCATCATCGAGGCGCACGAGAACTCCGGTGCCCAGATGACCGTGGTGTACTGCAAGGCCACGCGCAACGTCGATGACGAGACCAAGCTCGAGATTAACGAGAACGGTCGCCTGACGGGCGTGAGCGCCGGCGTCGTGTACGGCGACAACGCCTCCATGGACTGCTGCATCGTCAACCGCGAGACGCTGCTCGAGATCATCGACCACTACCAGGCCGCCGACTATCTGGACCTGCTCGAGGCACTCCAGGGCGACTTTGGCAACATCGACGTGTGCAGCTACGAGTACAAGGGCGAGGTCGTGGGCGTATTTAGCGAGAAATCGCTGTATCGCCGCAGCATGGACCTGCTCGACCAGACCGTGGCCGACCAGCTCTTCGATCCCGAGCGCCCGATCCTGACCAAGGCTCACGACGTGCCGCCTTCGCGCTATGCGACCGGCAGCCACGCCTGCAACTCGATCATTTCGGCCGGCTGCATCATCAAGGGCACCGTGCGCAACTCGATCTTGTCGCGCGGCGTCGTGGTTGAGGAAGGCGCCTCGGTGACCAACTCGATCATTAACCAGAGCTGCATCATCAAGAGCGGCGCACGCGTCGAGAACGCCATCCTGGACAAGAACAACGTGGTTCCCACCAACACCGAGCTTCGCGGCACGCCCGAGAACATCCTGGTGCTGGGCAAGGCTCCGTTAACTTCCGACACCACCATCGTACGTTAACGTTGGCACCGCAACATCGCTCGTAACATGTAGAATAGCCGCCCGGTTCGCGCCTGGCGGCTATTCTCGAATAACAACATGGGAGACAATATGGCTGATTCCAGCAAAAAGATGCAGATCGTGTTTGCCTCGGCCGAGTGCGCACCGTTTGTAAAGACCGGTGGCCTGGGCGACGTGGCGGGCTCGCTGCCCGCGGCGCTTGTACGCGCCGGCGCCGAAGTCATCGTGATGGTGCCCAAGTACGCCACCATCAAGGACGAGTACAAGGCGCAGATGGAGCACTTCTCCGATTTTTACGTGAGCCTGGGCTGGCGCAATGAGTACTGCGGGCTCGAGAAGCTCGAGCGCGACGGCGTCACCTATATGTTCATCGACAACGAGCGCTACTTTGCGCGCGACTATCCGTACGGCTTCTTTGATGACGGTGAGCGCTTTGCGTTCTTCTCTAAGGCCATTACCGAGAGCCTGCAGCACCTGCCGGCCGGCTTTGAGTGCGACGTCCTGCACTGCAACGACTGGCAGACGGCACTGGCGCCCGTGTTCTTGCGCGAGTTCTACCAGGGCCTGCCGCTGTACGACCGCGTCAAGACCGTGTTCTCGATCCACAACGTGGCGTTCCAGGGCCAGTTTAGCGACACCGTGATGGAGGACATCCTGGGTGTGGCGCATATTCCGGCGGCCGCCTCGCAGCTGCGTTGCGATGCCTGCAGCATCAACTACATGCTGGGCGCGCTGCGCTATGCCGATGCCATCACCACGGTGAGCCCCACCTATGCCAACGAGATCCAGACGCCCGAATTTGGCGAGGGCCTGGACGGCGTTCTGCGTGAGCGTTCGTATGCGCTGCAGGGCATTTTGAATGGCATCGACGTCGCAGGCTTTGACCCGGCGACCGACAAGCGCATTGCCGCCAACTACACCGTGGAGGACCGTTCTGGTAAGGCCGTGTGCAAGGCCAAGCTGCAGGAAGAGCTGGGGCTCGAGGTTCGCGACGACCGCCCGCTTATGGTGATGGTCACGCGCCTGACGCGCCAGAAGGGCATGGACCTGGTCATGTATGCGCTCGACCGCATTCTGGCCGGCGGCGTGCAGGTGGCCGTGCTGGGCACCGGCGACCGCGACTACGAGGACGGTCTGCGCTACTTCCAGGACAAGTACCCGGGCACCATGGCCGCGCGTATCGAGTTCGATCCGGCGCTGTCGCAGCGCATGTATGCCGCCGCCGATATGTTCCTGATGCCGTCGAAGTTTGAGCCCTGCGGCCTGTCGCAGATCATCGCCATGCGCTACGGCACCCTGCCCATCGTGCGCGAGACCGGTGGTCTGAAGGACACCGTGATCCCGTATAACGAGTTTACCGGCGAGGGCACAGGATTCTCGTTTAGTAACTTTAACGGCGACGAGATGGGCGATGCGGTTTTCCGCGCGGCGCGTCTGTTCTGGGATAACCGTGAGGCGTGGGATCAGCTGGTCACGCAGGCCATGAGCCAGGACTTTAGCTGGACACGCTCGGCCGATAAGTATCTGGACCTGTACTTCTTTATGCACCCGGAGATTGAGAGGCCGGCGGCTGTTGTCGACGAGCCTGAGGCTGTTGCTGAGCCGGTGGCCGCTGAGGAGCCCAAGGCCGAGGCGAAGCCCGCTGCTGATGCCGAGGTTAAGCCCGCTGCGAAGCCTGCCGCTAAGAAGACGACGGCCCGCAAGACGACGGCTAAGAAGGCCACGGCGAGCAAGTCTACAACTGCGAGCAAGACCTCTGCAGCCAAGACCACTGCCACTAAGGCCACCGCTGCAAAGACGACTTCAGCCAAGGCAACGACCACGCGCAAGCGCACCACCGCAGCTGTCAAGAAGGCCACCGAGGCCGAGGTCGTTCCCGAGGTAAAGGCCGAGACCGCTGCAGCCGAGGTTAAGCCCGCGGCAAAGGCTCCGGCCAAGACCGCTGCCAAGAAGACGACCGCCAAGAAGACCACGGCTACGAAGTCGACGACCAAGAAGGCCGCCACGACCAAGGCAGCCGCTAAGCCGGCCGCCAAAGTCGAGGAGACGCCCGCTGCGCCTAAGGCTGAGGAAGCTGTCGAGGCTAAGCCGGCCGCCAAGACCACCACGCGCAAGCGCGCTACGGCGACGGCCAAAAAGGCCACGGCCAAGACCGCTGCTCCCAAGGCAGAGGCTAAGGTCGAGGAAAAGCCCGCAATAAAGGCCGAGCCGAAACCGAAGGCCGCCGAGGTCAAGACCGCTCCGAAGGCTACGGCAAAGACTGAGCCCGCCAAGGAGGCCTCGGTCTCCCCCGCCGCTCCCACTGAGGAAAAGGCTCCTACCAAGAAGACCTCCGTCCGCAAGGCAACGGCCGCCCGCAAGCGCCGCTAATCCTGACGATTAAAACTTAATCCTCAACGCAAAAGAGGGCGCCCCAAGCAGGCGCCCTCTTCTTGGTTGAACTTCGCATTAAAAGGAGGGCCGGTTTACTACGACAAAATGGCTTCGGCCGACCACAACGAGCAATCTACAAAATTGGCAACGCTTCTACCTGAGGTTTTAATATCACCAAATTGACTGTGGTTGAGATCATTCAATTTATCGTAGTAAACCGGGGTACTTTTGGTTGGCTACAAATAGTATCGGTATGTGCGTTTTCGAATGCCGCGATAATTTGGATGGTAAAACGATTTTCTAGGACAACCGTTCGCCGATAATGAGCGGCTGTAGTTTATACAACTAAAGTGCAACGATATACTTAAGTAACGTGCGTTAAGCCCATGGCCCGTTGGCCATGACTGTATAGAACTGGACCGTACTATGAGATTGATTCACAACAGCCGCCTGCCGCAGTTTCGCACTCCGTTTGGCGCTGTGACCACTGGAACTTCCGTTGCACTCTCGGTGATTTTGGAGGATGCCGATCCCAACCAGGCAACGCTTACGCTGCGCACCTGGGTCGATGAGATCGGTGAGTCTCGGTATCCCATGACGCACGAGGGCGACGGCATATTTACCGTAGAGCTTGAGTGCACCGAGCCCTGTCTTATCTGGTACAGCTTTATATGCAATATCGAGGGCCAGCCCGAGGTTCGCCTGGGCGCGCCGCAAGGTCGCACCGGCGGCGAGGGCGTAACCTACGACTACGCCGAGGTGCCGTCCTTCCAGATTACCGTCTATAAGCACCGCGAGAACCGCCCCGCCTGGTACGAGCGCGGCATGGTGTACCAGATCTTCCCCGACCGCTATGCCCGTGACGAGAACTGGCGCGAGCGCACGCTGGCCGAGGTTGAAAAACCGCGCAACGGCATCCAGCGCCGCATGGTCGAGGACTGGAACGAGCCGCCGGAGTACGAGCGCGCCGAGGACGGCTCCATCAAGACCTGGGACTTCTACGGAGGCTCGCTCAAGGGCATCCAGGAAGACCTGCCTCGCATCGCCGAGCTGGGCTTTACGGCCATCTACCTCAACCCCATCTTTGAAGCCGCGAGCAACCACCGCTACGACACGGCCGACTACACCAAGATCGACCCGATCTTGGGCACCGAGCAGGACTTTACGGAGCTGTGCGAGGCAGCCGAGAAGCTCGGCATCTCCATCATCCTGGACGGCGTCTTTAACCATACGGGCGACGACTCGATCTATTTCAACCGCTACGGCAACTACCCCGGCGTGGGCGCCTGGCAGAGCGAGGATTCGCCGTGGCGCGATGCGTTTTATTTCCACGAGGACGGCTCGTACGACTGCTGGTGGGGCGTGGGCAACATGCCCGCCATCAATGAGAGCTCCGAGCTGGTACGCGAGCGGCTCCTGGGCAAGGACGGCGTGATCCGTAAATGGCTACGTGCCGGCGCTCATGGCTGGCGCCTGGACGTCGCTGACGAGCTTTCCGACGACTTCCTGGCCGAGATCAAAAAGGCCGTACTTGCCGAAAAGCCTGACGCACTGTTGCTCGGCGAAGTCTGGGAAGACGCCTCAAACAAAATTAGCTACGGCCATCTGCGCCGCTATCTGCAGGGATCCGAGCTGGACTCTGCTATGGATTACCCCTTCCGCGACATGGTCATCGGCTTTTTGATGGGATATAAGAACGCCTACCAGGCAGCTGAGGATATCGAAACCCTGCGCGAGAACTACCCGAGCGAGGCATTGTCCTGCGCGCTCAATTTGCTTTCGAGCCACGACCGCCCGCGCATCATCTCGGTGCTCGGCGGCGGCCCCGACGAGTCGCAGCTACCCGAGTGCGAGCGCAGCAAGTGGCGTCTGGACGAGAACTCGATGGGCCTGGCCAAGAGCCGTTTTTGGCTTGCAACGCTCATGCAGATGACCTTCCCCGGCGTGCCCTCGATCTACTACGGCGACGAATACGGCCTGGAGGGCCTTACCGATCCGGGCAACCGCCGCACCCTGCCAACCAAGGACCAACTGCACGACTTCGACACGCTGGCTATTGTCAAGAACGCCTCCGCCGTACGCCGCGCACTGCCGTTTATGATCGACGGCGAGATCAAGGCCTTCGCGCTCAACGATGAGGTGCTGGCCTACAACCGCACGGGCAAGGATGGCGAGTCCGCGACGGTTATCATCAACCGCAGCCTGCGCAATTCGCACCGCGTGACGATTCCGGCGCTCGGCGAATGCGCGAGTGACGTCATCAGCGGTCACGAGTGCGAGATCCACAACGGTACGGTCACGCTCGATCTGTATCCGCTGGGCTCGTCGATCATCTATCACCATGCCGAGCAGCGCCTGCAGGAGCCGCTCGATCACGGCGCGGGCGTCGTGTGCCACATCACCTCGGTGCCGACCGATGACGGCAAGCCCGGCACGATCGGCGCACCCACGCGTCGCTTTATCGACCATCTGTCCGCTATGGGCATGCGCTACTGGCAGGTCCTGCCTGTCAACCCGACGGACTTCTTCCGCTCCCCATACGCTGAGCCTTCGGCTTTTGCGGGCAATGTTGACCTGCTGCCCGAGAGCCAAGTGGAACTGGCGGCCGACTTTGAGACTTGGAAGGCCCGTGGCGGCGAGGATGCAGACCCGCTCTACACGGCGTTTAAACATCGCAACGCCGATTGGCTCGAGAAGTACTGCGTCTACATGGCCGTTAAGAAGTACTTTGAGGGCGAGTCGCGCCACGATTGGCCGGCCGATGTCGCGCGCTACAACGAGCATCTGATTGACGACAAGCGTTTCCACGACGAGGCCGAGCTGCAGGCGTACATGCAGTACCGCTTTGACCTGGCCTGGTGCGAGCTCATGAACTATGCGCACAAGAAGGGCATCGAGGTCATCGGCGACATTCCCATGTACGTTTCGGACGATTCGGCCGACGCGTGGAGCGAGCCCGAAAACTTCTGGCTTTCCGATACCGGCAAGGCAATCGAGATCTCCGGTGCGCCGCCCGATAACTTTGCGCCCGAGGGCCAGGTGTGGGGCAACCCGACGTTCCGCTGGGACCACATGAAGCAGAACGGCTACCGCTGGTGGATGGACCGCCTGCGTCGCGCGTTCTCGCTCTACGACCGTGTGCGCCTGGACCACTTCCTGGGCTTCCACAGCTACTTTAGCATTCCCGCAGGCAAGGCCTGCGCCGACGGCCGCTGGCTGGCGGGTCCGGGCAAGGACCTGTTCCAAACCGCCTTTGACGAGCTGGGTCCGCTCAACTTTATCGCCGAGGACCTAGGCTACCTGACGCCCGGTGTTCGCGCCATGGCTTCGACCTGCGGCTTCCCCGGCATGGACGTGCTGGAGTTTAGCGATTACGACGTTCGCTGCGGCGTGCATCCAACGCCGGGCAAGATTCTATACACCTCGACGCACGACACGTCGACGCTCGCCGGTTGGTGCACGCGCTCCTTTGCGGGCGGCGACGAGCCGAGCGGTGTTGAGGTGGCGGCCAAGCTGATGGGCGACGCGCTCGCAAGCGACGCTCCCCTGGTGATGATGCCGCTGCAGGATGTCCTGCGGCTTGGCGACGACGCGCGCATGAACGTACCGGGCGTGGCCACGGGTAACTGGACCTGGCAGGCCGATGAGGCCGCCGTTGCGGCCGCCGAGGGCAAAACTGCACAGCTCCTGCGCAACACCCATAGATTCTGGGGCGAAGCGTGATAAAACCCCCGATATAGGGTACAGTTACAGCTGTTTGAATTTATGCGGGCAGAGCGATCTGCCCGCTTTGTGCTGAAAAGGAAGTATTATGGCGCGCTACGATTACAAGTGCTCGAGCTGCGGCAACGTGTTTGAGGTTGAGCATCCCATGTCCGAGACCCCCGAGGTCGTGTGCCCGAACTGCGGTGCCCCGGCGGCCAAGACGTTCTCGGCCAGCGGCATCAAGTTTGAGGGCAGCGGCTTCTACAACACCGACCAGCGAAGCGGAGGCTCCAGCACCAGCGCCACCAGCGGCTGCTGCGCCAACTGCCCGCATAACCACTAGCGTCAAGCGGTCCCGCTACCCAAGTTTCCTGATGAGTTGCGGTGAAATGAGGATTGTTTAGCCTGGAAAAGCCGTTATTCAATCCCTATTTCACCGCAACTTCTCTATAGATTGGATTTCGGGCTGATGCTAAGTTTGTAACATTTCAAAACTCTACCGGATTACGGGGCTGAATTGACAACCTCCATCCATTCCAGTAATTTGCAAATTTCAACAAACCATCTACCTGCGGCTTTATTTAGGTCATTTTTGCTGTGGTCGGGCATCACCAATCTAGCCCCGTAATCCGCCCCACTTTTGATAACAGCAAGTATGAAACGGGGATATTTTTACCACTCTTTACCTCTATTGCGATCTCCGCTCGCATGATCTCCTGAGTTGCGGTGAAATAAGGACTGTTTGGCGGGTAGATGCCGCTATTCAATCCCTATTTCACCGCAACTTAGCAGTTACTGGCGGACCAGGCGGGCGCAGAAGTGGCCGTCGTAGGAGTCCGCATTAACGGGTACGCTTTGGAAAAGGCCTCGAGCGTTTTGTCGTACGGAAACGAGCTTCTTAGCTTGTTCGAACTCGGGGAGCTGCAGAATCTGGGCTTCGGAGACGGGGGCCACGGTAAAGCCGGCGCCCTCGGGAGAAGCCAGGAAGGCATCCACGACCTGCGTGTTCTCTTCATCAAAAACCGAGCAGGTGGCATAGATAAGCTCACCGCCGGCAGCCACGCGCGCGGCTGCTTCCTTGAGCATCGTCAGCTGCAGCTTGGGCAACTCAGTCGTAACGTCGTTCTCGGTCAGGCGCCACGGGATCTCGGGATGACGGCGCATAGTGCCGGTGCCAGAACACGGCGCATCGATAAAGACTGTGTCGAACAACGCGGGCTCGCCAAGCATCGCGTCAAAGGACGTGAGCACCTCATTGAGCTCGCAGGCATCGCCCGACACCGTACGGACGCCCTGGATACCCGCCTTGTGCAGGCGCGCGAGATTCTGGTCGCACTTGCGGTCGTGCAAATCGAGCGCAGTGTGCTGACGGTCGTAGCCGGCACGCTTGGCCTGGCACATCATCACATAGGTCTTGGTGCCGCGACCGGCACCAATCTCCAAGCATCGCCCAGGACGTGTCGCAGCAGTTGCGATAAGCTGAGCGTTGAGGTCAGAGGCAACCGCGGCAGCACGCTCAAACACGCCCGATGCCACCGTGACCTGCGCATCGACCGGAGCATGGCAGCCCGGGAAGACAGGCGCAACGAGCTGCGAGATATACGGGTCGTCCTTTGTCGCAAAAGCATTCTCGTGCAGGGCAAGCGGCGCGGGCGCCAGATTGCCGGCAAAGTTGAGCGCGCCCTCGGGCGTATCGAACGAGGCCATAATACGAGCGCACAGCCAGCGAGGAAGACCCATCAAACGCGAAAGGCGAACCAGGCGGCGCTCGGACTCATCCACGTCGGATGCCGTGGCAAAATCCCCCACGTTGTCCGCAACCTTGTGCAGCACCGCGTTAGCTAGGCCCGCGGCAGACTTAGCACCGCTGCGCACCAGTTCAACACCCTGGCTCACGGCAACGCGGCCAGGCGTATGCAGATAAAGCATCTCGAAGGCCGAGATGCGAAGTGCCATGCGAACGCGCGGCGCAACCTTTTTGGGTTTATCGAGAAACTGATCGAGCAGCTCGTCCAAAATACCCTGCGTGGCGGCCACGCCCAGCGCCAAGCGGGCGGCAAAAGCGGAATCGCGCTGGTCAATAGCCTTGGCCGATGCGCGAGAGGACAGCACGTCGCGCGCATACATGCCGCGGCGATCGGCCTCCATCAGTACATCGAGCGCAAGCTTGCGCGCGGGAGACAGCTTGCTCATGACAAAACACCCCAGATAAGATCGGCACCCTGCAGGCCAGCAGCCCAAGCAGAAGCGGCCATAGCACGCTTGCCATCAGGCTTAACCTCGAGCAACTCAACCGAGCCATCGGAAAGGCCAAGGTAAACACGCTTAGCCTGAACGAGAACCTGACCCTCGCCAAGCGACACATCAGCCGCCGCAGCATCGAGCACACGCACGGTCTTGCCGGCAATCACGCAACGAGCAGGCGCGGTATCGGACGAGGCCAGCACATGACGCACGCAATCAAGCGCCGCCATGTGCGGATCCAAGCGCATCTCCTGCTTAGAAATCTTGGCAGCATGGGTAACGAGCGCCTCGTCCTGTTCGATCCACACGGCGGTGCCATCGGCAAGAGAAGGAAGCGTATCGGCAAGCAGTTTGCCGCCGAGCTCAGCGAGCTCCATAGTCAGCGCCTCGGCATGCTTACCGGCAACCGAGGTCGAGGCCTGCGCACAATAGGCGCCGGTATCCACGCCATGCCCAATGCGCATAATAGAAACGCCAGCAATCTCATCACCAGCAAGAATGGCACGCTGAATAGGAGCAGCCCCACGCCAACGAGGCAGCAGCGAAGCATGAACATTCACAATACCAAGCGGCGCCATATGCAGCACCTCATCGGGCAAAATGCAACCATAGGCTGCCACACAGAAAATATCAGCCTGCGCAGCCTTGAGCACCTCAACAACCTCAGGCGTCATACGATTAGCCTCAACAACAGGCAAACCAAGCTCGAGCGCCTTAGCCTTAACAGGAGACGGCTCAAACTTCTTACCACGCCCGCGAACAGCATCAGGACGAGTAACAACAAGCGCAATCTCATTCCCAGCCTCAACAAGCGAAGTCAAAGAAGGCACAGCAAAATCAGGCGTACCCATAAACACAATACGCATAAAAGTTAGTCTCCCCTCAACCAAAGCCGAGACGGCTACAAAGAACAGCGGAAAGCCAAGTCACCAGTCCATCCGCAATAACAATTCAACAAGAACAAATATACCCAAAAACAAAGAAAGAGCCGCATAAAAGCAGCTCTTTCAGCAAAGCACCCATCAGCGAAGACGCCCATCCCTGGCCCGACGGCACCCGGGCGAGTCAAGCAGCGTCAACGTAGTCCCCGGGGCGCCCGCCTATATCGTCCCGCGCGCAGTTTCGCAGCGCAGCGAGACTGTGTGAGCACGGGATGTTATAGGCGGGCGCCCCGGGGACGGACAAATCTACTCCGTCTCGCCCGGTCGAGCGCCGCGGGCCAGGGCGTCCTGGTACTCCTTGACGGCCTTGATCCTCTGCATAGGCTTAAGGCGCTCGAACATGGTGTTGCCGTGCAGGTGATCGATCTCGTGCTGCAGGCACACGCAGAACAGGTCGCCCGTAGCCTCGTAGCGAATCAGGTTTGCGTCCAAGTCGTACGCCTCGACGACGACATGGTCGGGACGCTCGATCTCGCAGCTAATGCCAGGGATGGACAGGCAGCCCTCGCTAAACGGCACCAGATGGTCGCTCTGCTCCACGATCACGGGGTTGATGAGCACGTACGGGTCATAGTCGTTCTTGTCGGTGTAGTCGCAGTCGATGGTGACGAGCTGGATGAGCTCGCCGATCTGCGGGGCAGCAAGGCCGCAACCGCCGTTCTCGAACATCATCTTCTTCATCTTCTCGGCAAGCGCCTCGATCGCTGGGGTGATCTCCTCGATGGCGGCGCACTCCTGACGCAGGCGCGGGTCGGGCGACAGTACGATTCCGTTGGCTTCCATGGCCATCCTTTCGGGTTGTTACATCAAATCATAGGCGTCGACGTCAACGCTCACGCTCACGCCGCGCACAGAGCCCACCTCTTTGAGGCAGGCGTCGATATCATCAGAGACATGGTACCCCACGGGCGACTTCACAAGCAGATGGAAGCGGTAACGGTCCTTGGCTCTCTCGATTACACACGAAGCCGGGCCCAGCACCTGCGGCATGGCACTCCCCGCCCTCAAAAAGTCGGGCGCGGCGGCATGCCAGCGGCGCTTAAGAAGCTTTGCAATGCGCCCAATGTAGTCCTGCGCGTCATCCGCGTTCGTCGACCACACCAAAATGTTGACCAGGCGCACAAAGGGCGGATACAGCGCGTCGCGCCGCTGGTCAAGGTCGTAGTCGGTAAAGATAGAACGGTCGTGCTCGGCGACGGCGCGAATGACCGGATCCTCGGGCAGATAGGTCTGGATGATGACCTCGCCGGGACGATCGCCGCGGCCGGCGCGGCCCGCCACCTGCTCCAGCAGATCGTAGGCGCGCTCCCCTGCGCGGAAGTCCGGCAGCTTGAGGGCGAAGTCGGCATTGACCACGCCCACGAGCGTGACCTCGGGAAAGTCGAGACCCTTGGCGATCATTTGGGTGCCCAGCAACACGGCGCAATCGGCCGCATCGAACTGCTCGAGCAGCTTTTTGTGCGCATCCTTGCCGCGCGTGGAATCGGCATCCATGCGGATGATGGCGACGTCCTCGGGCAGCATCTGGTGCAGTGCGTCCTCGATCTGCTGCGTGCCCAGCCCCATTTTTGCCAGGTAACGACTGCCACATTTGGGGCAACGACTCGTGGGCGCGGGATACGGCTGCACGCGCCAGGAGGATCCGCATGTGTGACATTGCAGCGTGTGCGTGCGCTCGTGATACGTAAGCGCGGTGGAGCAGTGGTTGCAGGTGGGAACGCAGCCGCACTCGCGACACATCAGGAACGGCGCAAAGCCACGGCGGTTATGCAGCAGCACGGCCTTCTCGCGGCGCTCGACCACACGCTCCAAGCCCTCCATCAAGGGTTTTGAGAACATGGAGCGGCTGCCGTGAGAAAACGCACGGCGCAGGTCGGCAATGCGGACCGTGGGAAGCACGGCGTGTCCCGGGCGCTCGGGCATCTCGACACGCGTCCAAGTGGCACCGTTATACGTGCCACGACGGCAGCGGTCGAGGGCCTCGGCAGAAGGCGTGGCAGAGCCCAACACGAGCGGGCAGCGATAGCGCCGCGCCATCTCGGCCGCCACCTCGCGCGCGTGGTAGCGCGGACTGGAGCCCTGCTTGTAACTTGTCTCGTGTTCCTCGTCGATGATGATGAGGCCCAAGTCGCTGAGCGGGCAAAAGAGAGCCGAGCGGGCGCCGACCACCACGCGGGCCGCACCGCTGGCGACCATATCCCACTGGTCCAGACGCTCGCCAGCCGAAAGACGCGAGTGGAAAACCGCGACCGTCTCGCCAAAGCGCGAGCGAAAGCGGCCGACGGTCTGGGCCGTCAGTGAGATCTCGGGCACCAGCACGCAGGCAGAGCGACCGGCTGCGAGCACGCGCTCGATGGCGGAGAGGTAGACCTCGGTTTTGCCTGAGCCGGTGACGCCGTCTACCAGCACCGCGTCGCCATGAGCGTCCAGACGGGCACGCTCGATCTGAGCAAGTGCTTGCTGCTGGCCACTGGTAAGGGAGACCGGCGCTTTGCCGCTTGCCGAGGAGAGCGTGGTCTGTTCATTGCAGCCACGCCACGCACGGCGCTCCTCCACCACCACGACGCCGCGTTTTTCGAGCGCCTTGATGGTAGCCGACATGCTGTTATAGAGCAGGTTGAGGTCACGCGTCGTGACCGGGCCGCACCGCAGTGCCTCGATGAGCTGGCGCTGGCGGACCGCGGTCTTGGGCGGCGTATAGTCAAAGCCCTCGGGCGTGAGCATGACCCAGCGGTTTTGGATAGGCTTGACGGCGGGACGTTCAACCGTCCACACGCCGTCGTCGCCCTTGACCACGCGCGGGCTTCCACCCGGGGGCAAAAACAGGCGCAGGCACTCGGAAAGCGTTGCGACGTACTCGCGGCTCATCCAGCGTGCGATACGGGCGGCCTCTGCGGTAAAGAGCGGCTTGCTGAGGATAGCCTCGATAGGCTTGATACGCGCGGGATCGAGAGCGTCGTAACCTTGCAGGTCGGCCAGCTCGGGCGCGATGTCGACGATGTAGCCCGCGGCCGCACGGTTGCCAAAATGAACTAGGACGGTGGAGCCGATCTGACCATCGTTGGCGAGTGACTGCGGAATGCCGTAAGCAAACGGCTCGGACAGTGCACGCGTCGGGATGTCGAGGACTACGCTCGCATAGGCGGCGACGGGTTCGGGTGCGGGCTCGGGCTGCGCCGGGGCGGCGGCAGGAGCCGCGGACTTCGGAGCTTCCTCCGGTTCTGGCGAACCAAACAGCGAAAGTTGCTCGGCCATGGCCCCAGCACCTCCTATCCCATACGTCTACAGAAACAAGAGCCCCGCTCGGGTGAACGGGGCTCGGATACAAACGTTTGCGCAGCGACTACAGCGCCATCGTGCGGGCGCGGTCGATACGCGCCAGACAGTCGTCACGGCCGACGAGCGCCATGGTCTCGCCCAGCGGAGGGCTCACCATGTTGCCGCAAACGGCGACGCGCACGGCCTGGAACACCACGCGCTTCTTAAGGTCCATCTGCTCGGGCAGCGGCTCAAGCGCAGCGTCGATAGCCTCGGCGGTCCACTCGCCCACACCCTCAAGCGCGGCCTTGGCGGCGTCCAGAATGGCACCCATGCCCTCCTTGGCCAGGCCTTTGTTGACGGACTTCTCGTCATACTCGAGTGTCTCGGCCGTGGCAAAGATGGGGGCGGCGACGGTCACGGCGTCGGCCGGCATCTTGGTGCGCGGCTTAACGATGGCAGCGAGCGCATCGATCCAGTCCTCGCCGTACTCGACATTACCCTCGATGAGACCCGCCTCGTGCAGCTCGGGGACCATGATCTCGTCGGCAAACTGAGCATCGGACATGCCGTTGATGTACTCAGCATTGACCCAATCGAGCTTCTTGGGATCGAAGGTCGCCGGGTTCTTGGAGATGCGGTCGAGCGAGAACTTGCTGGCCAGGACATCACGCGGGATTATCGTGGTCTCGCCGTCGAGCGACCAGCCTAGCAGCGCCAGGTAATTGACGAAGGCGTCGGACAGGTAGCCGGCGTCGCGGTACTCCTCCACCGAGGTGGCGCCGTGGCGCTTGGAGAGCTTCTTACCGTCGGCGCCCAGGATCATGGAGATGTGGGCGAACGTGGGCACGGGCGCGCCGAGGGCCTCGTAGACCATGACCTGGCGCGGGGTGTTGGACAGGTGGTCGTCGCCGCGGATGACATGGGTGATCTTCATCATGGCGTCGTCGACGACGGTCGCGAAGTTGTACGTGGGCGTGCCATCGGAGCGGAAGATGACAAAGTCGTCGAGCTCCTTGGCGTCGAAGGTCACCTCACCGTGAACGGCGTCGTGGATGACGACGTCGCCGCGGTCCTCGGGCACCTTGATGCGTAGGACGTAGGACTCGCCGGCCTCGATGCGACGGCGGGCCTCCTCGGGATCAAGATCGCGGCAACGGCGCTGATAGCCCTGGAAGGGGTCCTTGCGCTCCTGCGCGGCCTTGCGATCGGCGTCGAGCTGCTCCTTGGTGCAGAAGCAGGGATAGGCCTTACCCTCGTCCCAAAGCTTCTGGGCGGCCTGCTTGTACAGGTCCAGGCGCTCGGTCTGGGCGTAGGGGCCAAAATCGCCGCCCACCTCGGGACCCTCGTCCCAGTCCAGGCCCAGCCAACGCATGGCGCGCAGGATAATCTGCGTGTTCTCGTCGGTAGAGCGGGTGGGGTCGGTGTCGTCGATACGCAGGATGAACGTGCCGCCGTTTGCACGGGCGAAAGCCCAGTTATAGATAGCGGTGCGGGCGCCGCCGATGTGCAGCTTGCCCGTCGGTGAGGGTGCAAAGCGGACGCGAACGTCTGATGCCATGGAAATCTCCTCGATTGCAGGATGGATGTCTAACCGCATCAGTATAAAGCATCAAAGCAACCTCCGCACAAAGGGCACCGACCCAGTCATTGGGGACAGACTTAAATGACCATTCGTTGGGGACGTTCTTCGAAGCTAACTGAACAGGAGTGTCCCAAACTGCCGTCACTTGGGGACGTTCCTAAACTGCCGGCAGAAAAGGACCGTCCCCAAGTGCCGACACATAAGGAACGTCCCCAGGTGACGTAAGAGTGTTCCTATTGGCTGGTCATTTAAGTCTGTCCCCAATGAGTAGGTGCGGAAAGGGTGTGAATGTTTGATTTACGCGCTATGATGTGCCCTTGCATAGAGAGCCCGGCGGAATGGTAACGGTCGCCGGGACACGTTTTTGAAAGGACAATCATGTCAGAAGAACTTCGTTCCATCCCACCCCAACACAGGTCCTTTGTTTTTACGTCGGAGTCGGTGACCGAAGGTCATCCCGATAAGATCGCTGACCAGATCAGTGACGCCGTCCTCGACGCAATCCTCGCCAAAGAAATAGAGCTCCAGGAGCAGGGCTACATCGCCCCCAACGGCGTGCCTGCCAACGTGGAGAACGTCCGCTGCGCCTGCGAGACCCTCGTGACCACCGGCACCGTCATCGTCGCCGGCGAGATTCGCACCCAGGCCTACGTCGACGTACAGGAAATCGCCCGCGGCGTCATCCGCCGCATTGGCTACAACCGCGCCAAGTTCGGTTTTGACTGCGACACTTGCGGCGTTATGAGCCTCATCCACGAGCAGTCGCCCGATATCGCCCAGGGCGTTGACGAGTCCTTCGAGACCCAGACCGGCGCTACCACCGACCCGATCGACCTGATCGGCGCCGGCGACCAGGGTATGATGTTCGGTTATGCCTCCAACGAGACCAAGACCCTCATGCCCATGCCGCACTACCTGGCGAGCCGCCTGGCCGAGCGCCTGGCCGCCGTGCGTCACGACGGCACCCTCGCCTATCTGCGTCCCGACGGCAAGACCCAGGTCACCGTGCGCTACGAGGAAGGCAAGCCCGTCGAGGTCACGACCATCGTCATCTCCACGCAGCATGCCGCCGAAATCGAGGACATGGGCAAGATCAAGGCCGATCTGATCGAGCACGTTATCACCCCGGTTATGGCTGCTGAGAACATGCCGTGGGACAACGCGGACATCTATGTGAACCCCACCGGTCGCTTTGTCGTAGGCGGCCCCATGGGCGACACGGGCCTCACCGGCCGCAAGATCATCGTCGACACCTATGGCGGCTACGGCCGTCACGGCGGCGGCGCCTTTAGCGGCAAGGACTGCACCAAGGTTGACCGCTCCGCCGCGTATGCCGCGCGCTGGGTCGCCAAGAACGTGGTCGCCGCCGGTCTGGCCGACCGATGCGAAGTCGAGCTTGCCTACG
This sequence comes from uncultured Collinsella sp., assembly GCA_958451615.1. Taxonomy (GTDB): domain Bacteria; phylum Actinomycetota; class Coriobacteriia; order Coriobacteriales; family Coriobacteriaceae; genus Collinsella. The sequence continues at coordinate 32,687 of CAUDQR010000010.1, read as the reverse complement.
CCATCGGCGTTTCCAAGCCCCTCTCAATCATGGTCGACACCTTCGGTACCGCGCATGTTGCCGAGGACAAGATCGTCGAGGCAGTTGAGAAAACCTTCGACCTGCGCCCGGGCGCCATCATCCGCGACCTAGACCTGCGTCGCCCCATCTACGAAAAGACGGCAGCCTACGGCCACTTCGGCCGCGAAGACGCCGACTTCACCTGGGAGAAAACCGATCGAGTCGAAGAACTCAAAGCAGCCTGCGGCCTGTAAGCCAACGGCAAAAGCTGCAACCACATAACGATGCACCAAAAGAAGTACCGGCCCCAACCGGTACTTCTTTTTTATTAATCCGGTGGTGAAGATATTTCGATATGGGCATACGCAACGTCAGCAGCCAATGAATTTTGGAGCACATGCGCCTCTACCATGTATCCTTAGTCCCGAGGGGCGGGGCATAAGGTCGATCGCGAGTTCCGCACGAGCCGGAGAGCACTTAATGTGCTCTCCGTGCGAGCAGGACTGCCCGAGCAGGCGACCTTATGCCCCGCCCCTCGGGACGACGAGCCACGTAAAGGAGCAGCCATGGCAGGCAAGCCGCAAACACTAGCTACGACCTCGGCATTCGAGATCTTGGGCCCCGTCATGGTCGGCCCCAGTTCATCGCACACCGCCGGCGCCCTGCGCTGCGCCCAAGTTGCCGCCAGCCTGCTCGAGGGCCGCATCACCAAAGTCACCTTTGGCCTGTGGAACTCCTTCGCCCACACCTACCGCGGCCACGGCACCGACCGCGCGCTCGTCGCGGGCATTCTGGGCCTCGACACCGATGACGAGAACATCAAGCAGGCCTTTGACCTCGCACGTGAGCAGGGCCTCGAATATCACTTTGACATCAAGGGCGACGACGCCTCCATCCACCCCAACACCGTCGACATTGACATGGTCGACGACACGGGCGCCACGGCACAGGTCCGCGGTGAGAGCCTGGGCGGCGGCAAGATGCGCATCAGCCGCATTAACGGCGTCGGCGTTGACATCTCGGGCATGTACTCAACGCTCTTCGTGGCGCACAAGGACGTCCCCGGCGTGCTCGCCGCGCTCACCAACCTGCTCGCCTACGCACACGTGAACATCGCCTTCTGCCGCACCTACCGCACCGAAGTGGGCGGCCAGGCCTACTCCGTCTTTGAGACCGACGGCGCGCCCGACGACACTGTTGTCCCGATGCTGCGTAAGCTCGACAATGTCGATTACGCGACCTTTATCGAGCTCCCCGGTTCTGCTTCGTCGCTCTCCCCCGGCGTCTCGGCCAAGGAAATCTTCGACGACGGCGAGCAGCTGCTCGATGCGTGCGAGGAACTGGGGCTCAGCATCGGCGCCGTCATGGCCGTTCGCGAGGCGCGCCTGACCGGCGAGGCCCACGCCGTCGCCGCCATGCGCCGCGTGCTCGACGTCATGCGCGAGGAGACCACGGCCCCCATCGCCAACCCGCAGCGATCGCTCGGTGGGCTTATCGGCGGCGAGGCCAAACTGGTCGATGCCACCAGCCGCAACGATTTGAGTGCAAGCCTGATGGGCCCCGTTCAGACCGATGCCGTGGCCCGCGCCATGGCCGTGCTCGAGCGCTCCGCCACCATGGGCGTGATCGTCGCAGCTCCGACGGCAGGATCCGCGGGTGTTGTGCCCGGCTGCGTGCTGGCGCTCGCCGATCGCCTGCAGCTCGACGACGAGCAAGTCATGGACGCTCTCTACTGCGCAGCCGCCATCGGCCTCAACCTCACCACGAGCGCCTGCGTCGCCGGCGCCGAAGGCGGCTGCCAGGCCGAGGTGGGAAGCGCCGCCGCCATGGCAGCCGCCGCGCTGGTGCAGATGCTCGGCGGCACGCCCGAGCAGGCGCTCGACGCCAGTTCCATCGCGCTGAGTAACCTGCTGGGCCTCGTTTGTGACCCCGTCGGTGGCCTCGTGGAGGTGCCGTGCCAAAACCGCAATGCCATCGGCGTGGCCGCGGCATTTAGCTCGGCGCAGCTTGCACTTGCCGGTATCAAGAGCCTGGTGCCGTTTGACCAGATGGCGCACGTCATGCTCTCCGTGGGCCACGCGTTGCCGGCCACGCTGCGCGAGACGGCAAAGGGTGGCATCGCGCAGGCTCCGGCCGCACTTTCGGCCTGTGCAAAATGCGGTGTGTGCGGATAGCGACAAAGAAAGACTCGAAGGTGGGACAAATGTCCCACCTCTTTTGAATGCCACCGTTTCCATACCACAAACAACTGGGTAATCGCTATAATGCAAGCCCAGTAAAAACACGATGAGCCGCAAGGCGAAATTCGAAGGATATGCATACGATGTCGCAAAACGATCGAACTCAACTGATTCCCGATCCGCAGCAGCCGAGCAGGCACACCGGCGGCGTTCAGTCGCCGCGTCCCATCGCGCCGAGCCGCGGTCAGCAGCGAGGTGCGGCAAACGTTTCCCAACGTCCGAACAAGCAGCATCAGCAGCGCCAGGCAAATGGCAATGCGCCCAAGCAGCCCCCCACGCACGCTCGAGGCGATCGCGGCCCCGCACGCAAACCCACCGGGAACAATAAGTCGGGCAAAAAGACGACGCTCTATGTCGTTCTGGGTCTTATCGTCATTGTCTATATCGTAGGCGTCGTAGCGTTTTCGCAGGTAGCCTACCCCAACACCACTATCGCCGGCGTCGATGTCTCGTTCTCCAACGCTTCGTCTGCCGCCACCAAGGTCAACTCGGCTTGGAAGCACTATAAGCTCACCGTGACAGGCGATGACTTTAGCTGGACCTATCAGCCCGAGTCCGATGAGCCCATTGTCGACGGCGAAGCTGCCGCAAAAGAGATTATCAGCCGCAACGAAGCCTTTGTATGGCCGGTTCGCCTTGTAGAATCCTTAAGCGGCAAGACCAAAACAACCGCTAGCTCCAACGAAGTCGATCTTGATCAAGACGTCGACCTGTCCATGCTCTCCGACACCTTTGACCAAAAGCAGTTTGAGAAGGATCTGGGCGCCGCCATCGACGAGTTTAACGAGGGGCGTTCGGGCGCGTTCGAGGCCAAAAGCTCCTATGACGAGCAGGCCGGCAAGTTTACCGTCGAGAAGGCGCGCTCCAACGAAAAACTCAGCCGCGAGCATGTCATTAAGTATGCCGAGCTCGAGCTTGCCTCGCTGGCCGAGACCGTAGATCTTTCCAAGCTCGGCAACGATGCCTATGAGCCGCTCAATGGAACGCTGACCGATGATCAGATTCAGGCCGCATGCGATGCCGCCAACAACTTCTTGGGCGTCAACGTGACCCTCAAGCTCAACGGCGAGGATGCCGGCAAGGTTGATGGCAGCTCCGTGTTGCAGTGGATCAGCTTTGCCGATCCGGCCAACCCCACGCTCGATACGTCGCAGATTAGCAGCTGGGCAGCCGAGCTCGCCAACGGCTTTAATACCGTGGGCTCCACTCGCTGGTGGACGCGCGCCGATGGCAAGCAGTGTGCCGTCGAAGGCGGTGACTTTGGTTGGTCCATTGACAGCAGCTCGCTCGCCAAGCAGGTCGAGGACGCCATCAACAACAAGCAGACCGGCGAAATCGAGATCAAGTACTCCCAGAAGGCCGACACCTTTACCGCAAAGGGAGAGCCCGACTGGAAGGCGTATATCGACGTCGATCTGTCCGAGCAGCACGCGCGCTACTATGACGAGAACGGTAATATCGTTTGGGAGGCCAACTTTATCTCGGGAAAGCCGGGCGAGGACGCCACCCCCGAGGGCGTATGGCAGATCAGCAGCAACAATGGCGCCAGCAAGCTTATCGGTGCCAAGGACCCCGAGACCGGCAAGCCCAAATACGAGAGCCCGGTCAGCTATTGGATGCCGTTCGAGGGCAATATGGTCGGATTCCACGACGCCACCTGGCAAAACGACAAGAGCTTCGATAATGCCGAGTCGTACAAGTGGTGCGGCAGCCACGGTTGCATCAACCTGCGCCTAGCCGATGCAAAGGCACTTCACGACTGCATCAAAGTCGGCCTGTGCGTGGTTGTCCACTCGTAGTGCAACGCGCACATTCATACAACGTGGAACCGCTGCGACCAATCTAACAGTTCCGAAAGAAACCGTCCCATGCGCCCGTCCTAATCGGTGAGCGCATATAATTATCGAGGTTCTTTCTATAAAGGAGACGCTATGCCGAATGTCCCCACGATCACCCCGGGCCCGAATGATACCGAGCACACGCCCGAAGATGCCGCCGAAACGCTTCCTCTGATTACAAACGTACATGCCGACAAGCAGAACGGACGCACGAACGATACGGCCGAGATTTCCGATGAAGAGGCATATGCCAAGCTCAAGGCAAAACGTGCCGAACGTCGACGCAAAAAGCTGATTCGACGCGGTATCGCCGTCGGCGTCGTTGTTGCCATCGCGCTCATTGCCATCATCGCAACGCTGGTCATCAACGCGCAACCCGCAGGCACCAACGGACCGGTGACCGACATGGTCACCGAAGGCACGTTTACCACCACAGTCGAAGCCAAGGGGCAGCTTAAGCCCATCTCGGCATCGGTCGTCTCCCCTTCTGTCGACGGTACGGTTGAAAAGATCAACGTGCAGGCCGGACAGAGCGTCAACGAGGGCGACGTGCTCATGACCATTAAGAACGACGCGCTCGATAGCGCTGTTTCCGAGGCGCAGCGCGCGGTCGCGGCCGCCCAGGAAGACCTGAACAATGCAAAGGTGGCACTCGCGGCCGCACAGGCCGCACCGACAACGGACAGTGACGGATCGACCGGCCCATCGGACGCAAACGCCAACGCAAATGCCGTCTCGACCGCCCAGCGCAACCTCGCCTCGGCCCAGGCAACGCTGGAGCAGGCAACTGCAAAGGCGGCCGAGCGCACCGTAAAGGCCCCCAGCTCGGGCAACATCGTCGAGCTCAACGCCAAAGTCGGTGCCACGGTGACCGGAGGCACGATCATGGGCGAAGGCGACACGAGCGGCGGCAAGCAGTGCATGCAAATCGCCGACCTGTCCAAGATGAAGGTGACGGTTCAGGTGGGCGAAAAGGATATCGCCAAAATTGCCGTGGGCCAAAGCGCCAACGTGACCTATCCCGCGTTTCCCGATATCGTGAGCCAGGGCACCGTCACGGCTATCGCCTCGGTGGCAAACTCTGACTCCGGCTCCGGTAGCGGCGGCAGCGTGACCTTTAACGTCGACATCCTCATCGAAGCACCCGACAGTCGCCTTAAGCCGGGTATGACTGCCGAGGTCTCGGTAGTGACCGAGAAGCTCGACGACGTGGTTATGGTGCCGACCATGGCGCTGATGACCGAAGATGGCGGGCACTATTACGTCAATCTGGCCACCGATTCGGAAGGCAAGAAGACGCGCCGCGTGAAGGTGACCGTCGTGACGCAAAACGACAACGAGGCTGTAGTCGGTAAGACGCAGGTCAAGCGCGACGACCAGGGCAACGAGATCAACCCAGACGTCCCGGTTACCAAGTTACGCGACGGCGACACCATCGTGACGGATACCGGCACAGGCATGACGGCAGACGGCGGCGACAATATGTCTGCCGACGAGGGCAAGTAATGCGTCCCGTCATCGACATCCGCAACGTGCACCGCATCTTTGAGAGCGAGGCCGGTTGCGCCCACATCCTGCACAACGTGAGCCTGGCGGTGAACCCCGGTGAGTTCGTCGCCATCACCGGCCCCTCGGGCTCGGGCAAGTCGACGCTCATGAACATCCTGGGCTGCCTGGACAAGCCGACGGCGGGTGATTATTTCCTGCAAGGGCTCAACGTCGCCGAGCTCGACGATGACGAGCTCACCGAGGTGCGCGCGCTGAGCATCGGCTTTGTCTTTCAGAGTTTTAACTTGCTGCCGCGTCTGACGGTGATCGAAAACGTCATGCTGCCGCTGTCCTACACCAATGTGCCGCGTAGCCAGCGCGAGATGCGCGCCGTGCACGCGCTGCAAGCCGTCACGCTGCCCGTCGACCATTGGGACCACCGCATATCGGAACTCTCGGGCGGACAGATGCAGCGCGTCGCCATCGCGCGCGCCCTTGTCAACGACCCGCCCATCATTTTGGCCGACGAGCCAACGGGAAATCTAGACTCGACAACCGGGGCGCTCGTCATGGAAACCTTCCACAAGCTCCAGAAACGCGGCAAGACCATCGTACTCATCACGCATGACCCCGGCATCGCCGCCGAGGCCGATCGAGCCGTAACCATCCGTGACGGGCGAATCCATGACGGCGCATATGTCGCGCATACACCGAATACGTTACGCGGGGCCGTCAAAAACCTGCCCGCGATTTCTGCAACCACCAATCAGCCGAAAGGAGCGAAGGCATGAGCACCCGCGATCTTGTCCAAGAAGCCCTTCACTCGCTCGAGGCCAACAAGGGACGCAGCCTGCTCACCATCCTTGGCATCGTCATTGGCATCGCCTCGGTCATCGCCATGACCTCGCTCATCGGCGGCATCCAAAACAGCTTGGTCAACAGCCTGGGCCTCAACGCAGCCCGCATGGTGCAGATCTATTCGTCCCAAGAACTCACCGATTCGGACGTCCAGAAACTTCAAAAACTGGTGCCGCAGATAGAGCAGATCGGCATTGTCGACAGTGCGTATACCGAGTACAAGTCTGGCGATAAAAGCTATACCGTCATGGCACAGGGTGTCGACAGCGACATGCTCGACGCGGTGGGTGCCAGCAAGCTCGTTGCGGGACGCGTCTATTCACAGGCCGAGTCTCAATCAGGCTCGCGCGTGGCGCTCATCAGCCGTGGCGGCGCCGATCAGCTTTACGGCAACGAACAGGACGCACTGGGGAAAACCATCAAGGTGTCCAACGGCGAGGTGCAGATTATAGGCGTGATTGATGGCGGCAGCGACTCCATGGGCTCGCTCACGCTGTATATGCCACGCGAAACCATCTCCGGCCTGTTTGGCGACGAGAATCCTTCATTCCCCAGCGTGACGGCACTTGCTGCCGAGGGCACGGACATGGACGAGCTCTGCAAGACCATCGAGTCCAAGGTGCGCGCGATGAAGGGTATCGCGGAGGATGATGAGTACGACAGTGTATCGGCGACCTCCATGAAAAGCGCTATCGACTCCCTCAATTCCTTTATGGGCGCCTTCTCGCTCATCATGGGTGCTGTCGCCAGTATCTCGCTGCTTGTCGGCGGTATCGGCATTATGAACATGATGCTCACCAACGTGACTGAGCGCATCCGCGAGATCGGCATCCGTCGCGCTCTGGGCGCCAGTCGTCGCGATATCACCGCGCAGTTTTTGGCCGAGTCCTCGGCGCTGTGCGTCACCGGTGGCCTGCTGGGTGTCCTGATAGGCTATCTGCTGGCCTGGGGCCTCGCGATGTTTGCCTCCGGATCCGGGATTCTTGGCGAGCTCGGTGCCAGCGGGCAAATCACACCGAGTTTTTCAATCGCCACGGTGCTGCTGGCCTTCGCCGTCTCCGTCGGCATCGGCGTAATCTTTGGCTTCTACCCCGCTCGACGCGCGGCAAAGCTCGACCCGGTGGAGTGCCTACGCTACCAGTAAGCCACCACCGACAAGTTACGGTGATTTAGGGACTGAATATGCTATCTAGCAGCAAAAACAGACACTATTTCACCGCAACTTATTGAAGGGCTGTTTGCGCCAGTTCCGGGCGTCCTCGAGCTATTGGTGGATGACGGGCTTGTACGGGTCGAGCTTGCTCGAGGCGATCCTCCTCGCAGGCGCGGCGAGCGCCTAGCGCGCGAACTCCCGTAAGAGCGCATCTTCCACTTCCCGAAGCGAAAGGGCCCCGCCTCCCTCGGCGGGACGGGTGACCACGATACAGCGCGCTCCCACGGCGCGCGCTGCGGCGAGCTTCTCGGCCGTGCCGCCTACGGTTCCCGAGTCCTTGGTCACAAGCCACTGGGCGCCCACCTGCCGAAGCATCGCCTCGTTGAGCTCGCGGGTGAAGGGCCCCTGCATGCCGATGACGTGCGACGGCGAAAACCCCGCGTCGATGCACTTCGTTATAGCACCGGGCAGCGGGAGCACACGCACGAAGAAGCGCTCCGCGAAATCGGCGACGCGCGTGTAGGGAGCAAGCTCCTTGCTCCCCGTCGTGAGAAGAACGCGACCCGGGTTCTCGGAGAGAAAGCGCGCCGCGCAGGCGATCGACGCGACCGGCACGACGCCTTTGGGCAGCGCCTCGACCGGGCGCGCAAGGCGCAGGCATCGTGCACCCACGGCGAGCGAAGCGACCCGGATGTTGTCGCTTGCGAGCGTAGCGAAGGGGTGCGTGGCGTCGACGACGATACGCGCGCCGGAAAGCTCGCGCTCCATGTCGGCATCGTCGAGCCTGCCCGCATGCACCTCGATGCCCGGAAGCTCACCCAAAAGCTCGCCTCCGTACTCGGTTGCCGCGTAGGCACGGGCGGGGATGACCGCCCCGCTCGCCCATTCACACAGAAGGCGGCCCTCGGTGGTGCCGGCGAAGATGCGCAGCGCCGGCGCGGATGCGGGCGCCGTCACTTCGGGCCGCCTGGGCGCGTGATCTGGTAGAGCAGCGCGTTCATAATGGCAGCCGCCACGGTCGAGCCGCCCTTGCGACCCCTCGCGACGATGGCTGGCACGCGTCGTGCGAGTAGCTCCTCTTTCGCCTCGACCACGTTCACAAACCCGACCGGCACCCCAACGACGAGCGCGGGCGCGATCTTCCCCGCGTCCATGAGCTCGGCGAGGCGCAGAAGTGCTGTGGGAGCGTTGCCGACGGCCACGATGAGCGGACCCTCGATGCCGCAAGCTTTGTCCATGCTCGCAACGGCGCGAGTCGTGCCCGCGGCGCGCGCAGCCGCGGCGACATCAGGGTCGGCCATGAAGCACACGGCCTTGCAGCCGAGCTTCGCGAGCGCGGGCTTGCTTATGCCTGCGAGCGCCATGTTCGTGTCGGTGAGCACCGTGGCCCCTGCGCGCAGTGCGTCGAGCGCACAGTGCGCGGCGTCATGGGTAAACACGAGGGAATCGGCGTACGAGAAGTCGGCAGTGGTGTGGATGACGCGCTTCACGACGGGCTCTTCGAGCGGCGGGAACGTGCGGCCGCCGAGCTCTTCGGTGATGATCTCGAAGCTGCGCCGCTCGATGTCGCCGGGCGCCATCTCCTTGGAATCCATCTAGTACTCCACTCCTTCCCTTGCACATATCCCCTGAGAGTAGGGGTGTTTCTCGCACCGCATCTCGGTTATGTAGTCGGCCTTCTCCACGATCTTGCGGGAAAGCGCGCGCCCGGTGAGCGCCACTTCGACGCCGCGCGCGGACAAATCGAGCGCGCGGTTCACGAGCGCCTCGTCGACAAGCCCCTTCGAAAGCGCGTCGAGCGCCTCGTCGAGCACGAGCAGTCCCTCTTGCGCGCCCTCGAGCTCGGCGAGCGCGGAAGCGAGGTTCCCATCGTGCAGCTCGCACGTCGCGGCAAGTTCTTCCGACGTCATCGACCAGGTAAACTTGTCCGACACCTTCCCCGCGAACAAGGGCACGCCGAAATGCTCGGCGAGCAGGCGCGCCTCCCCGCTTTCGCCGTCTTTCAGGAACTGCACGACGACGACGCGGCGGCCTGCGGCGAGCATGCGAAGGGCGAGGCCCATCGCCGCCGTAGTCTTGCCTTTGCCGTCGCCATGATACACGTGGATCATACGCCCTCCTCGATAATGCGGTAGACATACTCCATGTCAAGCGCCCCGCGCACGACGTCGGCCAGGCGGTCGAACTCGCGCGCACGGTGATCGGCTGCGGACGCTGCGCCCGCAGCACCCACGACGCTCTCGGGCAGGCCGCGCATGCGCGCGAGCGAGCGCGCGAGAGCGAGCGCCACCCCCGGTTCGTCGAACAGGCCGTGGAGATAGGTTCCGAACACGTTTCCGCAGGCCGCGCCTTCTGGTTTGCCGCCAATCGTGCCCGCAGGGGCGCAGGAGACGGTCGTTTCGCCGTCGTGAATCTCGTACCCGCGCGCCGTCATGCCGTTCCACACCGAGAACGCGCCTTGGGCGCCCGTGATGCGCAGCTCCGACTGGGCGAGGCGCTTTTCCTCCTTGAACACCGTACTTGCAGGGATGAGCCCGAGCCCGCGCGCGGTGCCAGCGCCTTCCCTGCCGTGCGGGTCGGAAAGCTCGTCTCCCAAAAGCTGGTAGCCTCCGCATATGCCGAGCACCGGCGTGCCCGCGCCCGAAAGCGCGCGTACACAGGCTCCGATGCCGCTAGCCGCAAGCCAGCGCGCGTCGTCGAGCGTAGTCTTCGAGCCGGGAAGCACCACCAGGTCGGGTCGGCCCAGATCGCTCGTCGAGGAAACGTAGCGCACGCCCACGCCGGGCACGCGCGAAAGCGGGTCGAAGTCGGTGAAGTTCGACAGATGCGGAAGACGCACGACGGCGACGTCGATGACGCCGCGCGCCTCGCGGGCAGATAGGCGCGGCGCGAGCGAGTCCTCGTCGTCCAGGTCAAGCGTAAGATACGGCACGACCCCCACGACGGGAACCCCGCACATCTTCTCGAGCGGGGCCAAACCCGGGCGCAGGATTTCCACATCGCCGCGGAACTTGTTCACCACAAGCCCCCGCAAAAGCGCGCGGTCCTCGGGCGCAAGGAGCGCGACCGTGCCGTAGAGCTGGGCAAATACCCCGCCCGGGTCGATGTCGCCCGCAAGCAGCACGGGGGAGGACACGGCGCGCGCGAGCCCCATGTTGACGATGTCGTTTTCGGCAAGGTTGATTTCGGCGGGGCTGCCGGCGCCCTCGATGACGATGACGTCGTTATCCTCCGCGAGCGAATCGAACGCCTCCAAAATCTGCGGCATGAGCGCCTTCTTTCGCGCGAAGTAGTCCCTCGCAGCGAAGGCTCCCTGCGCCTTGCCGGCCACGATGAGCTGGCTTCGGTGGCCGCTTTCGGGCTTGAGCAGGATGGGGTTCATGCGCACGTCGGGCGCGATGCCGCACGCCTCGGCCTGCATGATCTGGGCGCGCCCCATCTCGAGCCCGTCGGCCGTGACGCCGCTGTTGAGTGCCATGTTCTGGCTCTTGAAGGGAGTCACGCGCAGGCCGTCCTGCGAAAGCACGCGGCACAGCCCCGCCGCGAGCAGGCTCTTCCCCGCGTTCGACATGGTGCCCTGGATCATGATGGGCTTGGCCCTACCCACGGGTATCGACCTCCTTCGCCAAGCCTCGGCCATCCGCGCCCGCCATAGCGCCGCTGAAAGAAGCGCCGCCCCGTTCGTCGGGTTCGCCTTCGCCCGATGCGTCTTCCGCCCGAAGCGCACGGCCGAACGCCATCGCAAGCCGGGCATTCTCCTTGCGCGTGCGCACCGCGACGCGGCACCAGAAACGGGACAGCACCGAAAACGAGTCGCACGTGCGGACCAAAACCCCCAGTTTATACAGGCGCTCGGGGATGTCTTTCGCCGGCGTGCGGACTAAAAGGAAGTTCGCATCCGACGGCACGACGGAAAGCCCGAGCGAGGAGAGCTCGTGGGAAAGCCACGCTCGCTCGCCCGCCAATACATCGCGCGTGCGTGAGACGTATTCGACGTCTTCCAGGGCGGCGATGCCCGCGGCCTCGGCGACCGAGGAGACGGGCCACGCCTGCCCCGCCCGGCGAATCCCCTCGATGAGTTGAGCGTTTCCGCTGATCAGATATCCCAACCGCAACCCCGCCATTCCGTAGAGCTTGGTGAACGCGGAGAGCACGGCCACATGGCGCGAACACGCGGCGCGTGCGGCCACGCTCCTTTCGCGGGCGTCGGGCGCAAATCCGAGGAAGCACTCGTCCACGACGAGCAGCGCGCCCACCTGCTCGCAGCGGCAAGCCGCGGCCTCGATCACGCTGGGGTCGACGAGGCGCCCCGTCGGGTTGTTCGGATTGCAGAGGTACGCCACGTCTCCCGGCCCCTCGATCGCGCGGGCGAAGGAGGCGGGCACGTCGAAGTCGTCCGCTTCGGAGAGCGGGAACTCCTGCACGCATGCGCCGTAGTACGATGCCGCCTCCGAATATTCAGAGAACGTCGGCGCGCACACGACGATGCGTTTCGGGCGCACCGCCGCGGCGAGCCGCCAGATGATGTCGGACGCGCCCGCGCCGCAGACGATAGTATCTTCGGGAATGCCCTGGGCACGCGCTAGGGCGCGAACGAGGGCGCGGCTTTCCCTATCGGGGTAGGCGTCGATTCGAGAAAGCGCCTTACAAGCTGCGGCGACGGCGCGCGGCGAGGGGCCTGCCGGATTCACGTTCACCGAGAAGTCGATGAGGTCGGAGGCGCCCCCTTCGCAAGCGATGCCGAGCGATTGCGCGCTGCCCCCATGCGTACGGGCGCGCAGGATTCCCCCGGCAGCCCGGGGCGCGGCGTGATCTTCCCTCATGCCATCGCCCCCACGGCGAGCACGACCGCCGCGCGCGCGGCGCCGAAGACGACGAGCGCGCATACGGACGCAGCGAGCATGAGCCTTGTCGCCCGGGCGATGTCGCCCCACTGGATTTCGCGGGACGCGTCTCCTATCGTCGGTTTCTCAACGAGCTTGCCGAAATACACCGCGGGTCCTGCCAGGCGCAGCCCGAGCGCGCCCGCGCACGCTGACTCAGTCTGTGCCGCGTTCGGGCTCGCATGGCGACGCCTGTCGCGGCGCCAGATGCGCGCCGCCCCGCGCGCGTCGAGCCCGACGATCGGGCACACGGCGATCATGAACAGGGCCGATAACCGCGAGGGAATCCAGTTCACCGCATCGTCGAGGCGCGCCGAGGCGCAGCCGAAGTCGATGTAGCGCTCGTTTTTGTAGCCCACCATGCTGTCGAGCGTGTTCACCGCCTTGTACGCCATGCCCAAGGGCGCACCCCCGATCATAAGGTAGAAAAGCGGCGCGATGACACCGTCGCTCGCGTTCTCCGCCACCGTTTCCACGGCGGCGCGCGCGACGCCCTGCTCGTCGAGAACAGACGTGTCACGTCCCACGATGAGCCCGACGGCTTCGCGCGCCGCGACAAGTCCGCCCTTCGAGAACGCGCGGGCAACGGCCAGGCTCTGGCGGCGCAGCTCGCATGCCGCGAGAATCTGATAGCTCGCCCATGCCTCGGCCACGAAGCGCAAGCCGGAGTGAACCATGCCGCAAAGATGCAGGATTCCCCAGGTCAAAAGCCCACACGCAAGCGGAAGCGCCACGGCGAGCACAAGCCCTGCGGCGCGCGTACCCGCGGACGTTTGCGGGAATGCGCCCCGCAGGCGGCCTTCGGCCCACGTGATCGCGCGCCCCATGGCGACGACGGGATGGGGAAGCCAGCGCGGGTCGCCGAAGGCAAGGTCGGCCGCGAACCCGGCGGCGACGGCAAGAATCGTCATCACCGGGCATCGCCCCCCGAAGCGGGGCGAACGTCGCGAAGGCAGCGCCCATCCCAGGTGGCGGCCCATGCGCCGCCCGGCTCGGTATGCACGTCGAAGTATCCCATTTTCGGGACAGCTAGCTCGGAGAGCAGCGCTTTCACGGTACCCGCGTGAACGACGAAGACGGCGCGCCCACTCCCCTGGGCGCGCTCCGATTTGCACGCCTCCCGAAACGCCGCGACGACGCGGCGGGTGAAATCGCTCTTGCCCTCGCCATGCGGGCAGCGCGTCTCGCACCAGGAGTCTACCCAGGCGCGGTAGCGCGCATCCTCTTTAAGCTCGGCGGCGCTTCGCCCCTCGAAGTCGCCGAAATCCATCTCGCGCAGACCGGGGCACGCCATAAGCTCCGCGTTCGGGAAGAGGATGCGCGCCGTCTGGTCGGTGCGGGCCATGCCGCTCGTGATAACACGGAACACGTCACGATAGCACGCGAGGTCGCGCAATGCGCACTCGCCCGCGCTCGACAGGGGCTCGTCGGTGCCCGCCCCGCTGTAGCGATGGTCTTCCGTGCCCGCCGTGGCACCATGGCGCACGAAGACGACTTCCAAAGGCGCGCCCGCGCCCTGCGTCCCTCGAGGCGCATCGGCAAGGTTTCCTTTGATGACCTGGGGTATCCCGCACGTCATGCGCACGACGACGTCTGCGCGCGCAGCGAGCGCGCATCCCAGGCGCCCCGCGCGCTCGCGCCATTGGGCGTCTTCCGCACGCATAGGGACGACCCCCGAGCCGACCAAGGACAAAATCACTACGTCGAAGCCGATCAGCCGCTCGAGCGCCCGGTCAGCGTCGAGCGCGCGTACGAGTTCCTCAGCACGGTAAGCGACACGGCCGGCAAAAGCCGCGGGCACGCCGCCCTCCACAAACTGCGCCGCGTCGAACAAATCGTCCGCCGCGAACCCGAGCTTTTCGCGTACGAAGGTCCTCTTCCCCGAATGCGCGCCACCTACCACGAGCATCATAGGAGCATGCCCCCCGCCACCAGCATGGCAAGCATCGCGAGCTCGGCCCATTGCAGAAACCATCCGGCCAAATCCCCCGTCACCCCGCCGAAGCGGGACAGGGCAACATGGCGGTACCACGCGAGCGCCAAAAGCCCCGCCACCGCCATAAGGGCGCCGACGGCCTGAGCGCACGCGACCATCCCTGCAGCCGAAGCCGCAGCGAAAGCGCAAAGCGGCACGACGATAGCCGCGCGCTTCTTCGCAGGCGAGAGCCCCGCGGCCATGCCGTCCGCCCGCGCGGCAGGCCAGCATTCAACGGCGAGTCCCGAAAGCGCGCGGGAGAACACGAGCGAGCACAGAAGCGCGAGGAACGCCCCCGCCGTAAGCGGCAGCGCGGTGAACAGGGAAAACTGCAGAATAAGGTACACAACAACACCGATGACCCCGAAGGCGCCCGCCCGCGGATCGTGCATGATCTCGAGCTTTCGCTCGCGCGGGGCCCAACTTGCAAGCGCATCGGAGGTGTCGCAGAGCCCGTCTAGGTGGATGCCTCCCGTCACCGCCACGGGCAGCGCCACGAGCACGGCCGCGACGATGGTCGCGGGCACGCCGAGCAGGTTCGCAACGTGTCCCCACGCCGTCATGAGGAACCCTTCCGCAAGGCCCACCAGGGGAAACGCGGCAAGCGCATGGGTTGACCCGAAATCGGTCCAGGCCGATGTCGGGACGGGGATGCGCGAGAACGTTCCGAACGCCGCGCCGATTGCCTCTGCTATCTTCACCTTGTAGGTCCTTCACCTTTCATCCACACGGGAATCCCGCATACCACTTCGACTGCGCGGTCGGCCAGCGCCGCCACGCCCGCGTTCACGCGCGCGAGCGCGCGCCTCCATGCCTCGGTCCCCTCATCGTAGCGCATCTCATCGGCGAACACGTCGACGGTGACCACCACCGTATACGCAGCGGCCTGAGCGAGCCGTTCGATGCCTCCGAGCACCTCACGCGCCGCAGCGTCGGGGTCACGTGGGGACAAGCCGCCTTCCGCGAAGAGCTCGTTCGCAACCAGGTTGCCCACGTCCTCCAAAAGAAGCGTGCAGCCGCGCGGAAGCCCGGACACTGCGGCGCCCACGTCACGCGTTCGCTCGAGGGTGGAAAACCCCTTGCCCTCGCGCAGCGCCCGATGGCGCGCGATGCGGCGGGCGCCCTCTTCCCCGAAGGGCTCCATCGTTGCCAGGTACACGCGGGGGCCGTCGTGCCCGAGGCACAGGGACTCGGCGTAGGCGCTCTTGCCGCTCGCGGCGGCGCCGATGACGAGCGTCACCGTCATTTCCCGGCCTCGAAATGCTCGTAAGCAGCCATGCCAGTCGCCGTGAACGTCTTCCCATCCCGGTACACGCGCAGCGCCGAATCCAGAAGGGGGAGATACGCCATGGCGCCCGCGCCCTCGCCCAAGTGCATGCCTGCGTCGAGGGGCGCCTTTATGCCGAGCTCGCGAAGGAGCTCCCGGCTTGCGGGTTCGCTTGATGCGTGGGTGCCCACGAGGTAGCCCAAGGCGTTGGGGCACAGGCGCGCCGCGCACAGGGCCGCCGTGCAGGATATGACCCCGTCGAGGAGCGCCGGCGCCTTCGAGGCCGCGGCCCCCAGGTAGAAGCCGCACATCGCAGCGATGTCGAAGCCGCCCACCTTCGAGAGCACGTCGATCGGGTCGGCGGGATCGGGCGAGTTCGCGTCGATAGCGCGCTCGACCACGTCGCGCTTGCGCGCGAGCGAGGCGTCCGAGAGCCCCGCGCCGCGCCCGACAAGGCTCCGCGCGTCCGCCCGGATGAGCACTGCGGCCACCGCCGCCGAGGTGGTCGTGTTGCCGATGCCCATCTCGCCCGCGGCGAGAAGGCGCACGCCGGCGCGGGCAAGCCCGCACGCGACGGCGATTCCGACCTCGATCGCGCGCACGGCCCCATCGCGAGACATAGCGGAGCCGTGAGCGATGTTGCCGCTCCCCCGCCGCACGTTCGCGCGCACCATGCGCGCGTCTTCTATGCCCCGGGCCATACCCACGTCGACGGGCACGACCTCGGCACTCGCGAACGCCGCCATGCGGCAGGCGCTCGCGGCCCCCTCGCACATGTTGCGCGCGACGGCTCGCGTCACATCTTGCCCGCTTTGCGACACGCCTTCGGCAACGACCCCGTTGTCGGAGAAGAATACCGCGAGCGCACGGGGAAACTCGGCCACCTCGGCGCTCCCCTGAGCTGCGGCGATACACGCGACGGCGTCTTCAAAGTCGCCCAATCCCCCCAAGGGGTGCGCGATGGAGTCCCACGCGGCGTACGCGGCGGCACGGGCGCACTCGTCTGCGGGCGCGATCCGGGAAAGCGCGGCTTCGAGCACGGCGCCCGGCGCCGACGAGAACGCGCGCTCGACTTCCTCGCGGATGCAGGCAAGCGCGGTTTCGGTTGCTTCAGCCATGCCGTCTCCTCTCTGCGAACGACGCTGCGGCAGACGCGAACGCGCGCGCAACGTCGGGGTTCGCAGGATAGTACACATGCGGGAAGCCCGCCACCAGGGACGGGGTGGTCGTCATGCACGGCCAGCCCTTGTCGCGCCGGGGCTTCTGCGCCCAGAAGTCGCCGCCCGGGCAGGTGGACTGCCAGTAGTGGAACTCGTGCGCGCGGATGCGTGTGCCGCGTGGCCCGTAGAGCCCGTCGCGTTGGGAAGTGAGCTCCACGTACCCGAAATGGGACAGCCTTCCCCCGTTCTCGCTTGCGCCCTCAAGGGCGCCCGCAACAGGCCAGCGCCGCCCCTCGCTATCGGCGATTTCGCGCTGCAGGTACAGAACCCCACCGCATTCGGCGACCGTCGGCATGCCGGATTCCACCGCGCGCCGCACCGCCTCGCGCATCGACACGTTCTCGGAGAGCTGCCGCGCATGGAGCTCCGGGTAGCCGCCCCCCAGATAGAGGGCGCTTGTCCCCCGGGGCAACTCGCTATCACACAGGGGGCTGAAAAAGGCCAGCTCGCAACCCAGGTCCTCGAGCGCGCGCAGATTCTCCTCGTAATAGAACGAGAACGCCTCGTCACGCGCGACGGCGACGATGGGCCGCGCTCCCGCGATCGGCTCCAACCGGTAAGGTTCCTCGCGGATATCGGGTGCCGTCGCCGCTATTTCGAGCAAGCGGTCGACGTCGATGCTCTTTTCCACCAGCTCGGCCATCTTGCCGAT
The DNA here is from genome assembly GCA_958451615.1 of uncultured Collinsella sp. GTDB lineage: Bacteria > Actinomycetota > Coriobacteriia > Coriobacteriales > Coriobacteriaceae > Collinsella. Next base: position 15,113 of record CAUDQR010000010.1, on the reverse strand, counting down.
GCGCGCGGATAGCTGCTCGACCTCGTCGGCGGTCACAAGCCCCAGATGCCGGCTTTCGAGCGAGAACGCCTCGTCGGCGGGGATATTCCCCAAAACCGCGACGCCCGTGTGCTTCTCGATCGCAGGCGCCGCGTAGGCGCAGGCAGCGGCGCTCGTCTTGTTCAGCACGACGCCGCGCACGTTCGCACAAGGCAGGAACTCGGCGATGCCGCGGATTACGGCGGCGAGCGATAAAGACGCCCCGCGCCCGTTCACCACTAAAACGACCGGCGTTTCCGTGTCGCGCGCAACCTGATAGCTGCTCGCGTCGGCCACGCCGGGCGCCATGCCGTCGTAGAAGCCCATGACCCCCTCGAGCACCGCGACATCCGCGCCCGCGGCGCCGCGTGCGAGCAGGGCGCGCAGCGTCGGGGCGTCAGTGAAGAAGCCGTCTAAGTTGCCCGAGCACGCACCCACGACGCGGCGATGAAAGAGCGGGTCAATGTAGTCGGGGCCGCATTTGAAGGCTGCGCATGCAAGGCCGCGGCGCGCGAGCGCGCGCAGGAGCGCGCACGTGACGACCGTCTTGCCGCTCCCGCTCGAGGGCGCAGCGACCATGAAGCGCGGGATGGACGTGCTCACCGGGCACCGCCTTCCCCACCTGCGGCGTTGCAGTTAGCAAGCGAGACCACCTCAACGGATGGGTTCCCCTCGACAGAGGGGTCCTCCCCGAAAGGCGACTCAGCAAGCGCGCCGACTTCGGCAAGCTCCTCGGCATCCGCGCTCGCACCGCGCGCACTGACGAGGAACACGGGGTTTTGCGCCTTCATAAGATGGTGCGAGCCTACAGCCTCAGCGCGGGCGGCCGACACCTGGCACGCCTCGAACCCCTTAAAGCGCGAACCCGAGAGGAGCGCGCACGCCTCGGTGAGCGTCTCAACGGTGACGCATGGCACGCACAGGCGAACCTGCGAGTTCTTCTCGAGCGCCGCCTCCACGATGGAGGGAAGCTCGCCCGCGCTCCCGCCGACGAACACGGCGTCGGGGACAGGCAGTTTCGCGAGCGCTTCGGGGGCGACACCGGGGACCGCATGCACGTTGCCGCACCCGAATGCATCCGCGTTCTCTCGGATGAGCCGCACGCCGGCCGCGTTGCGCTCGACCGCCCATACCGACCCCGCTCGCGCGACGAGCGCCGCCTCGATCGACACGCTCCCCGTGCCGGCGCCGACATCCCACACGGTGTCGGTCGCGGTAAGGCGCAGCTTCGCGAGCGCGACGGCGCGCACCTCCTGCTTGGTCATGGGAACGTCGCCGCGGATGAAGAGCTCGTCGGGAATGCCCGAGGAAGCGTACGGCCAGCGGGAGCTCGCGGCGCGGGATGCGCCCGCAGAGTCCGCCGCGAAAGAAGCAGCCGCGGGCGCAGACGCGCCGGCCGGCGCCTCGGAGGCTGCGCTAGAGCCCGCAGGCGACCCGGCGCAGCCTGCGAACTCGATAAGCATCACGTTCAAGTCGTCGAACGTCTGACCTGCGATTTCACTTGCGGTCGCGCAGGTGATGCGCTCGTCGGGGTACGACAGGCGCTCGGCCACCGTCACGCGCGCGTCCCCGAAGCCCGCCTGCACAAGCTCGCCCGAAAGCCGCGAGGGGTCTTCCCCGCCCGACGTGGCGAGGAAGAGCTCACCTGCGCGCTCGGCCTCGGCCACGATGTCGCACGCCACGCCGTGAGCGCTCGCGAAGCGCCAATCCTGCCATGGACGCGCGAGGCGCGCGGCGAGATACGACGCTGAGCTTATGCCGGGAATGACGCGCACGTCCACCCGCGCGTCGCCGGAGAGCGCCTCCACCAGGCGGCGCGCGCCGCTGAACAGCCCCACATCGCCCGTCATCACGACCACGGCGCGCTGCCACGACGCCGCATCGGTGAGAGCGGCGACGATGTCCGCCGTCTTCACGAGCTCGCATCTCACCACGTCGGGCGGCACGTCGATGCTGACAAGCGCGCGATGAGCGCCGATGACCACGTCGGCGATGTCGATCGCGTCGAGCGCCGCGCGCGAGAGCAAGTCGGGGTTTCCGGGCCCCGCCCCGATGATCGTTACCTTTCGCATGGAATCTCCCGATACCCGCGCGGCGTGACCATACGGCCGCCTACGCGCTTCGTGTCCGCGTTGCCGACGAACACGGTGGTGAACATGTCGGCGTCGAACTCCCCCAGCTCGGAGAGCTTGCACATGCCCGACTGCTGCCCCTCGCGCCCGATGTTGCGTACCCAGCCGCAGAGCGTGTCGGGGGCCTTCCATTCGAGCATAATCTTCGCCGCGCGCGAGAGCCTGTCGGCGCGCTTTCTGCTGCGCGGGTTGTACAAACAGATGCAGAAGTCGGCGCTCGCCACGGCGGCGAGCCTGCGCTCGATGACCTCCCACGGCGTGAGCAGGTCGGAGAGCGACACGACCGCGAAGTCGTTGGCAAGCGGGGCGCCGAGCACCGCCGACCCGCTCTGAGCCGCGGTGGCCCCGGCGATAACTTCCACGTCTACATCGGGGTAGTCCTCCGCAAGCTCCAGCACGGGGCTCGCCATGCCGTACATGCCCGCGTCACCGCTGCACACAAGCGCCACGGCTTCTCCGCTCTGCGCGCGCGAAAGCGCCAGGCGGCACCGTTCGACCTCGTGCATCATCGGCGTCGCGAGATGCGCCGCGTCGGGCACGGCGGCGAGCGCGAGCTCCACGTATTTCGTGTACCCCACAACGATGTCGGCCGCCTCGAGCGCGCGCCGAGCCGCAATCGTCATGCCGTCGGGGCCGCCCGGGCCGATCCCCACCACGAAGAGCTTTCCCATCACAGCTCCTTAAACGAAAGTTCGATAGTTACCTTGGAAAACGCGACGGTCACGCCGCCGTGAGCGAGCTTCGGGAAGATAAGTTTGCCCCCGTCCGCGAGCGCCGCGCGCTCGCACACGTTGTCGACCCCCACCGTCGCGCGCACGAAATCAGATGGTGAAACGCTGCCTTCGACCTGCGACAACTCCTCTACGGAATACGTCACAAGCGGGATATTGCGCGCGCGACAGAAGGCGAGCAGACCCTCCTCGTGCGCCTTCACGTCGATCGTCGCCGCTTCGCGCACGGCCGAAGGCGAGATACCCGCCTGCCCGCACGCGAGAAGAAACGTCTCCCCGATCGCTTCGGCGCACGCACCGCGACGGCACCCTATGCCCGCAACGATGCAGGGCACGACAAGGCGAAGCGGCTCGGGCGCGGGCGTCGGCGCCCGCACGCCCCCCCGCGGCCCCGGCGCACCCGCGGGCACGCCCGCGCCCCGGGTCTCCCCCGCGCGCACCGGCGCACCTGCATTCGCGCCAGCGAACGGCGACACGACAATATCGGCCCGAGCGCGGTCGGACGCAATGTCAACCCCCTCAGGCAGCTGTCCCGAAATCGGCATGTCGGAATAGAGCGCCACGCGCCCGCCCGAAAGCAGCCGCGCCGACACTCGCTTGATGGCCTCGGGATTCGAAACGGCGAGCCCCGCACAGCGAGCCCACGTATCCACCGCCCACACGCCGCGGACGTCGGTCGCCGTGGTGATGACGGGGATGGCCCCTGCCGCGCGTGCCACAGTTTGCGCAAGCTCGTTCGCACCGCCCAAATGCCCCGATAAAAGCGGGACGGCAAAGCGCCCCGCCTCGTCGATCGCCACAACCGCAGAATCGCTTGCCTTCGAGGCGACATGCGGCGCGATCGCCCGCACGGCGATGCCCGCCGCGCCCACGAACAGAAGCGCGTCCGACGCTTCCCACGCGAGCGCCGTCCATGCGCGCAGGTCGGCCTTCCACTCGCCGAACCCGCGCGAAACGGAAACGTCCCAGCCAGGGTCATCTTCACCTGTCTGCGCGCAATCGGAAAGCGCGTGTGCGATGCGCTCCGCCAACGCATACCCCCTCTCAGTGAACGCTATGCAGGAAACCCTCATCTAGCGCACCACCATCGTCGAGAAGTAGCTGCCCCGATCGGGCACATCGTCGAGCGAGCGGTACACGCGCTCGCCCGGAAGCCCACAGTCCTCTACGAGCTCGGCACCGTCGAAGGCGCCCTCCTCGCGAAGGATGCGCTTCGTGTCCGCAAGCGAGCGGCGCGCCTTCATGACCACCTTCGTCCCCGGCCAGCCGATTGCGCGGCGCACGTCGTCGTAGCCGCCGGGCACGATGTGCAGAGGCGACGACATCTCGGGCGTGAGGTCGCGCTCGAGCGCTGCGGCGACCGCGCAGAAGCTCGGCACGCCGGGAATGGCGCGCGCCTCGAACCCGCAGGCGCGCACGTCGGGCGCTATGCGCTGGAAGGTGGCGTAGATGCTCGGGTCCCCCAGGTTCAGCAGCGCGACGTCGCGGACCGCATCCAGGTGCGCGACAAGCTCGCGAACAAGCGAGGCATGCTCGGCCGCGCGGCACTCGGCGTCGCGCGTCATCGAGAATCGCACGGGGATCACCGTCTTGCCTGTAAGGTCGACGGCGCCGCGCACAATGTCAAGCGCGACCATGACCCCGTCCGCCGTTTGCGGTGCGGCGATGACCGGACACGATTCGATTGTGCGGACGGCCTTGATCGTGAGCAGCTCGGGGTCGCCAGGCCCCGTGCCCACCCCGTACAGCACGCCTTTACTCATACGTCGCCCCCAATTCCCCGATAACAGCATCGGCGCCCGACGTGCGGAAAAGCTCGCGGCGCCCGGCGTCGAACACGACCGCGGCGATGTCGCATGCGCCCGCCGCGCGGCGGCGCAACCTGTCCTCGATTGCCGCAGCGAGCGAGGCGCGCACAGCGTCCCCCACGCCAGCGGCCTCGATTACCTCAAGCGCCGTCGTGGTCGTGACCGACGACATGATCTCGTGCACGGTCTTCGCGCCCGCGCCGGCCAAGGCCGCGTGGGCGGCCAGAATCTCCGCGCGGCAGTCGGCGGTACGCGAATGGGTGTCCATGATGCCGCCCGCAACCTTCACTAGCTTGCCGATGTGTCCCACAAGAAGGACATTGGTAAATCCCTCGCGAACGCAGCAATCAATCGCATCGCCCACAAAGTTGGAGATGAAGACCACCGGCGCACCGTTTAGGTGGAAATGCCCCGAGATGAACTGCCCGCCGTAGTTGCCGGGCGTGAGCACGACTCCGCGCCGCCCCATAGCCGCATGCTGCCGGATCTCGAGCTCGATGCTGTCGCGCAAGGCAGCGAGGCTGCGCGGCTCGACGATGCCCGTCGTGCCCAGGATGGAGATGCCGTCCTCTATCCCCAGGTGCGGGTTGAAGGTCTTTTCGGCAAGGGCAACACCCTCGGGTACCGAAATCGTCACAGCAATATTTCCAGAAAAGCCGTGCGCGGCGCACACCTCGCGCACCGCCGAAGTGATCATCGCGCGCGGCGTCGCGTTGATGGCGGCCGCCCCCACCGGCTGCTCGAGCCCGGGCAACGTCACGCGCCCCACGCCCACGCCGCCATCGACGGAAACTTCCGATTCGCGCGCGGGCACGCCCTTGCTGCCCGCAGCGCCCGTGCCCGGCCCCGCATGTTCCACGAGCGCGTACACGAGCACGCCGTCGGTCACATCGGCATCGTCGCCTGCGTCCTTTCGCACGGCGCACTGGGCGCACCCCTCGCCGATGCATACGTCGACCACGTCCGTCTCGACGGGCAGCCCGCCGGGGGTGACGATCGACACGCGGCCCACGGTCTTTCGTGACAAGAGCATCTCGCAGGCCGCCTTCGCCGCGAGAGCGGCGCAGCTCCCCGTGGTGTAGCCGCAGCGCAGGCGGGTCGTCCCGGTATATATGTAGTGCTCGAAGGCCACGCTAGCTGCTCGCCTTCCGATACCCCGTGGCAAACGAAGGGTCGTAAAGCTTGCTGCGCTCGTACGACTCCGCCTGCGCGCCGTCGTGCGCAAGCCCGCCGCGAGCTCCGAGCACGCGGCCCACCACCACGAGCGCCGTGCGGTCGATGCCCTCTCGCGCGCCCGCATCGGCGAGCGTGCCCACTGTGCATCGCACCACGCGCTCCTCAGGCCAGGTCGCCTTATACACGAGCGCCGCCGGCTCGTCGGAGCTGCGGCCCGCGGCCAAAAGCTCGGCGGAAAGCTCGGCGAGCATACCCGAGCTCAGGAAGATGACCATAGTCGAGCCGCTTTCCGCCATGGTGCGCATGCCCTCGCCCGCAGGCATGGGGGTGCGCCCGGAAAGCCGCGTGATCACGACCGACTGGCTGATTCCCGGCAGCGTGTATTCCTGGCGAAGCGCCGCCGCGGCACCGCAAAAGCTCGACACGCCGGGCACCACCTCGTAGTCCACGCCGCGCGCGTCGAGCGCGTCCATCTGCTCCTGGATGGCGCCGTACAGGCACGGGTCGCCCGTGTGCAGGCGCACCACTTCCTCGCCCCGCGCATCTGCCGCGCACATCACGTCGAGCACTTCCTCCAAGGTCATGTGCGCGCTGTCGTAGACGACGCAGGATTCCTTGCACTCGGCGAGCAGCTCGGGGTTCACAAGGCTCCCCGCCCAAACGACCACGTCGGCCGCGCGCAGAAGACGAGCCCCGCGCAGCGTGATAAGGTCGGCGGCGCCCGAGCCTGCGCCAACGATATGAATCATCCGAGCCTTCCCTTCCCGTTTCTCATCGCAACCGTTTACGCCGCCATTCGCGCAGCGGGCAAAACACGGCGCCCGAAGCGGCAATCGGCGCAAATACGCAGGCAGGAGGCGCAATGCCGCCCGCCCTGGCTTTGACACGTTCACAAGTGCCCACTATCATAGTAAAAGATTCGGCAACGAGCATATGACAATCGGATAAAAGGAAATGACCGGCGCGGCGTCCGCACAGCCCGCGCTGGCTTGCGGAGGGAACCAGGTGGGAATCCTGGGCAAGGGACATTACTGTATAGGACGCGCGGGCGAACCGCCTCGCGCCCCAAGCCAGACTGCTTCGCCTTTTCCTCACGGCATCGCCGTGGCGTTAGCTCCTTGTGAACCCCGAGGGGTGCGCTTTTCTTTCGCTTGTGCCGACAAGCAACTGTCGCCGGGGGACCGGCAAACCGAGGAAAGGAAAAACCATGTCCGACCAGATGTCACGCCGCAGCTTCATGGGCGCCGCAGCAACCGGAGCCGTCGCGCTCGCCGGAATCACGCTCGCGGGCTGCTCCAGCACCTCCGCAAGTTCCGAGAAATCGAGCGAAAAGGAGAAGGCCGTGAAGCCGGTCATCCTCGTCACGAGCTTCGGCACGAGCTACAACGACTCGCGCCACATCACCATCGGCGCCATCGAAGACGCTATCCGCGAGAAGTACTGGCAGGACTACGACATCCGCCGCGCCTTCACCGCGCAGATCATCATCGACAAGCTGAAGAAGCGCGACGGCATCACGATCGACAACATGACCGAGGCGCTCGACCGCTGCGTGAAAGACGGCGTGAAGGAAATCGTCGTGCAGCCGACGCATCTCATGGGCGGCCTGGAATACACCGACGTGAAAGACGAGCTCGACAAGTACGCCGACAAGTTCGACAAGATCTCGCTCGGCGACCCGTTGCTCACCTCCGACGACGACTACAAGAAGGTGGCCGCAGCCATTAAGGAGAACATGGCGTCCTTCGACGACGGCAAGACGGCGCTGTGCCTCATGGGCCACGGCACCGAAGCCGATTCCAACGCCGACTATGCCAAGATGCAGGAAGTGTTCAAGAACGAGGGCTTGACGCAGTTCTTCGTCGGCACCGTCGAGGCTGAACCGACCTGCGAGGATGTTATCGCCGCCGCGAGCGCCGCAGGCTACAAGAAGGCCGTGCTCGCGCCGTTCATGGTGGTCGCGGGCGACCACGCGAACAACGACATGGCAGACGAGACCGACCCCGACAGCTGGGCTGCGAAGTTCGTGGCCGCCGGCTTCGAAGTGACGTGCCTGCTCCAGGGTCTGGGACAGAACGTCGCGGTCGACGACATCTACGTCTCGCACGTGGACGACGCCATCGCCAAGCTGTAAACTCGCCGCGCACGGGGGCACCGGTCGCGTCCCCGTGCAACGGGCATGCGCCTTTCCCCGACTGACGACGCATGCCCGTTGCATTCGCATCCCGCCCGCCCACCGCACGGCGCGGGCGGTCGAAGCGATTGAAAGGAACCCCTCCATGTTGAAGAAAACCCTCGTCTTCGCCCTGTCGGCGGCGCTTTTCGCGTTCTCGCTCGCCGGCTGCGGCGGAAATTCAAGCGGCAGCGCAAAGGCAAGCGATGCCGATTCCCAGGAAAAGACCGAACAGGCGGCCGATGCGCCCGAGGGCGCAAGCGCTGCCCCCATTACCGCCGACAAGGTGGCTGACGGCACCTATCCGATCACCGTAGATTCCAGCTCGAACATGTTCAGGATTGTGGACGCCCAGCTCATCGTGGAAAACGGCTCCATGCACTGCGTGATGACACTTTCCGGCACGGGCTACGGCAAGCTCTTCATGGGCACGGGCGACGAGGCTGCCGCCGCGAGCGAGGCCGACTTCATCCCCTATGTGGAAAACGCGGAAGGCAAGTACACCTACGACGTGCCCGTTGATGCGCTCGACGAGGACACCGCCTGCGCCGCGTGGAGCATTAAAAGGGAGCGGTGGTACGACCGCACGCTCGTATTCGAATCCGCCGGCGTCGATCTGCGCGCCGACGCACTGAAGTAACGCCATGCGGTCGATTCTTCCCAAGGGGGAAAACAGGAAGCGCCGCAGCATCGCGGCGCGCGTAATCGCCTGCGTTCTCGTCGCCCTACTCGCGCTTCCCTTCGCGGGGTGCAGTGCGAGCCCGAACGCGACCGGTGCCACGGCGGGCTCTCAGGAATACACTGTGAGCGTCTCGCTTTCCGGCGGGTCAGGGCGCGCAAGCATCGCCTCACCAACCACAATTGTGAAGGATGGCGACACCTACACCGCGACCATCACCTGGTCGAGTTCGAACTACGACAAGATGACCGCCGACGGCGTGGACTACGCGCCCGTAAACGACGGCGGCAACTCCACGTTCGAGATACCCGTCACACTCGACGAGGACATCGCCGTGTCGGCCGAGACCGTCGCCATGTCGACGCCGCACACCATCGACTACACGCTCCACTTCGACTCATCCACCATGAAGGAGAAATCGGGCAACGATGCAAGCGGCGGCTCCCCTGCGGGAACGGCTTCAAGCGCCGCGGCCGACTTCCACAACGCCGATTTGGGCTGCGGCTGGGAGCCGACGGGGGCGCTTCAGCTTGAATACGCCAAGCACTTCACTGTCGACGAGTACGAAGGCGGCCTGCGGCTTATCTGCATTTCGAACGGGGAGCGCTTCCTCGTGGTGCCGCAAGATGCGAAGGTACCTGATGGGTTGAGCTCCGACATCGCGGTCATAAGGCGCCCCGCCAACAAGGTGTACCTCGTGTCGTCGGCAACGATGTGCCTGGTCGACGCGCTCGATGCGAACGACAATATCTTAATGTCGGGCACGAAGGCCGACGATTGCTCGGTCGCGGGCTTCAAAAGCGCGCTCGAAAGTGGGGCGATCGCCTACGGCGGCAAGTACAGCGCGCCCGACTACGAGCGAATATCGGCCTCGGGCTGCACGCTCGCCATCGAGAACACCATGATCAACCACACACCCGATGTGAAGGAAAAGCTGCAGAAGCTCGGGCTCGTCGTGCTCACCGAACAGTCGTCAAGCGAGCCCGAAGCACTCGGGCGCGTCGAGTGGATTAAGCTTTTCGGCGTCCTGTTCGACAAGGAAGAAGAGGCCGCGAACCTGTTCAACGAGCAGAAGGCCCGCGTCGAGCAAACGTCGGGGCTCGCGTCGTCAGGTAAAACCGTGGCGTATTTCTACATTAACTCGAACGGGGCCGCCGTCACGCGGCGGGCGGGCGACTACGTGGCGCAGATGATCGAGCTTGCAGGCGGCAGCTACGCGCTCGATGACGCGCAGACGGCGTCGACGTCAGGTTCGTCAGTAACGCTCGAAATGGAGCGCTTCTACGCGACGGCGAAGGATGCCGACATCATCGTCTACAACGGCACCATCGACGAATCGGTTGCCACCTTGAACGACTTCGTAGGCAAAAACGCGCTATTGTCGCAGTTCAAAGCCGTGAAGAACGGCAATGTCTGGGTCACAAGCGCCGACATGTACCAGCAGATGACTTCTACCGCCGACATTATCGACGAGCTGCACGGGGCGTTCACCGGCGATGACGCGAGCGACTTCCATTATCTGAGGAAGCTCGGTTAGCGCCATGAGAAGCCGGCTTTCCATGGCATACGACGAATCGGGGCGCGCCGCGCGGTGTCGCGTCGTGACGGCGCTGCTCGCTGTTGCCCTCATCGTGCTCGTCGGGGCCAACCTGTGCATCGGGAGCGTGCTCGTGCCCGCAGACCACATCCCCGGCATCCTTTCGGGCGGCGCGGCCAATTCCATGGAAAGCCAGGTCATCTGGGAGATTCGCCTGCCGCGCGTGCTTTCAGCCGTGCTTCTCGGCGGGGCACTTTCGCTTTCCGGGTTCCTGCTGCAGACGTTTTTCAACAACCCCATCGCCGACCCGTTCATCTTGGGCGTCTCCTCGGGCGCAAAGTTCGTCGTCGCGCTTACGATGATCGTACTTCTAGGCGCGAACATGGCCATGTCTTCGCCGGCCATGGTGGCCGCAGCGTTTCTGGGCTCGCTTATCACCATCGGCTTCGTGCTCCTCATCGCACGGCGCATAAGTTCCATGGCCATGCTCATCGTGGCGGGCGTCATGGTGGGATACATCTGCTCGGCGGCGACGAACTTCCTCATCGCCTTCGCCGACGACCAGTCCATCGTGAACCTGCACAACTGGTCTTTGGGTAGCTTCTCGGGTTCGAGCTGGGACGACATCGCGGTCATCGCGGTCGTGGTGATCACCGTGAGCGCATGCGTATTCGCGATATCGAAGCCCCTTTCCGTCTTCCAGCTGGGAGAAGCCTACGCGAAAAGCGTCGGCGTGAACGTCGAACGCTTCCGCGTGGTGCTCGTCCTTCTAGCGAGCATGCTCTCCGCCTGCGTGACCGCGTTCGCTGGTCCGGTGTCGTTCGTAGGCATCGCGGTTCCGCATCTCGTGAAGTCGGCGCTAAAGTCGTCGAAGCCCATCCGCGTGATTCCTGCGTGCTTCTTGGGAGGCGCCATCTTCTGCGCGGGCTGCGATTTGATCGCGCGCACGCTGTTCTCTCCCGTCGAGCTTTCCATCAGCGCCGTCACCGCCATCTTCGGCGCTCCGGTGGTTATCGCGCTCATGTTGAAGAAGCGGGTGAGGTAGATGGGGGAATTCGTGCCGCGGCCCAAAACGCTCGGAGGGGACATTCCATGCTTAGACAGTCCTGAGCTCGCACGAAAGCGCCAGAAGGCACTTTCGGCTCGTGCGGAACTGCGCGCGGAACGCCTCCTCCGAGCGGAGCCGAACCTCGAAACTACGGTCGAAACGCAGGCTGACGGAGCGCCGCTTTTCCACATAAGCGACCTGTCGGCGGGCTACGACAAGAAGGTCGTAGTCGAAGGCGTCGATCTGGAGGTTCGCGCGGGCGACGTCGTGGCGCTCATCGGGCCGAACGGCTCGGGCAAGTCGACCATCTTGAAAACCATCACACGCCATCTGGCACCGCTTGCCGGCGCAGTCGAGCTCGACGGGCGGGAGATTTCCCGATGGAAGACGGCGGAGTTTGCAAGGAACCTTGCCGTTATGCTGACAGATCGCCCCCGGACCGAGCTCCTCACCTGCCGCGATGTCGTAGAGGCGGGAAGGCACCCCTACACCGGGCGAATGGGCACACTCTCGCCCGACGACCATAGTCGGGTCGACGAGGCCATGAAAACCGCACATGTGGAAGAGCTCGCCGAGCGCGACTTCATGCAGATAAGCGACGGGCAACGCCAGCGCGTCATGCTCGCACGCGCCATCGCGCAGGATCCGCGTGTGCTCGTGCTCGACGAGCCCACGTCATATCTCGATATCCGCTACCAGATCGACCTGCTGCGAATACTTCGCCACCTTGCGAAATCGCGGAATGTGGCTGTCATCATGTCCATCCACGAACTCGAGCTCGCGCAGAAAAGCGCCGACAAGGTGATTTGCGTGAAGGACGGCCGGGTCTTCCGCGCCGGCGCACCCGAGGACATATTCACGCGCGAGACGATTGGCGAGCTCTACGGCCTTCAACATGGCACCTTCAACGAGCGCTTCGGCAGCGTGGAAATTGGACGCCCGCACGGCGATGCGCACACGTTCGTCATCGCCGGCGCAGGTACGGGGTCGGCTGTGTTTCGCCAGCTCATCCGGCAGGGCAAGGCGTTCTACACGGGCGTTCTGCACGAAGGGGACATCGACTGCGAGCTCGCGCGCGACCTGGCGGCGGAATGCGTGGCCGAGCGCGCCTTCGAGCCGATCGGGGATAGAACCATAGCCCGCGCCAAAGAGCTCCTCGTCCACTGCGCGCGCCTTATCGTGTGTCCCGCCGCCTTCGGCACCATAAACGCCCGCAACGCAGAGCTCGTCGAGTTCGCACGCTCGCACGGTATCGAGGTCATGCGAGCGTGCGAAGGCGCATCGGAGGATTCCCAATTGGGGTGGAAAGGATAAACTGGACTTTCTTTTAAGGATCCTCAGGCTACAGCTCCTACGCCGGCGAGGTCTACAAGGCGCCGGAGAACCTCGTGAACAGGAATTTCCACGCCGACGAGCCCAACCGGCTGTGGCTCACCGACATCACCGAGTTCAGGCTCCCGGGCGGCGAGAAGGTCTACCTGAGCCCGGTCATCGACTGCTTCGGCGGGATGCTCGTCGCCTGATCGATCGGGCTGCACCCCGACAAGCGCCTCACGAACTCGAGCCTGCGCCTAATCCAAGCGAGATTCCAGACTCGACAGGCCATTGAGAGTCAGGTCGTTGGCGACCTCCGAGACGCGCTCGATAGGAACCGAGCCGTCAGACAGCGCCCATGTGCGATAGATTCCGATAATACCCGACAGCAAAAACGCCAGATAGTAGTCGAACATCTCGTCCTTGAGACCTTGGGGCAGCAGATCGCGCTCGGCAATCTCATGCTCGAGCGGCACGCGCAAACGCGTCATAAAATCGTCGAGCGGGATGTTTTCAATCAGCTGGCGATTGAGCACGAGGTTATTGCAAAGTGCCTCGTTGATGGTCTTAAAGAAGGTCGCCGCCGCGCCCAGGGCGCGTTCGTTGGTGTCGCCGTCCATGGAGGCAAGCGTTTTCTCGACCGAGTCGACAATCATCTCCACCACATCGACGGCAATGGCATCGAGCAAGCCATCAACCGTACCAAAGTGCACGTAGAAGGTTTTACGGTCGACATTGGCCTCGCGCGCGATGGCACTCACCGTAATGTCTGCCAGCGGCTTTTCCATGAGCAAGCGCTCGAAAGCGGAAAGGATGGCATTGCGGCTGCGAACGATACGGCGATCAATACGCGGTTTACTGGTGGCCATGGGTGTGTCCCTTCGATATGCGAGCATTCATCAACAGATGAGAGATAATCTACGTAAGAGGATTATCCCCCATACAGCTCAAATATGCCCCGCATCATGAAGAACGCACGACTGCCCTACCGCGACTTAGGGTGCTTCTTCTTATTGAGCGCCGACGGAGATACGCGGATACCGTCGCCCGTCTGGCGCACATAGGCTTTATGAGCCGGCTTAGCGGTCCCAGAAGCCTTCTGAGCGTGCTTCCTGGGATCAACGGTAACAGCATTCGTGGGGTGCGGCTTAGTGGGCGCAGAGGGCGTCTGAGGCTCGCGGCCGAGCTTGCGCATCACGCGATCCCAGCGCGCATGGATGCTCTCGTTGTGGGCGCTCTTAAGGCCCAGCAGGGGCGCAGCCAAAATGGTCGGCGCGATAAACGTAATGAGACGCCACAGCAGATAGCCGGCGGTCGAAGCCGACCCAAAGAAATGACCCAAGAACAAAGCAAAGCCGCCCTCAGCGCCACCAGTTCCACCGGGCAAGGGAACCGCAGAGCTCAGCAGCTGGACAAAGGCGCTCGCGGCCATGACCGAGAAAAAGTCGACCTCGTGGTGGCCAAAGGCGAGCATCAGAAAATACGGCACCAGATAGAAAAACGCGAGCTGCAGCATGGTGATAAACACGGTGAGCAGCATGGAAGAAAAATGTCCGGCCGAAAGCTTGAACTTCTCGGAGAAGGAGTAGATCTCGCCATCGACAAACGAGCGCCATCCATCGATCTTAGTGGCCGAGACACCTATGCGCTCGAGCCAATTGATGATGCAATGGGCGACGCGCGTGACGGTCTTAGGCATGAGCGCGACGGCGAAGATGCCGAGCAGGATGCAGCAGTGACCGCCAAAACTAAAGACGCACAGCAGCGTCATGTCGCCATAGCGCTCGGCAAAAAACGGCATGCGAGCAAGCAATAGGATAGCGCCCCAGGCAACGAGGCCAAACTGATACACAATAAATCGGGTGAACTGCGTGGCACCCGCTTCGCCCACGTTTTGGCCCGCTTTGGTCAGGCGGTAGATCTGGGCAGGCGTAGAGCCCATCATCATGGGCGTCAGGTTGCCAAAGAAGATGCCACTCGCCTCGACCGAGATCAGGTCGCGAATGCCGACGGGTGAATTGGGGTCGAGCCAGACGGCGATCGCATAGGCCACAATGCCAAAGAACAGATACATGAACATGCAGAGACACGCGACAACGAGCCAGGGCGCCTGGACGCTCGACATTGCAGCCCAGAACTGCCCCATCTGCCCGGTTACCACCAGATAGACGATATAACCCACCAGCACAACGCCGATAAAGATTGCGCCGCGGCGTGCGCTCTTATTGTCATCGCCGCCCGAGGCCTCAACCTCGACCTGGGGCTTGGACGTATGCTGAGAGGACTCCGTCATGAGACTCCTTCTAACAGTCAAAATATCTTGGTTATTGTACCCGTAAGGGCCATAAGCAGAACGCAAAGCTCTTGTTCAAACGGGAATGACAGACAGTTGTTTGATAATAAAAAACCCGGCCTTCCGTGGAAAGACCGGGTATCAGATGCGTGGTAGCCCGTACCAGATTCGAACTGGTGATCTCCGCCTTGAGAGGGCGGCGTC